>JBBSUR010000058.1:0-13099 GCA_038234255.1 Mycobacteriales bacterium | reverse complement strand
GGGGGCGGGTGCGATCACGGGCGTGAGCATCCGTCGAACAGAGCGGCCTTCTGGATGGAGGAGCGTCGACCTCATAATGCCGATGAGCGGATGTGGTCTGTACGTGCACGCGAGCCTCGGTCCCGTTGATGCCGGGGTCCAAGATGTGTCTTCCTCGACAGCGTCCGGGCAGCCGGTCCAGACTGCGCCGCACGGACTCTGGTGGACCCATGACAGTGCCGTACGTGGCCAACGACGCTGACCACCAGAGCCTGAAGTGGCTCAGTGGCCACCCGGTCAAGGTGCTCCTGGACTCCGCCGCCACCGGGGGCCAGCTCATGATGCTGGAGTCGACGCCGCACGCCGGCTCCGCATCGCCACTGCACGTGCACGGTCGGGAGGACGAGATGTTCCTCCTGCTCGCAGGCGTTGTTGTCGTTGTCGTAGGCGAGCAGCGGTACGAGCTCGGCAAAGGCGGAGTCGCGTTCCTCCCTCGCGACGTGCTGCACGCCTGCCGGATCACCAAAGACGCGCACCTGCTGAGGCTGACGACGCCGGGCGGGCTCGAGGAGTTCTTCCGGACGGCCGGGCCGACCTGGCTACCCCGAAGCCGGACGGGCGGCGACGGCTCGCTGTCGGGTCTGTTCGGCTCGTTGCTGGGCGGCGGTGATGATGTGCCGGGAGTTGTCAGCCCGCATCAGCGGCTCGTCCCGAGCGACCTCGACGTCGACCTCGGTGATCATGCAGGTCGAGGTTGGTCATCTCGGGCAACCGCTGCCCGCCGCAGCGTCAGTCGGCCATCGACAGGGCGAAGGTGTTGCCCTCACTGTCTTTGAACCAGGCGGCCTTCTGCCCGTCGGGCGTGGTGATCACACCGTCCACGGTGGCCCCCATTTCGCCAAAGTCGACGTGCTCGAATGCCACGCCGTTGGACCTTAAAAAGGCAATGACCTCATCGAAGTTCTCAAGATCGAATCCGGCTGCCGTGGCCTGGTTGGTTCCGGCGAGGTCAGACTGATAGACAAGGAACCGGGCGCCTCCCGCTTCGTACCGGAGGTCCCCGAAGGGGTTGGTCGAGACGGGCTCGAGCCCGAGCTTCTCGGAGTACCAGCTTCGAGCTCGTTCGATGTCGGATGCGGGCAGCACGGCCTGTATCGGAATGTTCGCAATCACCAGGAAGACCTCCTCGGTCCTATCGCTCTTGAGAATTTCGACGGTCCTCGGGGTCGATGGTTCCTCGATACCGATCCGTGCCTCACCAGCTGTTGGCAAAAGGTAACAGATGAAGATGCCTTTATGCCTTTATGCTCTTATGCCAATGAAGCGCCCTATGTCCCCGTCGCGGAGGGGTTCCGAGCAAGACGGTGGAGCGTGGGAGGGCATCCGAGCCAAGAGCCGGTCCGCCACGAGCAGGGACCCGCACGTGGGGCAGGACCTGCCGGTGTGGGCTCAGCCTGTTGCGGGGGCGTCTGGTGCCGGCAGCGCTCCGAGTTGGGTGAGCATCCCCATCGTGTCCATGAGGATGCGGCTCTCGACGAGCAGGCCGTCGCGCATGGTGTCCAGAGTCCAGGCCTCGACGGCCACGGTGCGTCCGGTTGCCGGGATGCCCATGAACTCGCCGCGGTGGGTTCCGCTCCAGACTGACCACATGGCGATGCAGCCGTCCTGAGCGACGCTCTGCTTGACGTCCCATCGCAGGTCGGGGAAGGCGGCGAACATGGATCCGAGGAAGTCGCGCAGGCCCTGGCGGCCGGGGCCCATGCCGGGCGGGGGGTTCTGCTCGAAGAAGTCCTTGGCCACCAGCTCATCGAGTGCGTCGAGGTCGTGGTCGTTGAGGACCCGGTCGATGAAGGCCTGTTGGACCAGACGGAAGTCCGTGCTGTGGATGGCGGGGTCGCTGGCGGTTGCGGTGCTGCTGGGGCTGGTCATGGGAGTTCCTTCCAGGTTGGGTTGGGGAGCAGGTCAGAGCGGGAGCTTGTGCCGCAGCACGCCAGCGGCGTCGGCGCGGCCGGACAGGATGCGAGCGAGCTCGATGGCGTCAACCGTCGTGGGGTCGGCGCCGCCGCGGGCGGTGAAGCGGCCACCAGCGGGACCGGTCAGCAGCAGGGTGAATGGCTCACCGTGCCGGCCGGCCCACTCGGCCACGATGTCGGCGACGACGCGGCCGTCATGGTCTGCGGTCAGGTCGAGCGGGTGTCCGGTGGCGCGGGCGATGTCGATGCGGTGCATCCACACGTCGCGGGTGAAGCCGATGTCGAAAAGGTACCCCAGCGGCTGCCAGCCGAGATGGGTGCCCATGGCCTCGCCGAGCGGGAGCAGGGGGAGCGCCCGGAGCGGAGCGGGCATGCGGCGGCGTGCCGTGAGCGCCGCGGCCGCGCAGTGCTGCCACAGCGCAGGCAGCTCGTCCGGGGTGAGGCCGATGCGGGCCCGCAGCTGGGCTTCGTTGAGCCCATCGACCCAGTGCTGTCCGCCGATCTCGGCGGTCAGCGGCCGTCCAGCCCGCACCTGCCGCGCGAACTCCAGCGGGCTTGCCTGCGCCTGCGCCGAGGCAATGAGGTGCACGACGACGTCGCGAACCGTCCACCCCGTGCAGTCGGTGGCAGCGCCCCAGTCCTGCGGTGAGAGGCCGTGCAGCTGGGTGAGTAGCCGCTGGTTCTCGGTCGCCGTCAGCTCCATGGCTTCGCGGTGACCGATGCGGTCCAGGTCGTCAACATCGGCGGTGGGGTGGTGGTCGGTGGTCATCGGGGCTCCGAGAGGTCCAAGGGGTCGGGGAAGTGGTCCAGGAAGAGCTCGAGCAGCGGCTCGAGATGACGGGTCCAGCGGTCCCCGCCGGGTTCGTTCGCGATCTGCTGGGCGCACAAGCCGGCGATGAGGGCGGTGTAGATGTCGGCCTGCGGCGAGCCGCAGCCGAGCTCGGCCAGCAGTCGGCTGGTCCGCTGGACGAGCTGCTCGGCCAGTGCGTACGACTGCGCGGACGGGGTGAACCCTGGGATGGAGCGCGTGAACAGCAGATGCTGGCGGGCTGGGTCCTCTACGGCGAAGTCGAGGACCACGCGGGACAGCCGCAGCAGCTGCTCCCGAGCGTTGCCCGACTCCCCGGCGCGATCGATGCGCGCCAGCAGCTCGGCGTTCGCCTGGGCGAACATCGCGTCGTAGAGGTCGAGCTTGGACTCCACGTACACGTACAGCGAGGGCTGTCGCAGGCCGACCCGTCTCGCGACCTCGTGCAGCGTCATCGCCGCGAGGCCCTGTTCGTGCGCGATCGCCCAGGCGGCGTCCACGATTTCCTCGAAGCGCTGCGCACGCCTCAAGCCAGAAACCGTCGGATCGGTCCGTACGTTCCTATCAGCGATAGTCACAGCACCTATTATTGATAGGCCGCCGGTTCCTGTCAAGGGCTCTCGTGCGGCGGGCACCTGTCGGACCCAGCAGGCTCCGCTGGCGGGTCGTTGCAGCCGCTGCGGTCGACGCTTCCCACGCACGTCGCCGAGTCGTTCCAGCAGCCCCCGCCGCACCCGAGGCACTGCCGCCGGGGAGACGCCTGCTGCTCAACAAATTCCCGTACGTGCGGGCGTCCGTGCGGCTCCTCCGCAGCGCGCCGGCCCCCGCTCGCGCTCGCCCCGGGTCAATCCTTGGGATGCAGCGACGACTCCCGCGAATCTGACCGACGGGCAGCCGCAACGCCCCGGCGCCCGGGTTGCCCCGATGGCCGGCGGCCGTCAGACCGGATTCCGCGTGCTCCGCGTTGGGTCTCGAGCAACGCGGTCACTCACCCCGAGGACAACGCCGGCGCCGACGACATCACCTTTTCGGCAACGCCGTGCGCCTGCTGCCGGGCGGGCGTGTGGAGTACGTCATCGACCCAGGCACGAGCAGCACGACGCACTTGCCTCGCTCCCAGAGGCGATCAGGGTCGCCTTGCTCCCGCTGGTCGACGCGGACCACCCCGAGGACCAGTAGCAGTTCGGTCACTGTGTCAGTTGGCACCTCTGCGCGAGCTGGTGCGTCGACGGGGCATCGACCCCGTCGTGGACCGGCTGGCGAAGCGACAGCTGGTCGACGAGGCAGTCGCGGAGTACCACGAGCGCTCGTTGACCTCGTCACTTCCGCCGACTGCCGACACCCGCCAGGACGGTCGACAACGCGGTCGCCGGTTTCGGTCCGCTGCAACGCCACCTCGACGATCCGGACATCGAAGAATCTGGATCGACGAGCGACGAACTCCCGGATGGGCCGAGGGGAGCCAGTGAGACGTGAGCAGTGCCTGGCGATACTGACGCGACGCCGGTGGGTGGGCCATACTGCGCCGCGGACCCGACGTGGTCTTCGTGCAGGTGTCCTGGGGGAGCCAATGACCGATTCGCCGGGCGGGCGCTACCGGGAGTCGTTCGGTCACCGACGCACCGCCACCGTCGGCGCTTTCCAGGACAGCATCCTGCTGGCCCGCACCGCAGCTGCCTGGCCCGGACCCGTCGCACGCGAGACGGTGGGCTGAGACGTGGTCTGCTCGGGGTGCGGAGCCACACCGGCTCCCGGAGCGAAGTTCTGCGCCGAGTGCGGCGTTGCCCTCACCGCGGCCTGCCCGGGCTGCGGCGCGCCGCGCTCCGGCGGTCGCTTCTGCAGCGAGTGCGGAGCAGGGCTGGACAGTCCCGCCCCGCCGCCGCCGGCCACGGCGCCCGCGCCGGTGGCAGAACGCCGGCTGGCTTCACTGCTGTTCGCCGACCTCGTCGGCTTCACCCCGCTGTCGGAGGCGCGTGACCCCGAGGCGGTGCGCGAGCTGCTCTCGGCCTACTTCGAGCGGGCCCGGGCCGTGGTCGAGCGCTACGGCGGGACGATCGAGAAGTTCATCGGCGACGCCGTCTGCGCCGTCTGGGGCGTGCCGGTGGCGCGCGAGGACGACGCCGAGCTGGCGGTGCTCGCCGGGCTCGACCTGGTCAGCGCGGTCGCCGGGCTCGGGCAGGACCTGGGGATCGACGGACTGATCCTTCGGGTCGGCATCACCACCGGCCAGGTCGCCGTCACCCTGGGTGCCGTCGGGGAGGGCATAGTCGCCGGCGACGCGGTGAACACCGCGGCCCGGGTGCAGTCGGTGGCCCAGCCCGGTGAGGTGTGGGTGGACGACACC
Source organism: Mycobacteriales bacterium (assembly GCA_038234255.1). Classification (GTDB taxonomy): domain Bacteria; phylum Actinomycetota; class Actinomycetes; order Mycobacteriales; family SCTD01; genus SCTD01. The sequence continues at coordinate 7,995 of JBBSUR010000058.1, read as the reverse complement.
ACCCGGTCGCTGACCAGCGCCTCGCTGGCCTACGAGCCTGCCGGCAGCCACGCCCTCAAGGGCAAGGCGGTGGCGCTGCAGCTGTTCCGCGCGGTGCGGACCACGGCGGCCGTCGGCGGAGAGCAACGGGTCGACGGACTGGAGGCGCCCTTCGTCGGCCGCGACCGTGAGCTGCGCCTGGTCAAGGAGCTGTTCCACGCGACCGCCGAGGAGCAGCGCGCACGCCTGGTCCTCGTCGTCGGCGAGCCGGGCATCGGCAAGTCCCGGCTGTCCTGGGAGCTGGAGAAGTACCTACACGCCATCACCACCAGCGCGACGTGGCTGGTTCACGGACGTTGCCTGTCCTACGGCCAGGGGGCCGCCGGCCGGGTGGTGGCGGAGATGTTCCGTTCGTTGCTTCGGCTGGCCGACGACGACGAGCAGACCGTCCGCACCGCGCTGGACGAGCGGCTCGTGCGGGTGGTGGCCGACCCGGCCGAGCGGGACGTGCTGCGGCCCCGGCTGCTCAGCCTGCTCGGCCTGGCCGACGACGTGTTCGACCAGGCCGACCTGTTCGCCTGCTGGCGTGGGTTCCTGGAGGCGCACACCTCGGACGACTCGTCGGTCACCGTGGTCGTGGAGGACCTGCAGTGGGCCGACGACGGGTTCCTGGAGTTCCTCGAGCACCTGCTCGATGCCGCGCGCGCCCCGGTGCTGGTGCTGGCTCTGGCCCGCCCGGACGTCGGCGCCCGACGCCCGGGGCTCGGCACCGGCCGCCGGTCCACCACGGTGTTCCTGGACCCGCTGCCCGACGCAGCGATGGCCCGGCTGCTCGACGGACTGGTGGCCGACCTGCCGGCGGTGCTGCGCGACGAGCTGGTCCGGCGCGCCGACGGCATCCCGCTGTACGCCGTCGAGACCGTCCGCTCGCTGGTCGACCGTGACGTCGTCGTCGCCTCCGGCGGGCGGTACATGGTCGACCCGCAGGCCCTCGGCGCCCTCGACCTGGACCACCTGGCCCCACCGGCCAGCCTGCACTCCTTGCTCTCGGCCCGGCTCGATGCGCTGACCGCCGACGAGCGCCGGGCGGTCCAGGACGGCAGCGTGCTCGGGCTGTCCTTCACCCGGCCCGGCCTGCAGGCCCTGACGCCCTCGGGCGTGGACCTGGACGCGGCGCTGGAAGGCCTGCGCCGCAAGGAGATCCTCACCGTCGACAACGACCCCCGTTCGGCCGAGCGGGGGCAGCTGCGCTTCGTGCAGGCACTGTTGCGCGGGGTCGCTTACGACACGCTGTCCCGCCGTGACCGCAAGGCCCGCCACGTCGCCGTCGCCGAGCACCTGGCCGGTGTGGTGGACGGCGACTCCCTGGCCGGTGTGTTGGCGGCGCACTACCTCGACGCCGCGGCAGCCGTCCCTGACGACGGTGACGTGGCCGAGCTCCGGGACCGGGCGGTTGCGCTGCTGGAGCGGGCGGCGGTGCACGCGATGGAGGTCGGGTCGTCGCAGGACGCCGTCGCCCATTACGCGCAGGTCCTCGACCTCGACCCGGCCGACGAGATCGTGGTGCGGGTGTGCGTCGCAGCCACCGCCCTGTGGCGCAGCGGCAAGGGGCTGGAACGGGGCCTGGTCTGGGTCGAGCGGGGGCTCGCGGCGGCCGCACGGTGCGGGTCGGTCGAGGCTGCGCTGTCGTTGCGACTGAGTCGCTGCCAGCTGCGCGACGCGGCGGGCGAGCGCGGACCGGACGTCATGACCGACGCCGCCGCGGTGCTGCAGGCCTGTCTCGGCGACGCCGACCGGATCGCGCTCACCCGGCGGGCCGCCAGTTCGATCGTGTTCTTCCAGCAGTACACCGGCGACGCGGCGCTGGCCCGGGACGTGAGCCTGCAGGCGCTGCAGGACATAGAGCGCTTCGGCGACGACACCGACTTCGCCGGCTTCCTGGACACGATGTCGGTCTGGTTCGCCCTGGCCGGGTTCCGCCGGCTCTCGACGCTGATGCGCTCTGCGTCGGCCGGCCGACTCGGCTCCCGCGACCCGGCAGCGGGGCGGGCCCACATGAACCTGGCGGCGGTCCTGCTTCACGACGATCCCGTGGCGGCCACCGCCAGTGCGGGACGAGCCCTGGAGGCGGACCGGGCGATCGGGATGCACACCTTGGGCAGCACCGGTCACCTGGTCATCGCCCTGACCGCCACCGGGCAGTGGGGGCCGGCGCGGGTGGCGCTGGTCGGCTGCGAGGACGGCACCGAGCTCACCGACTGGCCGAGCTACCTCGCGGCGGGCTCGGCGCTGCTGGCCTGGTGCGCCGGTGACCCCGGTCTGCTGCGGGCTGCGGTGCCGGGAGCGGCCGAGATGGACGACGCGGTCGTCGTAGCCTGGGCGAGCATGCGCGAGGCGGTCGAGCTCTTCCTGGCCGACCGGCTGCCCGAGGCAGCCGCCAATGCTGTGACGGCGGTGGAGCAGATGGCGGTGCCCAGCCTGGTCCACGAGGACCTGCCGCTCGCCTACCTGCTGGCGGTGGAGGTGCTGCTCGCCGCCGGGGACCGCCGCGAGCTCGAGCGGCTGACGGTGATGCTCGAGGTAGTCCCGCGCGGACAGCGCTACCGGCTGCTGGACGCCCAGCTGCTACGCGCCCGCGCCCACCTGTCGCCTGAGCCCGCGCCGGGGCTGCGCGCAGCCGTCGAGGTGCTGGACGCGATGGGGGCGGCCTACTGGGCCGCGGCGACCCGGGTCGAGCTCGCCCAGGCCCTGGCCGACGCCGGGGACACCGCCGCGAGTGCTCGTTGCCTGGACGCGGCCGAGCCGCTGCTGCGCGAACTCGGAGCCGTCCGGGTGCTGCCGGCAGTGGAGCGCCTGCGCGCCGCTGCCCTGCTGGTCGGCTGACGTTGCCGTCGTGAAGACGTCGAGCCCGAAGGTTCAGCCCGCGTCTCGGGTTCTCGCGGATGTGCGGTCGACACCGTCGAGGCCGAGGTCCGCGAGCTGGTGCGTCGACGTGGGATCGATCCGGTCGTGGACCGGGTCGCGATCCGCCTGCTGGTCGAGGAGGCGGTCGCGGAGTACGACGGCCGTTCCCTCACGTCGTCGCTTCCGCCGTTGACCAATGCCCGCCGGGCCGCCAGGCCGGTGTACGACGCGGTCGCCGGCTACGGCCCGCTGCAGCGCCACTCGACGACCCGACGGTCGAGGAGCTGTGGACCAACGAGCGACTGACTGAGGGGACCCGGATGGACGCCTGCCTCGGCAAGGCCGGGCGTGAGCGTGGGGTTCTGCTTGCAGAGCCGACTTGGTCGAGTCGGGGCGCCTTCACCGTGACTCATGGCCCATCAGGGCGGTGAGCTGCGGCAGCGCGGCCCGGGCAGCCTCCTGACCGGCCTCGCGCATCCGGTCGATCTGGTGGAACTCCAGAAGACCGACCCCGGCCGATGCCGGTCGTAGCACGAGGTCAGCGATATCCAGTGCCCGCTCGGCAGCCGTGCCGCTGGCCATCATCATGGTGCGCATCAGCGTGTCGCCGAGCGCGGGGATGTGCGGCGGCCCGGTGCCGGCAGGTGCTCCAGGCGGCCGGCCGGAGCCGCCGAAGCTGATGCTGACCGCGACGAGGGGCCCCTCGTCGCGGGACAGGGCGGTCACCGGCAGGTTGTCGAGGACCCCACCGTCGACGTGCAGCGTGCCGCCGTACGGCAAGGGCGGGAACAGCCCCGGGAGCCGCATGGAGCAGGCGACGACATCGGCGACCCGTCCACTGCGGTGCACCACGGTGTGCCGGCGGAGCAGGTCCACGCTCACGCAACGGAATTCGTAGGGTAGCTCCTCCACGAGCAGGTCACCCACCGTGCGCTCGATCAGGGTGGCGGCCCGACGTCCCTTCGCCAGGCCCTTCACGGGAAAGGTGTAGTCCCCGGCCGGGTTCGAGCGGACGAAGTTCTCGTAGATCTGCGCGTCGACGGCCTCGGCGTCTGCCCCGGTCGCGGCGAGCGCGGCGATGGAGGCCCCCACGCTGGCGCCGGCGAAGCGGTCGACCACGATCCCGGCCGACTCGAGCACCTCGAGCACGCCGAGGTGCGCGAAGGCGCGTGCGCCGCCACCGCAGAGCACCAGCCCGAGCGAGCGGCCGGCTACCCGCGCCGCGAGCGCCCGCAGTCCTCCGGACAGGTCCTCGCCCACCACGTGCGTCGAGCGCGGTGTCAGCAGCGCCTCCCACTCCGCGCGCTGCTCGCGGGTCGCCGCAGGGCCGGCCAGGACGAGGTCAGCGCCCAGCGCCCGGGCTGCCGGCGGCTGCGACGGGGGCGCGGGATCCGCGGACACCACGACCACCCGGTCCGCAACGCGCAGGCACAGGTCGTGCCAGGCGGGGTCCTGGGTGTCTGCGGTGAGCACGACCCGGTCTGCGTCGAGCTCGGCCCGTTCCAGGCCGTTCCGGTCGACGCGGCCCGGGACGGCCACCCGCTGGAAGCTGCGCAGGTGCTCGACGATGGCTGCGGAAACGGCCTCCACCGGGGCGCCGGCGTCCAGGCCGACCACGGCCAGCACGACCTCCGCGCCACGGGCGGGCGAGGCCGGCGGGGGAGCGATCGCCTGGAGCCGGGTGGCGAGGCCACGGGCCATGCCGGTCATGATGTCCAGGGTGGCGAGATCGGCGAACTGCTGCTGGGTCAGGTGCACCAGCCGGCTGTCGCGCACGGCGCGCACGGAGGCCGATCGGGCCTCCCCTGTGAGCAGACCGAGCTCACCGAGCACCGCGCCGCGGGTCAGCTCGGTCAGGACCGCGTCGCCCTGCAGGACCTGCAGCCTGCCGCTGCGCAGGACGTACAGACCGTCGGTCGCGTCGCCCTGATGGAACAGGTGCTCGCCGGCGTCGAGTTCCACGTCGGTCGCCGACGCCTCGAGCTCGGCGACGACGGTGGGCGAGAGCCCCTGGAAGAGCGGGAGGTCGGCGAGCGAATCGTAGCCGGCCGGAGCCTCTGCCCGCAGTTCCGGCTGCGCGACCTCGGGCGGGCGCGACGGCGGGAGGCTCACGTCCCCGAGGCCGAGCGCCTCCGGTTCGGGCTCGTAGGCGGTGCGGCCGAACAGTGCGGAGCCCAGGGCGACGAGCACGAAGCAGCAGGCGGCGAACACCCAGCCATCACGCAGCGCCTCCTGGGCTCCCTCGGGGGTCGGGGCGCCGATGAGCACGACGAGCAGGGCGATGCCAAGGACCGCTCCGAGCTGCCGCGCGCTGGTCACGACGGCGGACGCCGTGGCGTAGCCCCCGCCCTTCGGCAGCCGCGAGAGGGCAGCACTGCCGAGCACCGGCAGCGTGGCACCCACGCCGATGCCCTGGATCAGCTGGGCCGGCAGCCACTCGCTCAGGAAGGCGGGCGACGGGCCGACGCGCTCGAGGTACCAGACCAGGCTCGCGGCCCACACCAAAGCCCCGGGCACCAGGATGATCCGGTGGCCCCGGCGGTCGGCGACCTTGCCGAGCACCGCGGCGACGACCGCGGCTACGAAAGCGGCCGGGGCAACGGCCAGACCGGCCCGCAGCAGCGAGTAGTCCCAGACGTAGTTGAGGTAGAGGATGTGGGTCAGCAGGTAGGCGTAGAAGCCGGCACCCGCGACGATGCTGAGCGCGTTGCCTAGGGCGAACGAGCGGACCCGGAGCAACGCTGGATCCAGCAGCGGTGAGCGGTGCCGTCGCGAACTGAGCACGAAGCCGGCCAGGGCGGCGGCGCTGGCGACGAACGTCACCAAGGTGCGTGGGTCGCCCCAGCCCCAGTCCGGGCCTTTGATGAGCCCTGCCGACAGCAGTCCCAGGGTCGCGGCCAGCGCCAGCGCTCCCACCAGGTCGGGCACCCGCCGTACGCCCGGGGAGCGGCTCTCGACGAGGACGCGCCGGGAAAGGACCACGGCGGCGATCCCGAGCGGCAGGTTGACGAGGAAGGCCAGCCGCCAACTCGACAGCTCGACCAGTGCGCCACCCGCCGGCGGGCCGAGGCCCGACGCGATGGCGGCAGCCGCGCCCCAGAGCCCGACGCCGTGCGCCCGGCGCGAGGCGTCGAACGCCTCGACGACCAGGGCCAGCGAGGCGGGGATGAGCAGCGCCGCCCCGAAGCCCTGCAGGACGCGGAAGGCGATCAGCTGCCCGACGCTGCCGGCGACCGCGCACAGCACCGAGGCGACGGTGAACACGACGACCCCGACGACGAAGACCCGCTTGCGCCCGAGCAGGTCGGCGAACCGCCCGGCTGCCACGAGGAACGCGGCGAGCACGATGTTGTAGGCGTTCAGCACCCACGACAGCGTCGAGAGCGAGGACTCCGGGAAGGTGCGCTGAATGTCGGGGAAGGCGACGTTGACGATTGTCGAGTCGAGGAACGCCAGGAACGCACCGAACGAAGCGACCAGGAGCACCTGGCCGGATGGCGGCTGCCGCCGCGTGAGAAGCGGCGCGCCGACGGCCGCAGGCCGCCGCGGTCGTGTGGACGAGGTTCCTGCAGTGGCGGTGCGATCGACGACGCTCAAGTCATCCCCCGGGACGTCCTGGTCATGCACTATCAAACCCAGGCAATGTAGCCCCAGGTCCCCTATCCGGGACCCGCCCCGCTGTTCACGGTCGGGCTGGGCCTCCACAAGTTCGGCATGTCGACGAAGCCTCTAGGCAGCGCTCACGCCGGCGCGGGGGTGGGGGAGGTGATCAGGGAGGTGATGCGCCGGACCGTGGTGAGCGGCGGCTGGGCGTCGCTCGGCAGGTTCGGTGCCACCGGCGCGTCGAACCACGCGTCGTGGGCCTGCTGCGAGTCCCACAGCTCGGTGACCTGCCACCCGCCGCCGTCGCGCGGACCGGCGGCGTGCGCCAGGAAGCCTGCCGCCGTCTGCAGTCGCGGCAGCAGCACGCCAGCCATGCCGCGGTACTGCTCCTCCGTCATCCACGGCATCTCGTTGTTGACCAGGACAGGGGTGTCGTTTCTCATGTCCGCAGAGTTGCCTATCAACGATAGATTGTCAATCATCGATAGTCTGTCGTTCATGGCGACTGCTGGTGACCCGCGCAAAGAGCGGCGCGCCGCTCGTCACCGGCAGATCGTCGACACGGCGTGGGAGCTGGCCCGCGAGAACGGCCTCGGGGGCGTGACGCTGCACGAGGTGGCACGCCGGGTGGGACTCCGCCAACCCTCGCTCTACGCCTACGTGCCCGACAAGCTCGGCCTGTACGACGCCATGTTCGCCGCCGCCGCCCAAGCCCTGCTCGACGACGTGACGCTGGCCGACCACCCGACGGACCCGCGTGCGCGCCTGCTGTCGGTGACCACAGCGATCGCCCGCTTCTCCTCCGCGGACGTGGCGCGACAGCAGCTGCTGTTCACCCCGGCGGTCCCGGGCTTCGTGCCGAGCCCCGGCTCCTTCGCCCTGGCCGAGCGCTTCCTGGCCTGGGTGGTGACCGAGGTGCTCGAACCGGTCGGGGCTGGTGAGCCGGACGACGTCGACCTCTACTCAGCGCTCGTCGCCGGCCTGATCCTTCAGCAGGTGGCGAACGACCCGGGGGGAGAACGCTGGCTGCGCCGCATCCCGGAGGTCCTCGCGCTGTTCCTGAACCGCGGGCAGGGCCGGTGACCTGCTGCGCGCTAGGGCAAGCCCGCAGTGCGTGCCGAGCATCTGGCTGGCTTTGGCGAAGCGCCTGTCGCCCGACGACAATGCCCTCATCAGCATCCTCATCTGCCGCGGAGCGCGCGTTCCCCGCCAGTGAGCGTGAGCGCCGTGATGACCGTTGCTGGATGGGCGCACGACTGCGCCCACCCGCCAGGCGGTGCCGGCTTAGCCGGTCATGCCGGCGAGGAAGGAGGCGACGCGGTGGCTGGCGTGGCGGTCCTTGTTGTTCTTGGCCATGTCGTACAGGCCGGTGGTGCGTGGGTCGGCGTGGCGCATGGCGATCTGCATGTCGCGCATCGGGACGCCGCTGACCAGCCCGGCGGTGCAGAAGGTGCGTCGCAGTCCGTGTGGCGTGATGTGCCTGCAGCCGGCGGTCTTGGCGATGCGGTT
>JBBSUR010000057.1:0-13342 GCA_038234255.1 Mycobacteriales bacterium | reverse complement strand
GGTCATGCCGGTGAGGGAGGGCGTCAGCACCGCGCTGTCCAAGATTGCGGCCTTGATCTTGGCTGCCGATGAGCCGGGGTTGGCAGCGGCGTACAGCGCCGCCGCACCGGTGACGTGCGGCGTGGCCATCGACGTGCCGCTGTAGGACGAGTAGCCGTTGTACGCCGTCGTCGACCAGATCCCGACGCCCGGTGCGCCGAGGTCGACGGTCGTCGCGCCGTACTGGCTGAACGCGGCGAGTTCGCCCTTGCTGTCGATGGCAGCCACCGCGATGACGTTCGGCACCTCGTAGTTGGACGGGTAGGACGGCGTCGTGTCGTTGTTCGTACCGCTGTTGCCGGCGGCGGCGACGAACAAGATGTTGGCGGCATTGGCGCTGCTGATGGCGTCCAGCAGCGTTTGAGAGAACCCACCGCCCCCCCAGCTGTTGTTCGTCGCCACGATGTTCAGGCCGTGTCGGGTCTTGAGGTCGGTGAAATAGTCGACCGCCTTGACGGCGTTGGCCAGCGAGCCGCCCCGATTGCCGAGGAACTTGGCGCTGATCATGGTGACGTCCTGGTTGACCCCGACCACGCCGACCTGCGGTGCGGTAGTGGTGGGGACCTTGGCGGCGGTGTTCTCGTTCCGGGCCCCGATCGTGCCGGCGACGTGGGTGCCGTGGTCGTCGGAGCTGCCCCGGGTGCCACCGTCGTAGATGCTGCTGTTGTTGCCGGCGAAGTCCCAGCCGTGCACGTCGTCGACGTAGCCGTTGCCGTCGTTGTCGCTCCCGTCGAACGTGCTGTCTTTAGGGTTCGTCCAGATGTTCTTGGCCAGGTCGGGGTGGTCGAACTGGATCCCCTCGTCGATGACCCCGACGTATACGGCGCGGGAACCGACGTTGCCGGTAGCCCAGGCCTCGGACGCCTGCGAGCCGAACTGGTTCGCTGGCCTCGACGCGTCGCCGTACATGCCCCAGAGCGAGCCGTTGCTGAAGTAGTCCGGTGCGGTCGCTGCCCCACCCCCGCCGGGCTTGCCCTGCGACACCGGCTTGCCCTGGATCGTGTAGACCCAGTTCGGCTCGGCGTAGGCGACTGCCGGGTCGCTGGTCAGCTCGGCGATCGCCTGGTCGCGGCTCTTGCCCGGCGGCAGTCGGACGCGCTCCACCTCGACGCGGTCGCTCCGCGCGGCGACGACCCGCTCGGCCAGCTGCGCCGAGGCCTTGCCGCGGGCCCGCTCACGCTGACTGCTCGTGGCACCGGACACGTATCCGACCACGAGTTCGTCGGGCACTGCCTGCGCCGCGGTCGGGCTGGCCTGCGGCGCGGGCGCTGCTGTCGCCGGACCACCGACGGTGAGCCCGGACAGGGCCATCGCGGTCAGGCACAGCAGGGACAGCGGACGGGGTCGGCGCATGAGATGAGTCACTCCTGAAACGAGGGGCGCCGTGGAGGCGTTTGTTGACCGCACTGTGTCATGCCAAGGTCAACCCGTCCGCCGTTCGCATACCCCGGCATATCGGGCCGATCGGCGCGGCCACGCCCTGCCGCCGCCCGCTCGGCGGGTCGGGTTTCAGGGTGGGTCGTGGCTGGTGAGGGTGGGTTGGAGCCAGGGGACGTGTCACATGGTGGCGCGCCAAAGCCAGCCAAGCCTGCTGCGGGCAAGGTGGTTTGGCTCAACGAGCCTCAAAACCGGGTGCCCGATCTGTGGACAACCCGAGCGACAAGCCCGCTTCCGGCACGGCGATGCTGGGCTGCCGGATCCGGCGTGTCGGCGCGGACTCGGCATCGGTGACCTGGTCGTGTTGCCCCAGAGAGCAACATTTGGCAGAAGTTGCGCTGTGTGGCAACACTCCGGCACTCCGGCGCCTCGCTTGCCCACCGGACCGCGACACGCGCAAGCAGCAAGCGAGCCGCCATTGGGTCCGCAGCGCCCCTTCACCGACGGCCATGCCACGGTTCGCGGTTTCGTCCTCGCCGGCAAAGACCTCGCCGGCCGGGCGTCAAGCCGTGGGAACCGCGCGACCCCTCACGCGGCCAGAGCGGCACCTACGCTGAGGTCCGTGAGGACGTACGAGGTGCGCACCTACGGGTGCCAGATGAACGTGCACGACTCCGAGCGGATCAGCGGTCTGTTGGATGCGGCCGGCTACCTCCCGGTGCAGCCGGACAGCACCCCGGACGTCGTGGTGTTCAACACCTGCGCGGTACGCGAGAACGCCGACAACCGGCTGTACGGCAATCTCGGTCACCTCAAGCCGGTCAAGGACCGCACCCCGGGCATGCAGATCGCGGTCGGTGGCTGCCTGGCGCAGAAGGATCGGGGCCTGATCACCACCAGGGCGCCGTGGGTCGACGTCGTGTTCGGCACGCACAACGTCGGCGCTCTGCCCGCCCTGCTCGAACGCGCCCGGGTCGAGCAGGCAAGCCAGGTCGAGCTGCTCGAGGCGCTGGAGGTGTTCCCGAGCACGCTGCCGGCACGCCGCGAAAGTGCCTACGCCGCCTGGGTCTCCATCAGCGTCGGCTGCGACAACACCTGCACCTTCTGCATCGTCCCGGCGCTGCGCGGCAAGGAGAAGGACCGGCGGCCCGAGGACATCCTGCGCGAGGTCGAGATGCTGGTCGGGCAGGGCGTGCTCGAGGTGACGCTGCTCGGTCAGAACGTCAACTCCTACGGCCGTGCGCTTGGCGACCGCGAGGGTTTCGGCAAGCTGCTGCGCGCGGTCGGACAGACCGGTCTGGAGCGGGTCCGCTTCACCAGTCCGCACCCGCGCGACTTCACCGACGACGTCATCACCGCGATGGCACAGACGCCGGCGGTGTGCCCCAGCCTGCACCTGCCGCTGCAGTCCGGCAGCGACGCGGTGCTCAAGGCGATGCGCCGCTCCTACCGCAGCCAGCGCTTCCTCGGCATCCTCGACCGGGTGCGCGCGCAGATCCCCGATGCCGCCGTCACCACCGACATCATCGTCGGCTTCCCCGGCGAGAGCGACGCCGATTTCGAGGACACGCTGCGGGTCGTCGCGGCCAGCCGCTTCGCCGGCGCGTTCACTTTCCAGTACTCCCCGCGCCCCGGCACCCCTGCGGCGGACCTTCCGCCGCTGCCCCGCGAGGTCGTGCAGGAGCGGTACGAGCGGCTCGTCGCCCTGCAGGAACAGATCTCCTACGACGGGATGCTGTCGCAGGTCGGCCGGACGGTCGAGGTGCTGGTCAGCAAGGGCGAAGGCCGCAAGGACACGGCCGGCCGGCTGACCGGACGTGCCCGCGACAACCGGCTGGTGCACCTGGCCGCAGCCCCGGGCGTACGCCCCGGCGACGTCGTCCAGACCGTCGTCACCCGGGCCGCCCCGCACTATCTGGTGGCCGACGGGGCGCTGCTGACCCACCGCCGGACCGCGGCCGGTGATGCCGCCGAGAGCGGCCGGCGGCCCACCACGGCGGCCGTGAGCCTGGGCCTGCCGACCGTCGGCCTGCCGACCGTGGGCTCGTCCGCAGGGAGGTGAGTCGATCACGGGTCCGAGCGACCGGTCGCCGGCGCTGCCACGTACCGCATCAGGGTCGATCGACTCGTTGTCGGTGCACGGCGCGGACAGGCGCAGCGCCCTCACCGGCGACTCGCCCGGGAAGCGGGGGGTGCCGGTGTTTCGCCGGCGATGCTCGGCGGTGTTGACTGCCGGCAGGCATCGGTGCGCCGAGCCGACAACGGAGGGAGCGGACGTGGCCAGGCAGGAGGACGTCACCGCCGCCCGCGCGGCCGCGAAGGTGCTCACCGACGCCGTGTCCGCTCTCGCCGCGCACTACCCCGAGTCGGTGGACCTGCAGCGGCTGCGCGCCGACTGCGCCCGGGTGGGTGAGGACCTCGACTTGCTCTGCGGAGCGCAGGACGGCGCCGCGCCGACGCCCGAACCTCCGGCGCCGGCCCGCATGATCATCACCGACACCCCGTACGCCCACGACTTCTGGATCGACGCCGAGGACGAAGGGCTCGGCCGGGCCGACTACCGCACCCGGCCATGACCGATCTCGCGCCGGCGGGCACCGGCGCACCGGGCCGGGCCCGGATCGCCGCCCGCACCCTGCGCACCGACCGGTGGTGGCTCCAGCCGCTCGTCACCGTCACGGTGCTGGTCGCCTTCATCGCCTACTCGACCGCACGGGCCTTCGAGAACGCGCACTATTTTGTCGAGCCCTACATCTCGCCGTTCTACTCGCCGTGCCTCACCACCTCCTGCGAGGGCGACACCTTCCCCGAGTTGTTCCAGGGACCGGCGTTCCTCACCCCGGCGCTCTACATCCTGATCGTGCCGCTGGGCTTCCGGCTGACCTGCTACTACTACCGCAAGGCCTATTACCGATCGTTCTGGCTGTCCCCGCCGGCGTGTGCGGTGGCCGAGCCGCATGCGACCTACACCGGTGAGACGCGCTTCCCGCTGCTGCTGCAGAACCTGCACCGCTACTTCCTCTACGCCGGTGTGCTGTTCAACCTCATCCTGACCTACGACGCGGTGCTGGCCTTTCGCGATGCCGAGGGCGCCTGGGGACACGCGGGTCTGGGCACCCTCGTCCTGGTGACGAATGCCGCCTTGCTCTGGCTCTACACGCTGTCCTGCCACTCCTGTCGGCACATCGTCGGCGGCCGGCTCACCCACTTCTCCCGGCACCCGATCCGCTACCGGGCCTGGACCGTGGTCTCGAAGCTGAACCCCAAGCACATGCAGTTCGCCTGGGTGAGCCTGGGGTGGGTGGCGTTCACCGACCTCTACATCCGCCTGCTCGCGACTGGCGCATTCGACGACCCGCGGTTGTTCTGATGACGGGCGGCAGCGAACTGGAGCGGCACGACTACGACGTCATCGTGATCGGCGCCGGGGGGGCCGGGCTGCGCGCGGCGATCGAGGCGCACGAGCAGGGCGCGCGTACTGCCGTGGTCTGCAAGTCCCTGCTGGGCAAGGCGCACACCGTCATGGCCGAGGGCGGGATCGCCGCCGCGATGGGCAACGTCTACCCCGAGGACAGCTGGAAGGTGCACTTCCGGGACACCATGCGCGGCGGCAAGATGCTCAACCACTGGCGCATGGCGCAACTGCATGCCCAGGAGGCGCCCGACCGGGTGCGCGAGTTGGAGGACTGGGGGGCGCTGTTCGACCGCACCCCGGCCGGGCTGATCTCCCAGCGTGACTTCGGTGGTCACCGCTACGCCCGGCTCGCGCACGTCGGCGACCGCACCGGGCTGGAGCTGATCCGCACCCTCCAGCAGCGCACCGTGGCGCTGGGCATCGAGGTGTTCATGGAGTGCACCGTCACCCGGCTGCTGAGCGCACCGGACGGCGAGCTCTGCGGCGCGTTCGGCTACCGCCGCGACTCGGGCAGCTTCTTCGTCCTGCAGGCGCCTGCGGTCGTGCTCGCCACCGGCGGCATCGGCAGGTCCTACGCAGTGACCTCGAACTCCTGGGAGTACACCGGCGACGGTCACTCCCTCGCCCTGCTGGCCGGCGCGACGCTGGTCAACATGGAGTTCGTGCAGTTCCACCCGACCGGCATGGTCTGGCCCCCCTCGGTGCGCGGCATCCTGGTCACCGAGTCGGTGCGCGGTGACGGTGGGGTGCTGAAGAACGCGGCGGGCGAGCGCTTCATGTTCGACTACATCCCGGACTTCTTCCGCTCCGAGACCGCCGAGACCGAGGCCGAAGCCGACCGCTGGTACACCGACAAGACCAGCAACCGGCGGCCCCCCGAGCTGCTGCCGCGCGACGAGGTCGCGCGGGCGATCACCAGCGAGGTGAAGGCCGGCCGGGGCTCGCCGCACGGCGGGGTCTTCCTCGACATCGCCTCGCGCCGCGACGCCGACTACATCAAGAAGCGGCTGCCGTCGATGTACCACCAGTTCGCCGAGCTCGCCGAGGTCGACATCACCGCCGACGCCATGGAGGTCGGGCCGACCTGCCACTACGTGATGGGCGGTGTCGAGGTCGACCCGGAGACGGCGGCCTCGCTCGTGCCCGGCCTCTACGCCGCCGGGGAGGTGGCCGGAGGCATGCACGGCTCCAACCGGCTCGGCGGCAACTCCCTGTCGGACCTGCTGGTGTTCGGCCGGCGCGCCGGAACCGCGGCAGCGCAGTACGCCCGCAGCCACGACGCCACCCCGGTCCCCGACGCGGCGCTGCGCGAGGCGAGAGATGCTGCGCTGGAGCCGTTCTCGCGCGGCGGCGGGGAGAACCCGTACGCCGTCCAGCACGAGCTCCAGGAGACCATGAACGCGCTGGTCGGGATCATCCGGACCGCCGCCGAGGTCGAGCAGGCGCTAGAGCAGATCGCCGCGCTGCGGGTGCGGGTGCGGGCGCTGAGCGTGCAGGGCCCGTTGACCTACAACCCGGGCTGGCACCTTGCGCTGGATCTACCTCACCTGCTGCGGGTCTCGGAGTGCATCGCGCGCGCCGCCCTGCAACGCCAGGAGAGCCGCGGTGGGCACACCCGCGACGACTTCCCCGGACCGCGGCAGGAGTGGGCCGGGCTCAACCTGATCTGCGCCCAGGATGGGGACCGGGTGGCCGTCACCCGCCAAGCCCTGCCGGTCATGCCGCCCGAGCTCGCCGAACTCTTCCAGGAAAGCGCATGAGGCCGGCGCGATGAGCTACGAGGCCAGGCTGCGGGTGTGGCGCGGCGACGCCGACGGCGGAGACCTGCAGGACTTCACGGTGACGGTGCACGAAGGCGAGGTCGTCCTGGACATCCTGCATCGGCTCCAGGCCACTCAGACCCCGGATCTCGCCCTTCGCTGGAACTGCAAGGCCGGCAAGTGTGGTTCGTGCAGCGCCGAGATCAACGGCCGCCCACGACTGCTGTGCCTGACCCGGATGGGCACCTTCGCCCCCGACGAGGTCATCACCGTCACCCCGCTGCGGACGTTCCCGGTGGTGCGCGACCTGGTCACCGACGTCTCGTTCAACTACGAGAAGGCCAGCGAAATAAGGCCTCTCCAGCCGCGGGCGCGGGACGCGGACGGCAACCACCGGATGCAGCAGAAGGATGTGGAGCGGTCCCAGGAGTTCCGCAAGTGCATCGAGTGCTTCCTGTGCCAGGACGTCTGCCACGTCATCCGGGACCACGAGGACAACAAGGCGGCGTTCGCCGGTCCGCGCCTGTTCATCCGCGCCGCTGAGCTGGCCATGCATCCGCTGGACACCCGGACCGACCGGGTCGAACTGGTCCAGGAGCACGGGGTCGGCCTGTGCAACATCACCAAGTGCTGCACCGAGGTGTGCCCCGAGGGCATCCGGATCACCGACAACGCGATCATCGCGATGAAGGAGCGGGTGGTGGACCGCCGGTTCGTCCCGACCACCTGGCTGGGCAGCGCGATCCGGCGCCGACGGCGGTCCGACCCGAGCTGAGCCGATGGCCCCCCGGCTCAGCCCTCCAGGCGGAAGCCGACCTTGAGCGACACCTGGTAGGACGCGACCTGACCGTTCTCGACGCGTCCACGGATCTGGGTGGCTTCGAACCACTCCACGTCCCGTACGGTGCGGCAGACCCGCTCCAGGCCGTTCGCGATGGCCTGTTGCACCGATTCGCCGGAGGAGCCGACGACCTCGGTGATGCGGTAGACGTGGTCGCTCATGGGGCGCTCCTGGGTGCGTCGGGGGTGGCGGGGGGGTGGCGGGGAGGTGGCGGGGACTGCCCCGCAGGATGGCACGCCGGGCAACGGTCCGGTCACGATCGGTCTGTCAGAGGTGTGGCGGGCCGCCTCCGGGCCGGGTGCCGGGGATAGGGTCCGGCTCACCGCGTACTCCGACCAGAGCAGGAGCAGGAGATGAGTGAGCCGCTCGTCGTCCTGGAAGGCGTCAACAAGCACTTCGGCCCGCTGCACGTGCTCAAGGACATCAACCTGACCGTGGACCGCGGGGAGGTGGTGGTCGTCATCGGGCCGTCGGGATCGGGCAAGTCCACGTTGTGCCGCACGATCAACCGGCTCGAGGCGGTCGACACCGGCACCATCCGCATCGACGGCAAGCCGTTGCCCGCCGAGGGCAAGGAGCTCGCCCAGCTCCGCGCCCAGGTCGGCATGGTGTTCCAGTCGTTCAACCTGTTCGCCCACAAGACCGTCCTGCAGAACGTGACCCTCGGCCCGATCAAGGTGCTCGGCACGAACAAGTCCGAGGCCGACAAGCGGGGACGGGAGCTGCTGGAACGGGTCGGCATCGCCAACCAGGCCGACAAGTACCCCGCGCAGCTCTCCGGGGGTCAACAGCAGCGGGTGGCCATCGCCCGCGCACTCGCGATGGATCCCAAGGTCATGCTGTTCGACGAGCCGACCTCGGCGCTGGACCCCGAGATGATCAACGAGGTCCTCGATGTGATGATTTCGCTGGCCACCGGCGGCATGACGATGGTGGTCGTCACCCATGAGATGGGCTTCGCCCGCCGGGCGGCCAACCGGGTGGTCTTCATGGACGAGGGCCGGATCGTCGAGTCCAGCAGTCCCAGCGAGTTCTTCACCGCCCCGTCCAGCGACCGGGCCAAAGACTTCCTGTCCAAGATCCTCACCCACTAGACCGGCCCGCCGGTCGACAGCGAAAGAGGTACGACCATGCGAGCACCACGATTCCGCGCCGGCGCGTTCGCGACGGTGCTGGCCCTCAGCCTCGCGGCGTGCGGTGGTACGTCGGGTGACGGCAACACCGCCGCGCCGGTGCAGACCGACGCCGCCTCCACCTTCGAGCCCGGCACGCGGATGAAAGAGCTGGCCGACGCGGGCAAGATCACCGTCGGGACGAAGTTCGACCAGCCGCTGTTCGGGCTCAAGGGCCTGGACGGCAAGCCGGAGGGCTTCGACATCGAGATCGCGAAGATCATCGCTGCGGCGCTCGGCATCGACGAGAGCGGCATCACCTTCGTCGAGACCGTCTCGGCCAACCGGGAGCCGTTCCTGGAGCAGAACAAGGTCGACATGGTGGTCGCCACCTACACCATCAACGACAAGCGCGACATGGTGGTCGACTTCGCCGGGCCCTACTTCGAGGCGGGCCAGGACATCTTGGTCGCGAAGGGCAACCCGAAGGGGATCGCGGGTCCCGAGGACCTCGCCGGCCTCAAGACCTGCTCGGTCAGCGGATCGACGCCGGCCTCCACCATCCAGACCAAGTACCCCGAGGCCACGCTGGTGCTGTTCGACACCTACACCAAGTGCCGGGACGCGCTCGGCAACGGCCAGGTCGACGCGGTGACGACCGACAACGTGATCCTGTCCGGCTACGTCGCCCAGGACCCGGACAAGTTCGAGCTGGTCGGCAAGCCTTTCACCGAGGAGCCTTACGGCATCGGCATCCCCGAGGGCCAGGAGGAGTTCTGCGACTTCATCAACGAGACCCTGGCCGCCGCGGCCGAGAGCGGCGCCTACGCCGAGGCATTCGAGTCGACCGCCGGTAAGGTCATCAAGGACACCCCGGAGTTGCCGACCCCGCCGCGGGGCTGCCAGAACTAGCGGCAACGACAAGAAGGGGCAGCTGGTCCGTGGGCGCCGTCCTGGACAACCTCGACGTCCTGGTCGAGGGGTTCACGGCCACGCTCTCCCTCACCTTCCTGGCGGCGGTCGGGGCGCTGCTCCTGGGCACCCTGATCGCCGCCATGCGGGTGTCACCGGTCCCGCCGCTGCGCCTGCTCGGCACGCTCTACGTCCAGTCGGTGCGCAACACCCCGCTCACCGTCGTGTTCTTCCTCGTCGTCTTCGGGCTTCCCGAGGTGGACGTGATCGTGTCGTTCTACCGCTTCGCGGTCATCGCGCTGACCCTCTACACCGCGGCGTTCGTCGCCGAGGCGGTCCGGTCCGGCATCAACTCGGTCGCGTCCGGACAGGCCGAGGCGTCGCGCTCGGTCGGGATGACGTTCTCCCAGACGCTGCGGCTGGTCGTCCTGCCGCAGGCCTTCGCCAACATCGTGCCGCCGCTCGCGAGCATCTTCATCGCGCTGCTCAAGAACACCTCGATCGCCTACGCCTTCGGCGTCTTCGAGGGCACCCAGGCGATGAACCGGTTGATCAACGACAACGGCAGCGACGTCATTGCGATCATCGCGTCGGCGGCGCTGGGCTACCTCGTGCTCGCCCTGCTGTCCGCGGCGGTCTTCAGCCGGCTCGAGCGCGCGGTGCGGCCGGCCGGATGAGCGAGTCCGTGCTTTACGACGTGCAGGGGCCCAAGGCGCGCCGCCGGGTGCTGATCGGCAGCGTCCTGGGCGCGGTGCTGGGGGCCGGACTGCTGCTGCTCGCGGTGCAGCGACTTGCGGCCAACGAGCAGTTCGCGGCCGAGCTCTACACGCCGTTCTTCACCGAGCCCGACCTCTACCGCCGGCTCGGCACCGGACTGCGCAACACCCTGAAGGCGGCGGCGTACGCCCTGGTGCTGGCTCTGGTTCTCGGGACCGTGTTGGCCTTCGGACGGCTGTCCGCGCGGGCCTGGCTGCGGATGCCTGCCGTCGCGGTGATCGAGTTCTTCCGCGGCGTGCCCCTGCTGCTGTTGATCCTGTTCTTCTTCCTGGCCTTTCCGTTGGCGTTCGGCATCGACCTGCCGCCGCTGTACGCGCTGGTGTTCGGGCTGACCCTCTACAACGGCGCGGTCATCGCCGAGATCATCCGGGCCGGCGTCCAGTCCCTGCCGCGCGGACAGACCGAGGCCGCCTCCGCCGTCGGGCTGTCCCGCGGGCAGACGCTGCGCCTGGTGCTGCTGCCGCAGGCGGTGCGGATCATGCTGCCGGCGTTGATCAGCCAGCTGGTCGTCCTGCTCAAGGACACCTCGCTCGGCTTCGTGATCGGCTTCGAGGAGCTGCTGCGGATCGGTGGCCAGGCCGTACAGGTCCTCGACAACCCGATCCAGCTCTACGTGCTGATCGCGCTGATCTACATCACCATCAACCTCATGCTGTCCCGGCTTGCCGGCTATCTGGAGGGGCGTCAGCGCCGGACCTACGGCGACGCTGCGCCGGCGCAGGGGGTCGAGAGCGGACTCGGTCAGGCCGGACCCACGCCGTAAGGTCGCCCTGTGGGCACTTCTGCGTCGGTGCCCGTGATCGCGGTCGTCGGCCCGACCGCCGCCGGCAAGTCCGAGCTCGGCGTGTCGCTGGCCCGCGCGCTCGACGCGGGTGGTGGTGGGGGCGGCGAGGTCGTCAATGCCGACTCGATGCAGCTCTACCGGGGCATGGACATCGGCACCGCCAAGCTGAGCGAGCCGGAGCGGGGTGGAGTCGCGCACCACCTGCTCGACGTCTGGCCGGTCACGCGTACGGCGACCGCTGCGGACTACCAGTGGCTGTGCCGCGGCGTGATCGACGGGCTGCGAGCGCAGGGGCGTACCCCGGTGCTCGTCGGCGGTTCGGGTCTCTACCTGCGGGCGGCGCTGGACGAGCTCGACTTCCCCGGCACCGACCCGGAGCTGCGGGCCGCGCTGGAGGCAGACCTCGGGCGCGACGGGCCGCTCGCCCTGCACGCCCGGCTGGCCACGCTCGACCCGGCCGCCGCCCTGCGGATGGAAGCCACCAACGGGCGGCGGATCGTGCGGGCGCTGGAGGTCGTGACGATGACCGGTGCGATGCCCGGCGCGCTGCGGTCCTACGACGCGCATTACCCGACCACCTATCTCGGCGTCGATCGGCCCGATCTCGCCGAGCGGATCGAGCTGCGGGTCGACCGGATGTGGGAGCAGGGGCTGGTAGCGGAGGTGCGCCGGCTTGCCGGCGAAGGACTGCGGGAAGGGGTCACCGCCAGCCGGGCGCTGGGATATGCCCAGGTCCTCGGCGCACTGGACGGCCGGTGGGACGAGGCGCAGGCCCGCGAGCTGACCCTGACGGCGACCCGGCGGTTCGCCCGCCGCCAGCGCGCCTGGTTCCGCCGCGACCCGCGGGTGCACTGGCTGGACCCGCACCGGCCGTTGCTCGAGCAGGCGATGGGACTGCTCGATCTGCGCACGCCATAGATCGGGCGCTGCACCGCCTGGGCCAGCGCCGGTGCGCACAATGACCAGACCGGGCCACTGCCGATGGGCCATAGGACAACCTGGACCTGCGGGACATCATCGAGGCATGACCCTCTGTGCACAGCTCGACGCCACCGACGACCTCGCCCTCCTGCGGCGCTGCACCACCGACGGATCGCTGTCGTTGCTCTACCAGAGCGAGGTGGACCTGCGCACCGGCGCGATCGTCGCCATGGAGGGGCTGCTGCGCTGGCAGCACCCGACCCGCGGGCTGCTCGGACCGGGACAGTTCTTCGACGTGGCCGCGGCCGCCGGGGAGCTGGGCCGGATCGGTGCCTGGGTGCTGCGTGAGGGCATCGCCGAAGCGGTGCGGTGGAGCAGTGTGGACGGCCCCACCCGTCGACTGTGGCTCAACGTCAGCGCCGCCGAGCTGGCCGCGCCCGGGTTCGTGCCGTTGGTCGCCGGCCTGATCCAGGACAGCGGCCTGCCCGACGCAGCGGTCGGTCTGGAGTTCTCCGAGGAGTGCGTCATGGGGCTCGGCCCGGACGCCGGCCCGCTGCTGAAGGAGCTCCGGCGCGCCGGGGTCGCGCTCGCCGTGGACGACTTCTCCAGCTGGTACGCCACGGTCGGCGCCGTCCAGGTGCTGCCGCTCGACGTGGTGAAACTGTGCCCCGGGTATGTACGCGGGACGGGCACCGTCGCGGGGCAACGGATCGTCGCGGCCATCATCGACCGGGCCCACGCGCACGGTCTCAGCGTCGTCGCGGAAGGAGTTGAGACAGCGCCGGAGGCGGAGCGGTTGGCGGCGCTCGGCTGTGACCGTGCGCACGGCTGGCTCTACGGCAGTGCGCAGCGCGCCGACAAGGCCCGTTGGCTGCTGACGCAGAGCGCTGGCAGCCAGCGGGCCACCATCGCCGTGCCGGACGCCGCCGTGCCGGACGCCGCCGTGCCGGTGCGGCGCATTCGGGTGGCGGTCGCCCTGCCGGCGCCGCGGCCCACCAGCGACCAGCTCGCCCCGCTGCGGGAGCGCTGAGTCGCCGAGCGCCCCGCCCCGTACGCTCGAAGCGTGCATCCCGGCCTTCGTTTCGTGAAGGGGCACGGCACGCAGAACGACTTCGTGCTGCTGCCCGATCCGGGCGGGACGCTCGTGCTCACCGCCGGTCTCGTCCGGCGGATCTGCGACCGGCGCGCCGGTCTCGGCGCCGACGGGGTCCTACGCGTGGTGCCGTCCACGCTCGAGCCGGACGCCGCACCGTACGCCGAGTCCGCGCGGTTCTTCATGGACTACCGCAACGCCGACGGCTCGACCGCCGAGATGTGCGGCAACGGGGTGCGGGTCTACGCGCGCTATCTCGTCGCGTCCGGTCTGGCTCGGCCGGGACATCTGCGTCTCGCGACCCGCGGCGG
>JBBSUR010000056.1:0-13398 GCA_038234255.1 Mycobacteriales bacterium | reverse complement strand
GGCGCTGGGCTTCGCGGCGGTGTTCGCCAAGGAGGTGCTCGCCGCAGGGCAGGGCACGCCCAAGATGATCGAGATCTCCAAGGCCGTACAGGAGGGCGCCGCTGCCTACCTGTCCCGGCAGTTCCGCACCCTCGCGGTCTTTGCCGCGCTGGTGTTCCTCCTGCTGTTCCTGCTGCCGGCCGATGGCGCCGACGTCCGGATCGGTCGGTCGGTCTTCTTCCTCGTAGGTGCGGGCTTCTCCGCCCTGGTCGGGTTCATCGGCATGACGCTGGCCACCCGTACCAACCTGCGGGTCGCCAACGCGGCCAACCAGTCGGGCACCAAGCCGGCGCTGCGCCTGGCCTTTCGCGCCGGCGGCGTCGTGGGCATGTTCACCGTCGGGCTCGGCCTGTTCGGCGCCTCGCTGGTGCTGATCCTGTTCGACGACCAGGCGCCGCGGGTCCTGGAGGGCTTCGCCTTCGGCGGCGCCCTGTTGGCGATGTTCATGCGCGTCGGCGGGGGCATCTTCACCAAGGCGGCCGATGTCGGCGCCGACCTGGTCGGCAAGGTGGAGCAGGGCATCCCCGAGGACGATCCGCGCAACGCCGCCACGATCGCCGACAACGTCGGTGACAACGTGGGCGACTGCGCCGGCATGGCCGCTGACCTGTTCGAGTCCTACGCGGTGACCCTGGTCGCGGCCCTGATCCTCGGCCAGGTCGCCTTCGGCGCCCAGGGGCTCGTCTTCCCGCTGATCGTCCCCGCGATCGGCGTGCTCACCGCCCTGGTCGGCATCTACGGCACCTCCCCGCGCGACGGGGACCGCAACGGCATGAACGCCATCAACCGGGGCTTCTTTTTGTCGGCGGTGGTGTCCGCCGCTCTGGTCGCCGTCGCGGCCTTCCTCTACCTGCCGGGCACCTTCGCCGAGCTGGACGGCGCGGCCACGTCCGACCAGAACCCGCGCATCGTCGCCATCGGCGCAGTGATCATCGGCATCGTGCTGGCCAGTCTGATCCAGGTGCTCACCGGCTACTTCACCGAGACCAACCGCAAGCCCGTGCAGGAGATCGGCAAGAGCTCGCTGACCGGCGCCGCCACGGTGATCCTGGCCGGCATCTCGGTCGGGCTGGAGTCGGCCGTCTACTCCTCGCTGCTGATCGGCGGCGCCGTCTACGCCGCGTTCCTGCTGGGCGGTGGCTCCACTGTCGTCGCGCTGTTCGCGGTGGCGCTGGCCGGCACCGGCCTGCTCACCACGGTCGGCGTGATCGTGGCCATGGACACCTTCGGGCCGATCAGCGACAACGCCCAGGGCATCGCCGAGATGTCCGGCGAGATCACCGCGGAGGGCGCGCTGGTGCTCACCAGCCTGGACGCCGTGGGCAACACGACCAAGGCCATCACCAAGGGCATCGCGATCGCGACCGCCGTGCTGGCAGCCACCGCGCTGTTCGGCTCGTTCCGCACCGAGGTCGAACGGGCGCTGATCGAGGCAGGCAGGTCCGCCGATGACTTCTCGCTGTCAATCGAGAAGCCCAACCTGCTGTTCGGCCTGATCATCGGCGCCGCCGTGGTGTTCCTGTTCTCCGGCCTGGCGATCCAGGCCGTCTCCCGCGCCGCCGGCCGGGTGGTCTACGAGGTGCGTGAGCAGTTCCGTACCAAACCGGGGATCATGGACTACACCGAGAAGCCCGACTACGCCCGCGTCGTGGACATCTGCACCAAGGACTCGCTGCGTGAGCTGGCCACCCCGGGCCTGCTGGCCGTGCTCTCGCCGATCGCGGTCGGCTTCGCCCTCGGCTACCAGCCGCTCGGCGCCTTCCTGGCCGGGGCGATCGCTGCAGGCGTACTCATGGCGGTCTTCCTGTCCAACTCCGGCGGCGCGTGGGACAACGCCAAGAAACTGGTCGAGGACGGCAACCATGGCGGCAAGGGCAGTTCGGCCCACGAGGCCACGATCATCGGCGACACCGTCGGTGACCCGTTCAAGGACACCGCCGGCCCGGCACTCAACCCGCTGCTCAAGGTGATGAACCTGGTCGCCCTGCTCATCGCCCCGACTGTCGTGCAGTACGGCATCGGAGCGGACGCCAACCTCGGTGTCCGGTTCGTCGTCGCCGCCCTGGCGATCACCGGAATCGTGGCGGCGGTGACGGTGAGTAACAAGCGCAGCGTCACCGGAGCTATCGAGGTCGCGGAGGGAGCGCGCGCGACGCTCTAGCTCTCGCCCATCGGTGGGAACCGGTGGGGCGCTCCCCCATGGGCCGGGACAATGTGCCATTATTCGCCGCAAGTTCCCGACCAAGATCTTCGGCCTGCTCTGCAGGCTCCTTGCGCGGGGAATCCGCGCGCGCGCCCTCATGAGGAGCACTTCCGATATGCGACCTACTCGATCCCTTGCCGGCGCCCTCGCCGGCGCCTTGGCGCTAGCCGGGTTGACCGCCTTCAGCGCCGCTCCGGCCCTGGCCGTCACTCCGCAGGAGTCGCTGAACAGCACGGCCGGTTTCGGCGGCTACAGCACCGGCACGGCGGTCTTCGCCGACGCGGTGAACCTCAACAACAATCCTGATGTGACGCGGATCTCCCTCGCCCAGAGCTCGGCGGGCGCCGCCGTTGGCGAGGCGCTGGTCGACTCCGACCTGCTCGGCTCCTCGATCCTGACCCGCGACGAGGCAGGCAAGAACGCCTACGGTCATGGGGCGGCCGCCAACGTCGGCCTGCTGGACGACGCGGCCGCCGTGCCCGCGATCGCGTTGTCGACGGCGGAGGCACTCTCGCCGCCGCCGGAGGTGGCCACGCCGACCGAGCTGTTGTCGCTGCCGTTGTCACCGCTGGCCGAGGCTCAACTGCTGCCGAGCACGGCCGAGGCCCGGACCACCGACATCGCCACCATCTGTCCCCCCGGCGCCGGTGGCGGGATGATCAGCGAGGGTACGGCCCAGGTGGCCAACGCCCAGCTGCTCGCTCCGACCCCCGGCCAGGCGGTCGTCGGGGTCGGCGCGATGCAGGCCGGACAGGGCGTCAGCTCCTCCGTCTCCCAGAGCGGGCTGAGCTCCCCCGCGGGCGGCGCCGCTGGCTTCGGCCTGACCACGGTCACGACGCAGACGCTCGCGCCGATCACCCTGTTTGCGGGCGTCGCCGGCGCCGAGACCAGGATCGAGGTGCTGGCCGACCTGCAGCTGCGGGCCAGCGCCACCGGCGGCACCGGTTCGGAGCTCTTCTACGGCTTCATCAACGCCGACGGCAACCCGGTCCTCGGCACCGAAGAGGTCCTGCGGATCAACGGCACCGCGCTCACCAGTGACCAGGTGCTCGGCGGCGACGGCATCCAGCTGAGCCTGGGTGTCGCCGACGTCTTCATCGGCGCGCCCGCACACGGCCTGAACGACGACCCGACGTCCACGAAGACGGTGACCAGCACGACTGTCGCGGGTGCGGCGGACTTCATCCGGGTCAAGATCCCGGGCACGGTCACCGTGGGCAGCACTGTTCCGATCGCGGTCGACAGCCCACTGGCCCCGATCCTCAACCCCGTCCTGCAGCCGGTCATCGACGCGCTGGACCCGGTCCTCACGGCGGTGCAGGACGCGCTGGTGCAGGCCGGCCTCGGTGTCGCCGACATCCGTGAGGGCCACTTCGAGGCGCTGGCAACCGTTCCGGCCGGCGGCATCATCTGCGACGGTCCGCCCGCCGTCACCCCGCCGGGCGACAACAACAACCCGTTCAGCGAGTCGTTCAAGGACGCCTCCTCCAATGGCGTCGTCGCCGGCGAGACCTTCGAGTACACCGTCCGCTTCCCGAACCGCGGCACGACCCCGGTGACCAACGTGCGCGTCGTCGACACCTTCAGCGGTGGCCCGCCGCCGCTGGAGTTCGTCTCTTCCGACCCGGCACCGACCTCGCAGTCCGGCAATACGCTCACCTACGACATCGGCACGGTGAATCCGGGGCAGTTCGTCGACATCAGCTTCACGTTCCGAGTCCCGAGCGGGGCCGCGAACGGCGTGCGATATCGCAACGAGGCGACGATCACCGGCCGCTACCAGGACCGGGACATCACCCAGCGGGTGAACGTTGACGCTCCGACGGTGATCCCGCGTCCGACCGGTCCGTGCAGCGTCGAACGGTCGACCAAGTACGCCAGCAACACGCAGGTGGTGACCGGCCAGGAGTTCGCCTACTTCATCAACGTGAGCAACACCGGTGCACAGCCGTGCACCGGGGTCACGGTCACCGATGAGCTGAAGGGCGGCGTCGACTTCGTCTCCTGCTCCGACAGTTGCACCCGGGACGGCCAGCGGGTGACCTGGCAGGTCGGCACGCTGGGCTCGGGCGCGAGCACGACCCTCGGCGTGACCGTGCGGGTCACGGCGACGTCGGGCATGCTGCCGGACACGGCGTTGATCAACACCGCCGAGGGCTCGAGCACGCAGGTCAACACCCCCGGACCGACCATCAGCGACGTTTCCGTGGGTGCGCCCGGCAAGCCCGCCGGCTGCCCGGCCACCGGCTGCGAGGGTGCCGCCGCGGGCGGCGCTCAGCGCACGCTGCCCCGGACCGGTCTGTCCTCCAGCCTCCCGCTCCTGGGCGCGATGGTCATGCTGATCCCGCTGGTCCTGCGCCGCCGGCGCAGCAACCTGACGTCGCTCTGATCGCCCGGGGCTGCTGAACCGGCAGCACCGTCCTGAGGGGCCGTACCCCGCTTCGGCGAGGTGCGGCCCTTCGGGCTGTCCGGCCCGCCGGTGCCCGGCCGGTAGCGTCGCGCCGCGTGAACGCCGACCTGCCCGATCCCGCCCGGCCGCCCGATCCCGCCGGGCTGCCCGATCCCGACCGGCTGATCCCGGACGCGCCGCAGGTGGCCGAGGCGCTGCACTCCGCCGGCTGGTCGGCCGCGGCGCTGGACGACCTGCTCGGGCCGGCCGCGCGGTCCCATCTGGACCGTGGGGAGCTCGCCCCGCTCCTGCGCCGTACGGCGGGGGGCTCCCCGCTCGAAACGCTGGCCCGGTTGTTCGTGCTCGGCGTCGAGGTGGACCTCTCGCAGTCCCGGCGGGCCGGGGTCCCGGAGACGTGGCTCCTGCCGGAGGGCTACGGCGTGGCCGCGGCGGTCCGGCTGCAGCCGGTCGTCTCCGGCGAGGCCGAGGTGCTCGTCGCACATGACCCTGGGCGGAGCGCCGGTGACCCGCAGCAGGTGCTCGGCGCGGGAGCGGCCAGTCTCACCCTCGCCGCCGCCACTCCCCGGGCAGCGGTCGGCCGCACCCTGGACCTCGGCGCCGGCTGCGGGGTCCAGGCCCTGCTCGCCCGGCACCACAGCAGCACCGTCGTCGCCACCGACGCGTCCGCGCGGGCGGCTGGCTACACCCGGCTGTCGGGCGCGCTGGCGGGTGCGTCGCTGGACGTCCGGGTGGGTGACCTGGTGGAGCCGGTGGCCGGCGAGCTGTTCGACTTGGTCCTCAGCAATCCACCGTTCGTGGTCGGGGCGGGCGCCGACGGCCCGCCGCGGTACGCCTACCGCGACGCCGGCCTGGACTCCGACGAGCTGTGCCGCCGGCTGGTCGCCGAGCTGCCGGCGGTGCTGGTCGAGGGCGGTACGGCGGTGCTGCTGGCCAACTGGCTGCATCTGGCGGGGGAGGACGGCGACGACCGGGTCCGCTCGTGGTTCGGACCGGACGTCGACGGCTGGGTCGTCCAGCGCGAGTTGGCGAGCCCGCAGGACTACGTGACGGCCTGGCTGCGCGACAGCAACGAGGGTCCGCGTTTCGACGCGTCGTACGACGCTTGGATGCAATCCCTCGCCGAGAGCGGCGTCGAGGCGATCGCCTTCGGGGTGCTCGCGCTGCGCCGGCGCCGCGCCGGACGGGGCACTCGGGTCTGGTTGGACGATGTGCCGCACGCCGTCGCGCCGACGTGGGGCGAGCAGGTGCCGGCGTTCTTCGCCGCTCAGGACGCCCTGGGCCGGGGACTGCTCGCGACCGCCTGGCGGCTGCGCGACGACGTACGCCTGCACTCGGTCGCGCAGCGCACCGAGGACGGCTGGTACGTCCAGGGCGAGCGGCTCCAGCAGGAGCGCGGACTGCGCTGGTCGGGCGGCATCGACGCCTACGGCGCGGCGCTGCTGGCCGGCTGCGATGGCACCCGCCGACTCGGCGAGCTGGTCGCGGTGCTGGCCGCGAGTGCCGGGATCGGCGAGGACGAGGCCGCCGAGCAGGTGCTCCCGGTGCTGGAGCGGCTGGTGCAGCAGGGGTTCCTTACCTGAGGTAAGGTGGGTACATGGCTGAGGCGGTGATGACGAGCAAGGGGCAGGTGACCGTTCCCGTCGAGGTGCGCCGGCGGCTCGGTCTGCACCAGGGTTCGCGGGTGGAGTTCGTGCCCACCTCGGGCGGTGACTACGTCCTGCGGGTCAAGACCGGCTCCATCAAAGACCTCAAGGGCATGCTGCCGCCCCCGGCCACCCCCGTCACCCTCGAGCAGATGGACGACGCGATCGCCGACGGGGCGGCACAGACCATGTCCCGGTGATCGGGCTCGACACCAACATCCTCGTGCGCTATGTCGCCCGGGACGACCCGGGCCAGACAGCGAAGGCTGATGCGCTCCTGGATCGGCTGAGTCAGGATGAGCAGGGTTTCGTCGCCGTCCTGGTCGTGGCGGAACTGCACTGGACGCTGATCCGCGCCTATCGCTACACCCGAAGCCAGAGTGCTGAGGTCATCGCGAATCTGCTCGCCTCGGCCGAGCTTGTTGTGCAGGATGCGGCGTTGGTCCGCCGGGCGCTCGCAGCGGCGGAGTCGGGGGCTGACTTCGCGGACGCGCTCATCGCCTCCAGCGCTGCGGCGGCCGACTGCGAGACCACCAAGACCTTTGACCGCCGGGCCGCTCGGCTGCCGGGGATGTCCCTGCTTTGAGCGCGGCTGCGCGCCACGGGCGGGACCTCGCTCGGCGTCCGGAGCGCGGTGTCGTGCACACTCGTCCGGGACCGGTCGTCTGACCGGAGTCCGGGTTGACCTTGGAGAAGCGTGTCCGACACCGAAGTGCAGACCACCGAGAGCGCCGTACGGGCGCCCCGCGGCAAGGCTGCGCGCACCGAGACCGGCACCCGGCTGGTCATCGTCGAGTCGCCGGCGAAGGCCAAGAAGATCGCCGGCTTCCTCGGCGCGGGCTACGTCGTCGAGTCGAGCATCGGCCACATCCGCGACCTGCCCAAGAACGCCGCCGACATCCCGGCCAGCCACAAGGGCCAGGCGTGGGCCCGGCTCGGCGTCGACGTCGACCACGGGTTCGCGCCGCTGTACGTCGTGTCGCCGGACAAGAAGAGCCAGGTCGCCAAACTCAAAGCGCTGCTCAAGGACGCCGACGAGCTCTTCCTGGCGACCGACGAGGACCGCGAGGGCGAGGCCATCGCCTGGCACCTGCTCGAGACGCTGAGCCCCAAGGTCCCGGTCCGCCGCATGGTCTTCCACGAGATCACCCAGCAGGCAATCCAACGCGCCGTCGAGACACCGCGCGCGCTCGACACCGCGCTGGTCGACGCGCAGGAGACCCGGCGCATCCTGGACCGGCTCTACGGCTACGAGGTCAGCCCGGTGCTGTGGAAGAAGGTCATGCCGAAGCTGTCGGCTGGCCGGGTGCAGTCGGTGGCCACCCGAATCGTCGTGGAGCGCGAACGGGCGCGCATGCGGTTCCGCCAGGCGGACTACTGGGACGTCGAGGGCACCTTCAGCCCGGTCAGTGCCGAGCCGGACCCGTCCGCGCCGCGGACGATGACGGCCACCCTCGTCGCGCTCGACGGGCGCCGCCTGGCGACCGGGCGCGACTTCGAGCCGGAGACCGGCGAGCTCAAGCAGTCGTCCGGCGGGGCCGGCGCCGACGTGGCGCGGCTGGACGAGACCGCGGCCCGCAGCCTCGCCGAGCGGCTCCACGACGCGTCGTTCGCCGTGCGTTCCACCGACGAGAAGCCCTACACCCGAAAGCCCTACGCCCCGTTCATGACCTCGACGCTGCAACAGGAGGGCGGTCGCAAGCTGCGCTTCTCGGCCCAGCGGGTCATGCAGACCGCCCAGCGGCTGTACGAGAACGGCTACATCACCTACATGCGCACCGACAGCAGCAACCTGTCGGAGACCGCGGTGCACGCGGCGCGGGAGCAGGCGCGTGAGCTCTACGGACCGGAGTACGTCCCGGACGCCCCGCGGCGCTACGCCGGCAAGGTGAAGAACGCCCAGGAGGCGCACGAGGCGATCCGCCCCTCCGGAGACGTGTTCCGCACGCCGGGGGAGCTGGCCCGCGAGCTGTCCGGCGACGAGCTGCGGCTCTACGAGCTGATCTGGCAGCGCACGGTCGCCAGCCAGATGGCCGATGCGAAGGGGGTCAGCGCGACGATCCGGCTCGGCGCGCAGCTTCGCCCCCATGCGATGGCCGCGGAGGGCACCGACGCCGAGTTCAGCGCGACCGGAAAGGTGGTGACCTTCCCCGGTTTTCTGCGGGCCTACGTCGAAGGTTCCGACGATCCCGACGCCGAGCTGGAGACCGCCGAGCGCCGGCTGCCCCGGGTGAGTGCGGGCGACGCGCTGACCGCCGACCGGCTCGAGCCGTCGGGACACACCACCAGCCCACCGGCCCGCTTCACCGAAGCCTCGCTGGTCAAGCGGCTGGAAGAGCTCGGAATCGGGCGCCCCTCCACGTACGCCTCGATCATCACCACGATCCAGGACCGCGGCTACGTGTGGAAGAAGGGCTCGGCGCTGGTGCCGACCTGGCTCGCCTTCGCGGTCATTCATCTGCTGGAGCAGCACTTCGAGCGGCTGGTCGACTACGGCTTCACCGCCTCGATGGAGGACGACCTGGACCTCGTGGCGGGCGGTGGACGGCAGGGCAAGGAGTGGCTGAGCTCGTTCTACTTCGGGTCCTCGGCCGGCAAGGCGGGCGGGTTGGCCAGCCAGGGCGGGCTCAAGCACCTCATCGGCAGCACTCTGGACTCGATCGACGCGCGCGAGATCAACACCATCGAGATCGGTCGTGTCCCGGCCGGTCAGGAGCGCGAGGGGCAGCAGATCGTCGTACGGGTCGGCCGCTATGGCCCCTACGTGACGGTCGGGCCGGACGGCGAGGACCAGCAGAAGGCCTCGCTGCCGGACGATCTCGCGCCCGACGAGCTCACCGTCGCCAAGGCCCTCGAGCTGGCCGCCGCACCGTCGGGTGACCGGGTCCTCGGGGTCGACCCCGAGACCGGTTTCGACGTGGTCGCCAAGACTGGGCGCTACGGGCCGTACGTCACGCTGGCGCTTCCGGCGGACTCGGCCAAGGGTCCGGGGGCAGCCAAGCCGCCGACCGGGTCGCTGTTCGCCAGCATGAGCCTGGACACGCTCACCCTCGAGCAGGCGCTCACCCTGCTCACCCTGCCGCGGGTGCTCGGCGAGCTCGACGGCGAGCCGGTGTCGGCGCTGAACGGCCGCTACGGGCCCTACGTCAGCAAGGGCAAGGAGAGCCGCTCGGTCGACAGCGAGGAGGCGCTGCTGACGATCACCCTGGAGCAGGCGCTGGCGCTGCTGGCCCAGCCCAAGCAGTACGGCCGGCAGCGCGCCGCCCCGAAGCCGCCGCTCAAGCAACTGGGCATCGACCCGGTCAGCGGCGAACCGATGGTGGTCAAGGAAGGGCGCTTCGGGCCGTACGTCACCGACGGGACGACGAACGCCTCCCTGCGCAAGGGCGACGACATCGACAGCCTCACCGACGAGCGGGCGATCGACCTGCTGGCCGAGCGGCGGGCGCGCGGGCCGGCGGTGAAGAAGGCTCCGGCGCGCAAGGCGACCCCGAAGAAGGCCGCGCCGAAGAAGAAGCCGGCTCCCCGGACCGTTCCATGATCGTCGGAAGATCCCCAGCACCGTGATGCTGGGGATCTTCCGAAGATCCTGGGCAGAGCGGCACACAGAAGCACGCCACCCGTGCTCGGCGTTACGCTCGCGGCCGTGAGCGACGCCGGCCGGACCCCCGCCGACCCGACCCCCGGCACCGAGCCGGCGTCGCACCTGGGTCGCGGTCCGCGGGCGACCTTGCGCAACACCCGGTTCCGCAAGCTCTACACCGCCCTGGTGCTGTCCAGCTTCGGGGACTGGCTGGGCTTCCTGGCGACCACTGCGCTGGCGACCCAGCTGGTGGACACCTTCGCCAGCAAGGCCTACGCGACCGGTGGTGTGCTGGTGTTCCGACTGCTGCCGGCGGTGCTGTTCGGCCCGCTCGCCGGTGCGTACGCCGATCGCTGGGACCGGCGCCGGACCATGGTGCTCAGCGATCTCTTGCGCTTCGGGCTGTTCCTGTCCATCCCGCTTGTCGGCTCGGTGGCCGCCCGCAACAGCTCGCTGCTCTATCTGCTCGCCGCGTCGTTCCTGATCGAGACGGTGAGCCTGTTCTGGATACCGGCGAAGGAGGCCTCGGTCCCGAACATCGTGCCGCGCGAGCAGCTCGAAGGAGCCAACCAGCTCACCCTGATCGCGACCTACGGCTCCGCCCCGGTGGCCGCCGGCGTCTTCGCCCTGCTCAGCCTGCTGTCGCGAGCGCTCGGCTCGGGGTTCGAGTACTTCCGGACCGGCCCCGTCGACCTGGCGCTCTACGTCAACGCCGCGACGTTCCTGTTCGCGGCACTCACGGTCTACCGCCTGGACCTGCCCAGCCCGAAGTCCGCCGACCGGCCACCGGGGCAGCCCGCCCCGTCAGTGTTCGCGAGCCTGCGTGAGGGCTTCGCCTTCATGGGCGGTACGCCGCTGGCGCGGGGGTTGCTGGTCGGCATGCTCGGTGCCCTCGCCGCCGGTGGTGCCATCATCGCGCTGGGCAAGCTGTTCGCCGAGTCCGTGCTGGCCGGCGGCAACGCGGCGTACGGACTCCTGTTCGGCGCGATCTTCCTCGGCATCGCCGCCGGTGTCGCGCTCGGGCCGAAGGCGCTCGGTGACCTGTCGAGGCGCCGCGTCTTCGGGCCGTCGATCGTCGGCGCCGGCGGCTCCCTGATCTTCATGTCGCTGGTGCCGAACCTGTTCCTGGCGACCGTCGCGACTTTCCTGGTGGGGGCATTCGCGGGGGTGGCGTACGTCGTCGGCATCACCCTGCTCGGCCTGG
The DNA here is from genome assembly GCA_038234255.1 of Mycobacteriales bacterium. Lineage (GTDB taxonomy): Bacteria > Actinomycetota > Actinomycetes > Mycobacteriales > SCTD01 > SCTD01. Next base: position 2,316 of record JBBSUR010000056.1, on the reverse strand, counting down.
AGATCGAGGACGAGCTGCGCGGGCGGATGTTCGGGCTGGTGCAGTCGTTGATGCGCATCGACTTGCTCCTGGTCACCGCCACCACGCCGTTCGTGGCGGGGTTCATCGGGACGCGTTCGATCGGGCTGCCCGGCAACGGGCCGGCGGAGATCAACATCAACGGCGTCTCGGTGGTGCTGTTCGTCGGCGGCCTGCTCGGGATCGTCGTCGGGATCGTGTCGTTCCGGCAGATGGATGACCGGCCGGGGATCACGCTGCGGTCGGACCTGATGCGTCGCCTGCGCCGGACGCCGCCCGCTCCGACCTACGCCGGGACGTTCATCGCCTTCGAAGGCGGGGAGGGGGCTGGGAAGTCGACCCAGCTGCGGCTGCTCGAGACGTGGCTGGTCGAGCGCGGCCACGAGGTCGTCGTGACCCGCGAGCCGGGTGCGACGGCGACCGGCGCACGGATCCGGGCGCTGCTGCTCGACCCGGCGGCGCAAGTCGCGCCCCGCGCGGAGGCGCTGCTCTACGCCGCCGACCGGGCCCAGCACGTCGCCGAGGTGGTGCGTCCCGCGCTCGACCGCGGTGCGGTGGTCGTGACCGACCGCTACCTCGACAGCTCGCTGGCCTACCAGGGCGCCGGCCGCGAGTTGGCCGTGGAGGAGATGGCCCGGCTGTCGCGCTGGGCCACCGAGGGGCTCCGGCCTGATCTCGTCGTACTGCTCGACATCGACCCGGTGGTCGGTCTCGGCCGCGCCGGCAGCGAGCCCGACCGGATCGAAGCCGAGTCGCTGGCCTTCCACGCACGGGTGCGCGAAGGGTTCGTCGCGTTGGCCGAACGGGACCCGGACCGCTACCTGGTTCTCGCGGCCGACCGGCCGGTCGACGCGGTCCGTGATGCGATCCGCGGCCGGGTCGCCGTCGCCGTACCCGAGCCCGTTCCGGCGTCGGAGGTGGCTTCCGCATGAGCGTCTTCGACGACCTCGTCGGCCAGCCGGAGGTGGTGGCGCAGTTGCGGGCAGCGGCGGCTGATGCGGCCCGCCTGGTCGCCGGCGAGCCTGGCGTCGCCGGCGGCATGACCCATGCCTGGCTGTTCACCGGCCCGCCGGGCTCCGGCCGGTCGGTGGCTGCGCGCGCTCTTGCCGCCGCGCTGCAGTGCGAGCGGGGCGTCGGCTGCGGGCACTGCGGGGCGTGCGCGCAGTCGTTGGCCGGTGCGCACCCGGACGTGGCGGTGATCGTGCCGGAAGGTCTGTCGCTCAAAGTAGAGGAGGCCCGCGAGATCATCGTCCGGTCCTCGCGCGCACCGACCCGCGGCCGCTGGCAGGTGACGCTCATCGAGGACGCCGACCGGCTCACCGAGTCCGGCGCCAACGCCCTGCTCAAGGCGCTGGAGGAGCCCCCGCCGCGCAGTGTGCTGCTGCTGTCGGCACCGAGCGTGGAGGACCTGTTGCCGACGATCCGTTCGCGCTGCCGCCTGGCCCCGCTGCGTACCCCGCCATCGGCTGCGGTCGCGGCGGTGCTGGTGTCCCGGGACGGCGTCGACCCGGCGATGGCGGCCTTCGCCGCACAGGCGGCCCAGGGCCACATCGGCCGGGCGAAGCGGCTCGCGACCGACGAGCTGGCCCGCCGGGAGCGACGCGAGGTGCTCGCTCTCCCACGCCAGCTCCAGGGGGTGGGCTCGGCGCTGGCCGCCGCCGACGCGCTGGTGGCCACCGCGAAGCAGGAGGCGGCTGCGCTGTCGAAGGAGCGCGACGGCGCCGAGACCGAGTCGCTCACCACGGCGCTGGGCGGCGGCGCCACCGGCAAGGGCTACACCGGTGGCAAGCCGCGGGGTGGGGCCGGGGCGCTCAAGGAGCTCGAGACCAAGCAGAAAGACCGGGCCAAGCGCACCCAGCGCGACGCGCTGGACCGGGTGCTGGTGGACCTCGCCGCGTTCTACCGCGATGTCCTGCAACTGCAACTGGGCACCGGGGTGACGCCCGTACACGGTGACCTCGGTCCGCAGGCGGTGACCATCGCCCGCGCCACCACGCCCGAGTCGACGCTGCGACGCATCGATGCCGTGCTGGCCTGCCGGGCGGCCGTCGACCTCAACGTCGCTCACCTGCTCGCCGTCGAGGCGATGGCGCTGGCGCTGCGTACCGGCTGACCGGTCCGGTCGCCCCCCTTCGCCGCTGATCTTCCGCATCTGTCGGCCGACACGCCGCAGGAGGCCACCGTGCGCGGTAGATCACCGAGGAGGTCTCCCTCGACGCCCATGCCGGTAGGGTTTCGACGGCAACAGGCCGCCTTAGCTCAGTCGGTAGAGCACCTCACTCGTAATGAGGTTGTCCG
>JBBSUR010000055.1:0-13492 GCA_038234255.1 Mycobacteriales bacterium | reverse complement strand
CTGGGCTTGGGACCACGACACGTGCCGATCCCACGCTCGGAGTTCGGTCGCCATCGCGTGGCGATCATCGGTGGCGGGGAGGGCGATCAGCAACGCGGCGCTCTGCGGTCCCGGGTCCAACGAGGGCAGGATCTCCAGTGCTTCGGTGAGCGCCGCGCGGTCACCGGCGCGCACGCGGCGGGTCAGGGCCGGGACATCGACCCGATCCCCGACCACATCTTCGCCCGCACTGTCGCTCATGTGTTCGATTATGCCATATCGCCGCAGTGTTGGCAAGAGCGAAAGTGCCTGCTGCACAACGAGAAGTTGTCCACAAGCTGGTTCTCGGCTCTTGACATCGCCTCAGCTGCCGACCCGCTCCTAACCGGTCGCGGCCAGCCGGGCGAAGTCCTCGACCGACAGCACCTCGCCCCGCGCGCCGGGGTCGATCCCCGCTGCCCGCAGCCGCTCCTCGGCTTCCGCCGGCGTACCCGCCCACCCGGTCAGCGCCGCGCGCAGGGTCTTGCGGCGTTGGGCGAAGGCAGCGTCGATGACGGCAAAGGTCGCGGCCCGATTGCCGGGCGGTGGCTCGCGGCGACGGAAAGCAACCAGCCCCGAGTCGACGTTGGGAGCCGGCCAGAACACGGTGCGTCCGACCGCCCCCGCCCGACGGGCCTCGGCGTGCCAGGCGAGCTTCACCGACGGGATGCCGTAGGTCCGGCTGCCGGGCGGGGCGACCAGCCGGTCGGCAACCTCAGCCTGCACCATCACCAGCCCGGTGCGCACTGACGGCAGGTGCTCGAGCATCCGCAGCAGAACGGGGACTGCCACGTTGTACGGCAAGTTCGCCACCAGCGCGGTGGGCGCTCGACCGGGCACCCCGGTCAGGGCGAGCGCGTCCTGGCTGAGCACCTCGAGCCGGTCGGCCCGCTCGGGCAGCCGGGCCCGGATCGTCGCGGGCAGCTCGGTGGCGAGCAGCACATCGATCTCCACCGCGACGACGCGGGTAGCCGCCTCCAGCAGGCCCAAGGTCAGCGAACCCAGGCCGGGCCCGACCTCGACCACCACGTCGTCGGCCCCGACCCCGGCGACGCGCACGAGGCGGCGCACGGTGTTGGGGTCGATGACGAAGTTCTGCCCGAGCGACTTCGTCGGGCGCAGTCCGAGCCGGCTGGCCAGGGCCCGTACGTCGGCGGCGCTCAGCAGTCCGGAACTCGCCATGGGTGCCTGTCTAGCCCGAAGTTGCGTAGCCGAGGTCCCACCCAGCCAAGCCGGCAGCGGGGCTCAGCTGAACAGCCGGCGCCCGCAGTTGGGCCACTGACCGGCCCCGCTGCGTAGGTAGAGCAGCTTGGCCCGGTAGGTCTGCTCCTCCGCGCTGGCCTCGATCGGGTCGCCGCTTCCGCCGATGCCGCGCCAGGTGGTGATCGAGAACTGGTACAGGCCGCGGTACCGGCCGCCGGAGCTGAGCGCCCGCGGGTTGCCGCCGGACTCGCACCGGGCCAGCGCGGCCCAGTTCAGGTCGTCGGCGCCGGCGGTGCCCCCACGCGGGGTGGAGGACGCCGGGGCGTCGGTGGCGGCTGCGGGGGCGGTGCTCGACGCCGCGTTGCGGGTCTCGGGGGCCTTGGTTCCGACCGCGACGACCCGGTTCACCGGCGCGGCGATCGGGGTCGAGGAGAGCACGGTGGTCTTCTCGACGACACCGTCGGCCAGCACTCGCTCGACGGTACGGCGCAGCGTGCCGTTGACCCCAGCGACGAGCTCCTTGGTCGACCCCCTCGCCAGGGTGGCGTCGGACTTCTCCACCGTCTCGAATGGGACGGACACCTCCTCCTCGAGCGTCTCCACACCGATCCGGGTGACCCGGATGATCAGCCCCTCGGCGATCGGCTCGGCCGCCGGGTAGGAGATCCGGTCGTCGGCGTCCAGCACGATCCCGGACTCGGCGAGCGCCTCAGCCACCGTGGCCGTGCCGGTGTCGCGTTCCCGGGTGGCGTTGTCGGCAATGATCGCGATCCGCTTGGGGGTCGTGACCGCGAGCCGGAAACCGTCCAGCGGGAGCTGCCGCGACCGCGACGCCGACAGCCCCATGTTCTGCTCCCGCAGGCCGACCTGCGCCAGGGCCTCGTCGACGGAGGCCGCCGTCACCCAGACCGTCCGCGGTGCACCATCGACAACCAGCTCGACCTGCCGGCCACGGCGCAGCGCCACCGTGGCGCCGTCCTCGAGCACGGTCGAGGCTGCGGGGACCAGCACGTCGTGCTCCCCCGCCGCCAGACCGGCGCCCTGGAGCAGATCGGCGACGGTGTCGCCGCGGAAGTCGACGGCGCGCACCTTGCCGTCGACCACCAGGTCGACAGTCTTGCCGGTAGCCGTCCAGGCGACCGCGGCCGCGAGCGTGCCGGTGACGGCCACGGCGAGCAGCAGCGGGATCTGCCGGGCGGCCGATCGCGCCGGCGCTCGGCGCTCCCAGGCGGCGGGGGACGGGGTCAGGGTCGAGCGACTCACGAGGCTCCGAACGTCGTACGGCCCGGGCACGTGGACAACCGACCGCCCGCCAGGACCCGGAGGTCCTTCGGCGGGCGGTGCGGCCGCAAACATCACGATCCGGCGTCTGGGAGGCGACCGTAGGGTGTCTTTTCGCAGAAGTACACGGCCCTGGTGGGGCGCGAGCCGCAAACCGAGCGGGATTCGGTGGCGGGAGTGGGGCAAACCCGCTGGTCAGAAGGCTAGAAGCCCGGCCCACTGTGAGTCGGCACACGTACGAAAGTTTTTGTCCTAGCGGAAGTTTCCTGGTTATCGCGGCCGTGAGTTGTATACCTGCAGGTCAACAGCGCTGCGGGCGGCGGTTCGCTGTATGACCTAAGTCCGCGGGGCCCACTTGGTGAGGTTGAAGATTTCGCTGAGTTGGTCTTGGGTGTCGGTCGTTTCGGTGAGCATGCGGCGGGCTTTGGGGCGGCCTCCGGTGCTGGGGTAGATCAGCACGGTCTCTTCGATGCAGGCGAGCTGCTCGAGGAGGGCGCGGACGGACAGGTGCTGGCCGGCGCGCTGGGTTTCGCGGCGCATCAGGTGCGCGATCTGCAGGGCCAGGACGCAGGTGAAGGTGTGGACGCGGATGTTGTGTTCGGTCCAGTGGTGCATCGGGGAGAACGACACGACGTGCGGGTCTTTGAGTTGACGGAAGCTGAACTCGGCGTCGGATTGCGAGCGGTAGCCGGCGACGACCTCGGCGATGGTCCAGTCCTCGCGGGCGGTGAGCAGGATCCGTTTGCCGAACACCTCGCTTTCCAGCGTGTCTTGGGCTTTGGTGTCGACGGTGACGGACAGGCGGTGTTCGGCGGGGGTGTCGCCGGTGAGTTCGCAGCGCACGACGCGGCGTAGCCAGGGGTCGACGGTGATCGCGGTGATGTCGGCGGTGACCTTCGCGGCTGGTCGGCGGGTCTTGCCGCGGGCGAGGGTTTGGGACAGGTCATTGAGCTTGGTCAGGGCCTTGGTCAGGGTCTGGGCGAACCCGGCTTGTTGGGCGGCGTGCAGGGTCGGTGAGTGCGTCAGGATCACCCTGCGTTCAAGGCCGTAGACGACCCGGCGGGTCTGGAGCGCGGTCAGGCCCCCGAACCGGTCCGGGTCGACCACGGCCCGGTCGGAGGTGGGGAGCGCGAGCAGGTCCGGGCAGTCCGAGGGGGGGATCGAACCGATGAACGCCAGGCCGGCGTCGAGCAGGTGCTGGAAGTTCGCGATCGAGTTCTGGCCGGCGTCGAACACCACCGTCAGGTCAGCCTTGTCGGGCGCACCGACGCGGGCGGCCAGCGCACAGTGCTGGGCGCTGAGCAGGTCGATCATGGTGGCGAACTGGGTGACGTCGGGCCGGTTCCCGGGGTAGGCGTGGGCGACCAGCGGGACCCCACCGTCGCGGGTCACGACCAGCCCGAGTCCGACCAGCCGTAGGTCGGCGCGTTTCTGCTTGGCCTTGCCGCGTTGCGCGATCGGCGCCTTGGCGTTGGTGCTGTCGATGTAGGTCGCGAAGTTCGTCATGTCCAACGCCAACGCGCTGATGTCGAGCTCGAAGGTCTCGATCATCGCCAACGCGAGTTGCTGCTCGATCTCGGCGAGCTGCTCCAGCGTGACGGCGTGCATCGCGTCCCAGAACCGGCGGTGGTCCAACACGGCCGGGCCGATCTTGGTGAACCGGTCCGCGGCGGTGGTCTTCCACCAGTCCGCGAACGCGAGCTTCGAGCGTGGCGCTACCACCCGGTTCAACGCGGCCAGCGCCAGGTAGCTCCCCACCGAAGCGCCGGCGTCCGAACGCCTTACTCCGACGACCTTGTCGATGACGCCGATCACGTCCAGGCGCTCCAGGATGCCCCAGACCGCCGCGACATCGCCGAACCCCAGATGCCGGGTCCGGGCCGGCGTCGTCGCGCCCTCGCGCGCCTCCAGCAGCGCCTCGATGTCAGCAGCTGAGCCCAGGTAGCGCTCCGAGACCATCTTCGGTTTGCCATCGACCCGCGCCATCTCCCGCAGGTACCAGTACGGCTTCCCGTTGATCACCTTCTTGTACAAGCTGGCCATCTTTAGGTCATACACTATTCGACGCACCGAAACCACTCGCCACGCCGAGAAACCCCAGGTCAAACGGGGTACCGGCCTCGGGTCAGCCGATCAAGATCGAACTAGCCCGGAAACTCCCGCTAGTAAGCGAAGGCGCGGCGTCCGTTCGCCGCGAGCGCCACACAGAGTTCCTCCAGGGCCAGCCCGGTGGTCTGCGCCAATGAGCGCACCGTCAGCGGGACGAGGTACGGGCCGTTGGGACGGCCCCGGAACGGCACCGGGGTGAGGAACGGCGCGTCGGTCTCGACCAGCAGCAGCTCGGTCGGGGTGACTCTCGCTGCCTCGCGCAACCCCTCGTTGGCCTTGAACGTCACCGGTCCGGCGAAGCTGAGGTAGAAGCCGCGCTCCGCGCAGACCCGCGCCATCGCGGCGTCACCGGAGAAGCAGTGGAACACCACACGGTCCGGCGGACCCTCCTCAGCGAGCACCCGCAGTACGTCCTCGTGCGCGTCCCGGTCGTGGATGACCAACGCGGTCCCGGTGCGCTTGGCGATCGCGATGTGCGCCCGGAAGCTCTCCTCCTGCCGGCGATGACCCTCGGCGCCCTCGGTCCGGAAGTGGTCCAGCCCCGTCTCCCCCACCGCCTTGACCTGCGGCAGGGCGGCCAGCGCCTCGATCTCGCGCAGTGCCTCGTCGGTCGCCGCACCCTGGCCGGCCTCGTTCGGGTGGATCGCGACCGCGGCGTGCACGCAGGCGTAGCGCCCGGCGAGCTGGGCCGACCAGCCGCTGGAGGCCACATCGACCCCGACCTGCACCACGACGGCGATGCCGACCGACTTCGCGGCGGCCAGGGCCTCGTCGATGTCGACGCCCATCAGGTCCAGGTGGGCGTGGCTGTCCAGGACGTCGACCGGCAGTGGCTCGGGCGGGGGCGGCGGAGTCCCGGTCCGCCCGGCCGCGGGCGCTCGGCTCACTCGGCTCCCCGCTCGACCTCGGCAGCCAGTCGGGCCAACTCCTCCGCGATCACCGACGGGTCCAGCTTGGTGAACAGCGGCACCGGCTTGTCCACCGCCTGGCCGACCCGGATCGGCCGGCGCTGCCAGACCGCCTCGGTGTCGTAATCGCCCATCAGCACGGGATAACCCGGCCCCCCGTCGAGGTCCTCGACCTCGCGAAGCTCCGGCTGGCCGCTCCACGGCCCGGCGCCGCCGAGCATCCGGTGGACCCGGTCGGAGCTGTGCGGCAGAAACGGGGTGAGCAGCGTCTTGGCATCGTCGACCAGTTGCAACCCGACGTGCAGCACGGTGTCCCGGCGGGCCGGGTCGCCGGAGAGCTTCCACGGCTCCTGGTCGGACAGGTAGCGGTTCGCCTCACCGACCACCTTCATCGCCTCGCCGAGCGCGGCTTTCTGCTGGGAGCGACCGAGCAGCGCGCCGATCGGCGCGAAGGCGGCCTCTGACGCCGCGAGCACCTCGTGGTCCGGGCCGAGCAGCTCGCCCGCCGGTGGGATCGGCCCGAGCTTCTCCACCATCGACACGGTGCGTTTCACCAGGTTGCCCCAGCCGGCGACGAGCTCGGTGTTGTTGCGGGTGACGAACTGCTCCCAGGTGAAGTCGGTGTCGCTGCCCTCCGGGCCGGCGGCGGCCAGGTAGTAGCGCAGCGCGTCCGGGCCGTACCGCTCCAGGACGTCCCGGACGTAGATGACGACGCTGCGCGAGGAGGAGAACTTGCGCCCCTCCATGGTGAGGAACTCGCTGCTCACCACCTCGCTGGGCAGCTCCAGCTGCCCCATCGCGCTGGCCGTGCCGGCCGGACGGCCGCTGGCCCCCAGCAGGATCGCCGGCCAGATGACCGAGTGGAAGACGACGTTGTCCTTGCCCATGAAGTAGTACGAGGTCGCGTCCGAGCCGGCGGCGCCGCCCTGCCAGAAGGGACGCCACGCATCGGGGTCGCCGGTGCGCCGCGCCCACTCGACCGACGCCGACAGATAGCCGATGACGGCGTCGAACCACACGTAGAGCCGCTTGTCCTCGCGCTCGGACCAACCAGGGAGCGGGATCGGCACCCCCCAGTCCAGGTCGCGGGTGATCGCTCGCGGCTTGAGGTCGTCGAGCAGGTTGGCGCTGAACTTCAGGACGTTCGGCCGCCAGCCGGTGCGAGTCTGCAGCCACCCGCCGAGCGCCTCGGCGAAGGCCGGCAACTCGAGGAAGAACTGCGCGCTCTCGACGAACGTGGGCGCCTTGCCGTCGATCTTGGAGCGCGGGTTGATCAGGTCCTGCGGGTCGAGCTGGTTGCCGCAGCTGTCGCACTGGTCGCCGCGCGCGCCGTCATAGGAGCAGATCGGGCAGGTGCCCTCCACGTAGCGGTCGGGTAGCCCGCGGCCGGTCGCCGGGTCGATCGCCGACAGCTGCGAGCGCTCCGTCACGTACCCGTTGTCGTAGAGCGAACGGAAGATGGTCTGCACCACGGAGTAGTGGTTGCGGGTGGTGGTGCGGGTGAACAGGTCGTAAGTCAGGCCGAGCCCCTGCAGGTCTTCGGCGATCACCCGGTTGTAGCGGTCGGCGAGTTCGCGCGCGCTCACGCCCTCCCGGTCGGCCTGCACCTGGATGGGGGTGCCGTGCTCGTCGGTCCCGCTGACCATGAGCACGGTGTTGCCGGCCATCCGCTGGTAGCGGCTGAACACGTCCGAGGGCACGCCGAACCCGGCGACGTGGCCGATGTGGCGGGGGCCGTTGGCGTAGGGCCAGGCGACCGCGGTCAGGATGCGCACCATGCGGGCGAGCCTAGTGAGCCGGGCCGGTCACCTCTCCGCCACTGCCCCGTTGCTGATCTACCTCACCTGGCGGGCGACACGCCGGAAGTCACCGCCAAGAACGGAAGATCACCGGGGAAGGTGCTCGGCGGAGAGCCCCACCTTCGCCGCGACCACGGCGTCGTAGACGTCGCGCTTGGCCAGCCCGTTCTCGACCGCCACCGCCGCCACGGCCTCCTTGCGGGTCAGCCCGGCCTCCTGGCGGACGTTCACCTGCCGGACCAGCTCGTCCGGGGTCAGCTCGACGAGCCGCTCGGGAGCGCCGTCGAGCACGAGGGTCACCTCCCCGCGTACGCCGCCGGCCGCCCAGGCCACCAACTCGGCGAGCGTGCCGCGGACGACCTGCTCGTAGGTCTTGGTCAGCTCGCGGCAGACCACCGCCCGCCGGTCCGGGCCGAGCACGGCAACCATGTCGGCCAGCGCATCGGCCAGCCGGTGCGGCGCCTCGAACAGTACGGACGTACGCCGCTCGGCCGCCAACTCGGCTAGCCGGGCCCGCCGCTCACCGGCCTTGCGCGGCAGGAAGCCCTCGAAGCAGAACCGGTCGGTCGGCAGGCCGCTGACCGCGAGGGCGGTGGTGACCGCCGACGGACCGGGCACGCAGGTCACCGGCAGACCCTCGGCCGCCGCGGCGGCGACCAGCCGGTAGCCCGGGTCGGACACGGTCGGCATCCCGGCGTCGGTGATCAGCACGACCCGCTGGCCGGCGCGCAGGGCGTCGAGCAGCTCGGGGGCGCGACGTTGCTCGTTGCCCTCGAAGTAGCTGACCACCCGACCGGTCAGCGTGATCCCCACGTCGGCGCAGAGCCGGTGCAGCCGCCGGGTGTCCTCGGCGGCCACGATCTCGGCGGTCGCCAGCGCCGCGACCAGGCGCGGGCTCGCATCGGTGGCCTGTCCGATCGGGGCACCGGCCAAAACGAGGGGCATCCGCCCAGTGTCCCTCCTAAAGCCCAGTGTCCCTCCTAAGCCCAGCGTCCCTCCTAAAGTGGCGCCATGACCGCGACGCTCGAGGCCGGCCCGGCCGGCCCGGTGCCGGACGCCCCCTTGCCGGCGCCGGTGTCGAGGCCCCACTGGCGTACCCGCATCCTGCCGCCGACCGACGGCCGGGGCGGCTGGCTGGCCACCCTGCTGGTCGCCTTCATCGCCGGGGCGCTGCGCCTGGTACGCCTGGACATCCCGGCCGGGCGGATCTTCGACGAGGTCTACTACGCGTGCGACGCCCAGAACCTGCTCCGCTTCGGGGTCGAGGTGGCCACGGTCGGCAACAGCGACGAGGACCCCACGGCCGGCATGCGCTGCGAGCCGACCGGTCAGCCTGGCTTCATCGTCCACCCGCCACTCGGCAAGTGGGCGATCGCCTTGGGCATCAGGGCTTTCGGAGTCAACGAGTTCGGCTGGCGGATCGCTGCCGCAGTCGTCGGCACGCTCATGGTGGTGTTGCTCGTGCGGGTGACCCGGCGGATGACCGGCTCCACCCTGCTCGGCTGCCTGGCCGGCCTGCTGCTCGCCCTCGACGGACTGCACTTCGTGCAGAGCCGGGTCGCGATGCTCGACATCTTCGTGGCCGCGGCGGTGCTCGCGGCTTTCGCCTGCCTGGTGGCCGACCGCGACGCCGTACGCCGGCGGCTGGCCGTGACCGACGACGAGCAGCTCACCGGATGGGGCCCCCGCCTCGGCCTGCGACCGTGGCGTGTCGCGGCGGGACTCTGCCTGGGGGTCGGGCTCGGCACCAAGTGGAGCGCCGTCTACTATCTGGCGCTGTTGGTGTTGCTGGCCTTCGCCTGGGAGGTGGGCGCCCGGCGGACGGCGGGGGTTCGTGCACCGGTCCGCTCCACGCTGCGCCGGTCCGCGCCGTGGCTGCTGCTGGTCCTGGTGGTGCTGCCCGCCGCGGTGTACGTGCTGTCCTGGGCCGGCTGGTTCCTCAGCGACGACGGCTGGGACCGGCAGTGGGCGGCGACCAACCCGGCCGGCGGGCTGGTCGGGCTGCTGCCCGACGCATTGCGCTCCTGGGGCCACTACCACCGGGAGATCTTCGACTTCCACAACGGCCTGAGCGCCTCGCATCCCTACCAGTCGCACCCGGCCGGCTGGCTACTGCTGGCCCGGCCGGTGTCGTACTACTACCCCCAGGGGGTCGGTTCCGGGGACTACGGCTGCGCAGTGGAATCCTGCGCCCGCGAGGTGCTGGCGATCGGCACCCCGGCGATCTGGTGGGCGGTCCTGCCGATGCTGGCCGCGCTGCTGTGGCTCTGGGTGTCGCGAAGGGACTGGCGGGCCGCCGCAGTGCTCCTGATGGTGCTCACCGCGATCGTGCCGTGGATCCGCGACGACCTCGACGGTCGGACGATGTTCCTGTTCTACGCCCTGCCGGCGGTGCCGTTCATGTGCCTGGGGCTGGCGCTCGTGGCCGGCTGGGCGCTGGGCGGGGCGGCCGCCTCGGCCCGACGGCGCCGGGTCTCGGCCCTGGCGGTCGGGGCGTACGTCGCGGTGGTGATCGTCAACTTCGCCTACCTCTATCCGGTGCTGGCGGCGCAGACGCTGCCCTACCCCGAGTGGCGGGCGCGGATGTGGTTCCCGAGCTGGATCTGAATCACTGCCGGTACGCGGGTGGGTGGAGCTGAGGGGATTCGAACCCCTGACCCCCTCGATGCGAACGAGGTGCGCTACCAGACTGCGCCACAGCCCCGCGAGCCAGGACGCTACCAGCCCCCGAACAACTGACCGCACCTGTTCCTCAGTCGTTGACCGCCCGCTGGCGGTCGACGTCGGCGCCGAACTCGAGGTCGTCGAGGTCGTCAATGTCGTCGAAGTCGTCGAGGTCGGCGAGGTCGGCGATGTCGTCGAGGTCGGCGGCGGCCGCGCCGAGCCGCCGGGGCGGCGTCGGTGCGCTCAGGTAGATCGGCAGCGGCACGGGGACCGGAATCCACGCCTCACCTTGCGCCCCGCGGGCCCGCGGCGGGACTGACACCGGCTCCGGTTCAGGGCTGGGTACGGACTGGAACACCACCCGGGTCCCGCACACCGCGCGCCGCGAAGGCATGCACTCCGGGATTCCGGCGATGCGGGTCGACCGGCTCGGCCGCACGGGCGGAGCGAACGGCGTCGCGACCCCCTCCGGCGGCGTGGGGGGCGGCGGCCACGAGGACTTGCGCTCGACGGGAGCGGTGGGCGCGATCTCCGGTGGCGCCGGCGCGGCGGGGGCCGGGGCCGAATCAGCCTGAAGGGCGAGGCCGGCCCGCCCGGCCGGCTTCGCCACCAGAGGCGGGCGACCGGCGGGCACAACGGGCACAACGGGCACAGCGGGCACAGCGGGCACAGCGGGCGCCGCGGCCCGCGGCGCGGCCCGCGGGATCCACCCCTGCGCTTCCACGCCAGAGGCGACGGCCGGCTCGACGGCCGGCTCGGCGGCCGGAGGCGTTTCCGCCGCCGCGCGCGCGGCCCGCGCCTGCTCGCGCGCCGCCCATGCCGCCGACGGCTCGCGCGGCGACGCCCTGGGCTGACGACGCGGCACCCGGGGCGCAAGCCGAACCTCGGGGAGCGGCGCCGGGGCCGCGATCGGGTCGACCGCCGCGATCGTCTCAGCCGCTGCCGACTTCGTCCGGCTCGCCGCCTGGTGCCGCAGGTAACCGAGGTAGCCGGCCAGCACCAGGTCGGCGACCAGATGCGGCGCCAACAGCCACAGCGGACCGAAAACTACCCCGACCAGGGTCAGCAGGACGACGACCAGCAGCCCGATCAGGATCCGGCGGCGCAGCGCCACCGGGGACAAACGCAGGCGGGGTTCCCCGGCCAGCGGCCAGCCGACGGCCTCCTCCACGACAACGGCCTCTTCGGTGGCGGCCTCGAACTCACGCCGCGACAGCACCCGCATCGCGCCGGAGAACTTCTCGGCGGCGCCGGACGAGGCGCTGGACTCGCTCTTGCGCAAGGTCATCGGCACCAGCACAGCGAGCCAGGCACCGACGATGACGAGAAGGATCAGACCGCTGCCCACAGTGGTTCAAAGTAGTCAGCGCAACCGGGCCCGTCCTGGTGGCGCGCCGCAGACGCGGCAGAGTTTCGGCCACGGCAGAGCAAGATCTTCGGGGAGTACACAGGGTGGGCACCCTGTGTACTCCCCGAAGATCTTGGAACCGGGGGTACGCCCAGGCCGAGCGGCGAGCCCTATCCCCGCACCAGCGCGTGAAGGACCCCCGCCGGGACCTCCTCGCGCAGCAGCGCGTAGGCGAGATGGTCCCGCCACGCCTCGTCGATGAACAGGTAGCGCCGGTGCAGGCCCTCCGCCGAGAAACCCAGCTTGGCGAGCACCCGCAGCGAGGCGACGTTCTCCGGCCGTACGTTGGCCTCGACCCGGTGCAGCCCGACCGGGCCGAAGCAGTGGTCGAGCACGAGGGCGAGCGCGGTCGTCGCCACGCCCCGTCGGGCCACCCGCTCGTCGACCCAGTAGCCGACGTGGGCGCTGTCGAACGCCCCGCGGGTGACCCCGCCCACGGTGACGTTGCCGGCCAGTCGGTCCGCGACGGTGACGACGAAGGGCAGCAGCCGGCCGGCCCGGGCATCCTTGCGCTGGGCCCGCAGCATGACGGCGTGCACCGCCGGGCTGTTGCGCTCGCGCCACGACGGGACCGGCGAGGTGGGCGGTCGCCCCTCCCACGGCGCGAGCCACTGCTCGTTGCGCAGCCGGACCTCCGACCAGGCTGCAGCGTCACGGGCCCGTGGCGGACGCACCGCCACCTCGCCGTAGGCCAGCCGCACCGGCCACCCCGGCGAGCTCAAGAGTGGTCCCCGCCACCGCGCAGCTGAGCCAGGGCGTGAGCCAGTACGGGGATCAGCACCGCCACCCCGTCGCGGACCCCACCGGTCGAGCCCGGCAGGTTGACGACCAAACTCGACCCGATCGTCCCGGCCACCCCGCGGGACAGGATCGCCGTCGGCACCGCGTCGGCCCCCTGTCGACGCAGCGCCTCGGCCAGGCCGGGCGCCTCCCGCTCCAGCAGCGGCCGGGTCGCCTCCGGGGTCACGTCGCGCGGCGACAGCCCCGTCCCCCCGGTGGTGACCACGAGGTCGTACGCCGCAGCCGCCGCCGCCCGCAGCGCCTCCTGCACGGACCCGACCTCGTCCGGGACGACCACGACGTCGCCGACCGCCAGCCCCAGCTCGGCGAGCAGCCCGGCCAGCAGCGGCCCGGAGGTGTCGTCCCGCTCGCCGCGGAAGGACCGGTCCGACACGGTCACCACCTGCGCCCGCGCGCCGGCCGGCAGCCCGGTCAGCCGGGCGGCCGCGACCACGAGCCGGTCTTGCCGCCGGTCTTGCTCTCGACCTGGATGGCGCCGATCACCGCACCGGGGTCGACCGCCTTGGTCATGTCGACCAGCGCCAGGCAGGCGACGGCGACGGCGGTCAACGCCTCCATCTCGACCCCCGTCCGGTCGGCGGTGCGGGCCGTCGCGGTGATGGCGACACCGGCGTCGTCGACGGCCAGGTCCACGGTGACCCCCGACAGCGAGATCGGGTGGCACAGCGGGACCAGGTCCGGGGTGCGCTTGGCACCCATGATCCCCGCGATCCGGGCGACCGCGAGGGCGTCGCCCTTGGGCACCCCGGTCCCGCGCACCCCGGTCTCGCGCAACAGGGCGACGCACTCGGCGGACAGGTCGACCCGGCCCGAAGCGGTGGCGGTGCGCACCGTGACCTCCTTCGCCGCGACGTCGACCATCCGCGCCGCACCGGTGTCGTCCAGGTGCGAAAAGTGCTTGCCGGCAGGGGGATTCATGGCCCGCGGCGCTCCAGGACGAGCACCTCGACCGACTGGCCGGCGGCCACCTTCTCGACGTCCTCCGGCACGATCGCCAGGGCGTTGGCGCGGGAGAGCCCGGCGAGCAGGTGTGAACCGTTGCCCGAGACGGGGGTGACGACGTACGCCCCCTCGGTCACCGCGAGCCGGACCCGCAGAAACGAGCGCTTGCCGCGCGGGCTGGTCAGCGCCGCGCTCGTGACCGCGCGGACCCGCGGCCGCTCGAACGGCCTCGCCCCGAGCATCTTGCGCAGGGCCGGCCGGACGAACGCCTCGAAGCTGACCAGCGCACTGACCGGGTTGCCGGGCAGACCGAACACCGGCGTGCTGTCCGGCCCGATGGTGCCGAAGCCCTGCGGCAT
>JBBSUR010000054.1:0-13604 GCA_038234255.1 Mycobacteriales bacterium | reverse complement strand
CGCGGGCGCGCCCAGTCGCTCGGCTTCACCGACTGCTACACCTTCACCAAGGCCATGGGCGAGCGCGTGGTGGAGGAACTCGCCGGCCACCTGCCGGTCACCGTCGTCCGCCCGTCGATCATCGAAGGCGCCCTGGAGCGGCCCTTCCCGGGCTGGATCGAGGGCTACAAGATGGCCGACCCGATCATCCTGGCGTACGGCCGGGGCTCGCTACCGGAGTTCCCCGGCGTGCCGGACGGCGTCGTCGACATCGTCCCGGTCGACCTGGTCGTCTCGGCTATCTTCACCGCTGCGGCGCACCCGCCCGTGGCCGGTGAGCCGCGCTACCTGCACCTGTGCACCGGTGCCCGCAACCCACTTCCGCTCGTCGAGTTGCACCGGATCGTGCGCGAGTACTTCCGCGCCGATCCGCTGCCCTCCCGCGACCGCGGCGCGATCGCCGTGCCGGTGTGGCAGTTCCCCGGCACCGACCGGCTCGAGCGACGACTGCGGACCGGCGAACGTGCAGTCGACGCGGCCGACCGGGTGCTTGGCGTACTGCCGCGCAGCAACCGGGTACGCCGCGCAGCGCTCGACCTGGACCGACAACGCGGGCAGCTGACCTTCCTGCGCCGCTACCTCGACCTGTTCGGCGTCTACGCCTCCGCCGAGGTGGTCTACCGCGACGACCAGGCGGCCGCGCTCGAGGCGCTGCTGCCCACCGGCGAGCGGGAGCTGTTCGGCTTCGACCCGCAGCGCATCGACTGGGACCACTACCTCGGCGCGGTGCACATCCCCAGCATCTGCACCCTGCTGCGTGCCGTCACCGTTGCCCCGCGAGGTCCGCGCGACCGGGTCGACCCCGACCTGCCGGGCTGTACCGACACCGACACCGACACCGGCGACCGAGCGACCGACTCCGACGTCGTCGCCGTCTTCGACATGGACGGCACGCTGCTCGCCTCCAACGTCGTCGAGTCCTACCTGCGGCTGCGGCTGGCCGGGCTGAGCACCGCCGACCGCGCCCGGCAGCTCGGCGGTGCCGCGCGCCAGTTGCCGGGGTGGGTGCTGTCCGAGCGCCGTGACCGCGGCACCTTCCTGCGCGAGATCTACCGCGAGTACGCCGGCGCGTCGATGGAGGAGCTCGACGCCTTGGTGGACGCCGACTTCGCCGCCCAGATGCTCGGCCGGGTCAGCGGAGCCGCCCTGCGCCAGGTGCGCGCGCACCGCGCCGCCGGACACCGCACCGTTCTGATCACCGGCGCGATCCGGGCGCTCACCCGTCCGCTCGCGCCGCTGTTCGACGACGTCGCCTGCGCGGTGCTCGAAGTGGGCGCCGACGGACGAGCCACCGGGCGGCTCGCCCAGCCTCCGCCGGTCGGCGAGGGGCGGGCCGCCTGGCTGCGCGGCTACGCCCGGCAGCACGAGCTGGACCTGTCGAACTCCTACGCGTACGCCGACTCGGCCAGCGACCTGCCGCTGCTGCGCGCCGTCGGCCGACCGGTCGCGGTCAACCCGGACGTGACCACCCTGCGGGCCGCCCGGGCCGCCCGGTGGCCGGTGCAGAGCTGGCCGCCCGCCGGCCGTCCGGGCCGCCAGCTCAGCGGAGCCGGACGGTGACAAGATGACGACGACGACGGCCAACCCGGCCAGCCCGACCACGCTGCGCCGGGTCGAGGTTTATCGCTCGCTGCCGAGGTACGCCGCGACCCGCCTGCTGTCCAGCCGGCTGCCGGCGCTGAGCAGCACCCCCGCTGCCCCGCTGCGCCTGGCCAGGGGACGTGGGCCGCAGCGGCCCGGCCCGCGGTGGGGTCGCGTACGCCCTCGGCTGTCGGGGATCTGCGGCTCAGACCTGTCGATGGTGAAAGGCACTTCCTCGCTGTACTTCTCGCCGCTGGTGTCGTTGCCTTTCACCCCCGGTCACGAGATCGTCGGCGACCTGCTCGACGACGTCGACGACCTGCCGGCCGGCACCCGGGTCGTGATCGACCCGCTGCTGACCTGCGTCCCGCGCGGGCTCGACCCGTGCGGCGCCTGTCGCGACGGGGCGCGCAGCCGGTGCGACCGGATCACCGTCGGGCACCTGTCGCCGGGACTGCAGACCGGCTACTGCGCCGACACCGGCGGTGGCTGGAGCGAAGGGCTGGTCGCCCACCGCAGCCAACTCCACCCGGTGCCGGACGGCCTGCCGGACGAGCGCGCGGTGCTCGTCGAGCCGCTGGCCTGTGCGATCCACAGCGCCCTGCGGCTCGCGCCGACCGAGGGCGAGCACGTGCTGGTGGTCGGCGCCGGCGCGGTCGGGCTGTTCACCGTGCTCGCCCTGCGCTCCTACACCCGGGCCGGGCGGGTCACCGTCGTCGCCAAGCACCCGCGGCAGGCCGAGCTGGCCCGTCGGCTCGGCGCCACCGACGTGCTCGCCCCGCAGGAGGCGCTGTCCGGCGTACGCCGAGCCACCCGCGCCATGCCGCTGAAACCCGAGCAGGGGCAGACCTTCCTGCTCGGCGGCGTCGACGCGGCAATCGACTGTGCGGGCAGCCGGGCCTCGCTGGACACGGCCCTGCGCACCACTCGCGCCGGCGGCCGGGTGCTGCTCAGCGCGATGCCGCCCGGCGGGGTCGACCTGTCGCCGGTGTGGTTCCGCGAGTTGACGGTGCTCGGGTCGTACGCCACCGGGCTCGAGCGGGTGAACGGCGACGAGCCGCGCAGCTCGTTCGCGCTTGCGCTCGAGCTGGCCGCGGCCGCGCCGCTCGACGAGCTCACCCAGAGCGGCTACCGGCTGGACCGTTGGCGCGAGGCGCTGGAGCACGCGGGCGATGCCGGCCGGCTCGGCACGGTGAAGGTGCACTTCGATGTGAGGGAGATGTCGTGACGCGGCCAGGTTTCGTGCTCGAGGTCGACGAACGGACCCCGCCCCTGCTGGTGCACGAAGGCGAGCGGCTGCGTCTGGAGACGTTCCCGCTCGGCACCCGGGTCGTCTACCCGCCGGAGTCGCTGCCCGGCCTGCCCGACGTCGACGCCGCGATCCGGGAAGCGCTGCTGCATCCGCTGGGCTGTGAACCGCTGCCCGTGCTGCTGTTTCGCGGGATGCGCCTGACGATCGCCTTCGACGACATCTCGCTGCCGCTGCCGCAGATGCAGCGCCCCGATGTCCGCCAACGCATCGTCGAGGCGGTCCTGACGATGGCCGCCGAGGCCGGGGTCGACGACGTCCAGCTGGTCGCCGCCAACGCGCTGCACCGCCGGATGACCCCCGCCGAGCTGCGCCGGATCCTGGGCGAGCGGGTGTTCCGCTCCTTCTATCCCGACGCGCTGACCAACCACGATGCCGAGGACCCGAAGAACCTGCTGCACCTGGGCACCACCGACCACGGCGAGGACGTCGAGATCAACCGGCGGGCCGCCGAGTCCGACCTGCTGGTCTACGTGAACATCAACCTGGTGGCGATGGACGGCGGCCACAAGTCGGTGCCGATCGGGCTGGCGTCCTACAAGAGCCTGAAGCACCACCACAACACCCACACCATGATGCACAGCACCAGTTACATGGACCCGCCGCGCTCCGCCCTGCACGGCTCGGCGGCGCGGATGGGGGTGCTCGTCGCCGAACAGGTGAAGATCTTCCACATCGAGACGACGCTGAACAACGACGCGTTCCCCTCCCCGTACCGCTTCCTCACCAAGCGTGAGTGGGAGTGGTCGGCCAAGGACCAGGCGACGATGCTCGCGGTCAAGCGCGGGCTCGACCTCGCGCCGGCGAAGGTGCGCAGCCGGGTCTTTCGCTCGATGGACGCGCCGTACGGCGTGACCTCCGTGCAGGCCGGCGCGACCGATCCGGTGCACGAACGCACGCTGGCCAACGTGCACCGCCAGCAGCTGGTCGAGGTCGACGGGCAGAGCGACGTGCTGGTGGTCGGGGTGCCCTACGTCGGGCCCTACAACGTCAACAGCGTGCTCAACCCGATCCTGGCGATGTGCCTGGGGATGGGCTACTTCTTCAACATGTACCGGAACCGTCCGCTGGTCCGGCGCGGTGGCGCGATGATCCTGTATCACCCTGTCCCGTGGGAGTTCTCGCAGCTGCACCACCCCAGCTACGTCGACTTCTTCGAGGAGGTGCTGGCGACCTCGACCGACTCGGCGACGATCGAGAAGAAGTTCGAGCAGCAGTACGCGACCGACCCCTGGTACATCCACCTTTACCGCACGTCGTACGCCTATCACGGCGTCCACCCGTTCTACATGTGGTATTGGGGCGCGCACGCGATGGACCACCTCGACGACGTGATCTGGGTCGGCGCGGACCCGCGCACCGTCGGGCGGATGGGCTTCCGGTCGGCCTCGACGCTGACCGACGCGCTGCAGATGGCCAGCGGTTCGGTGGGGCGCTCGCCGTCGATCACCTACCTGCACTCGCCGCCGTTCGCGCTGGCCGACGTTCGATGAGTGCGGCGCGATGAGTGCGGCGCGATGAGCGGCGACTTGCGTACGGCCGCCCGCGGGTGGCGCTGGGGGCGCACGCCGCTGGTGCCGGGCAACGCCGAAGCGCACCGGGTCGCGCGACCGGAGCGGGAGTTTCCGACCGAGTGGGCGCGCTCGCCGGGCGCGGTGGCGGTGCGCGGGGCGGTGCAGCGCTACGGGCTGCGGCCGCTGGTCCACTCCCAGCTGCGGGTGCGGGTCGAGGGGCTCGAGGTGTTGCGCGAGCTGCGCGGGCCGGTCGTGTTCGTGTCGCACCACACCTCCCACCTGGATGCCCCGCTGGTGCTGACGACGCTGCCGGAGCGGTGGCGGCGGCGTATCGCGGTGGCGGCGGCAGCCGACTACTTCTTCGACACCTGGCCGCGGGCGATCGGTGGGGCGATGGCGTTCTCGACGTTCCCGATGGACCGGCGCGCGGGCGGCGGGCGGTCAACGGCCGGGGAGCTGCTGTTCGAGGGCTGGAGCCTGCTGGTCTTCCCGGAGGGGACGCGCTCGGCCGACGGCTGGGCAGGGGAGTACAAGCGCGGGGCGGCGCACCTGGCGCTGGCGGCCGGCGTGCCGATGGTGCCGATCGCCGTACGCGGCTCCTTCCCCGCCATGCCGCGCGGCCGGTCCTGGCCGGTCAAGGGACGACCGCCGGTGCGGGTGCGGTACGGCGCGCCGGTGCATGCGCTGGTGGGGGAGGACGCCGCGGCGCTGACCGGCCGGATCCGGGCTGCGGTCGCCCGACTGGCCGACGAGGACGCCACCGACTGGTACGGCGCGATGCGTCGCTCGGTGGACGGCGCGACACCTTCGCCGTCTGGGCCGGAGGCCGCGCACTGGCGGCGGGTGTGGGCGGCGACCGAGCCGGTGGGTGGTTCGGGGGCCGGGGCCGGGTCGGCGGCTTCGGATGCGGGGTCGGGTGCTGGAGCTGGGGCGGGTGCGGGGTCGCCGGCCGGGCGCCGCTCGCCGTGGCGCGGCCGACCGTAGGCCCCCCGCCCCTGATCATCTGGCGTCCCCTTGGGCCCGTCCCTGATCATCTGGCGAAAAGGAGGCCGGTCTGCCCGCAAATCTCGCCAGTTGATCAGGGAGGGAGCTCGCCGCTCGCCGGTTGATCAAGGAGGGCGAGTTGCTCGGCGAGCGATGGCCAACTGGCCCGTCTCGCCGCTCACGGGGCTGGCGTAGAAGCGACGCCCCTGCGGCCGACGCGCGACACGCCGGCACCCCCACCGCGACACGCCGGGCGAGGTGCAGGTTCGCCGAAAACGGCGCGTCTTGCTTGCGCCGACGCCCCTGCGGCTCTACTGTCCCGGACACAACATCTAGGGATTACACCGCTGTAGTTCTCCACATGCTGTGGGAAACCGCATTCACAGGTGTGGACAAGCGAGCAGGACGAGAGGGGTCGGAACCCAATGCGCTGCCCCTTCTGTCGCCACGCCGACAGCCGCGTCGTGGACAGCCGGGAGACCGGCGAGGGCGATGCGATCCGGCGCCGCCGCTCCTGCCCGGAGTGCGGCCGGCGGTTCACCACGGTGGAGGAGATGTCGCTGGCCGTGGTCAAGCGCAGCGGCGTGCACGAGCCCTTCAGCCGCGCCAAGATCGCCAGCGGTGTACGCAAGGCCTGCCAGGGCCGGCCGGTCACCGAGGACGCGCTCGCGCTGCTCGCCGCCCGGGTCGAGGACACCATCCGGGCGGGCGGCAACCCGGAGATCCCCGCCGACGAGGTGGGCCTGGCGATCCTGGAGCCGCTGCGCGAGCTCGACGTCGTCGCCTACCTCCGCTTCGCGAGCGTCTACCGGGCCTTCACCTCGCTCGCCGACTTCGAGGCCGAGATCACCGCACTCCGGGCCAGCCCGAACGAGCCCGACCCCGCAACGCCAGACCACCTCGTACGCAGTCGCTGACCTCACACCGTCACACCGTCACATCACACCAAGCGCCCCCCGAAACGAATGCGGCAGACGCCGCGGTTGTTGAACATCCACAGACCTCGAGAAGGAGTACGGCATGACGGAGACGGTCCATGGCGCAGCTCGCCAGCAGCACGCGGCGCAGCGACTGGCGATCAAGCGGATCTACACCACGCCTGACGTGCACCCCTACGCCGAGGTGCTGTGGCAACAGCGCGACATCGTTCTGACCAATTGGCGCGACGGGTCGGTCAACTTCGAGCAGCGCGGCGTGGAGTTCCCCGACTTCTGGTCGATCAACGCCGCGAACATCGTCACCACGAAGTACTTCCGTGGGGCCGTCGGCACGCCCGAGCGCGAGACCAGCTTGCGCCAGCTGATCGACCGGGTGGTGCACAAGTACGGCGCCGCCGGTCGCGAGCACGGCTACTTCGCCAGCGAGCAGGACGCGGTGCTGTTCGAGCAGGAGCTGATCTGGATGCTGCTGCACCAGGTGTTCAGCTTCAACTCGCCGGTCTGGTTCAACGTGGGAACCCCCGCGCCACAGCAGGTTTCGGCGTGCTTCATCCTCGCCGTCGACGACCAGATGGACTCGATCCTGAACTGGTACCGCGAGGAGGGCCTGATCTTCAAGGGCGGCTCGGGCGCCGGCCTGAACCTCTCCCGCATTCGCTCCTCCAAGGAGCTGCTTTCCAGCGGCGGCACGGCGTCCGGACCGGTCTCCTTCATGCGTGGCGCGGACGCCTCTGCCGGCACGATCAAGTCCGGTGGCGCCACCCGGCGCGCGGCCAAGATGGTCGTGCTCGACGTGGACCACCCCGACATCGAGGAGTTCATCGAGACCAAGGCGCGCGAGGAGGACAAGATCCGCGCGTTGCGCGACGCCGGCTTCGACATGGACCTCGGCGGCAAGGACATCGTCAGCGTCCAGTACCAGAACGCCAACAACTCCGTACGCGTCAGCGACGAGTTCATGCGCGCTGTCGAAGAAGGCAAGCAGTTCGGACTGCGCGGCCGGCTCGACAACCAGGTCCTCGAGACCGTCGACGCCCGGGCGCTGTGGCGCAAGCTGAGCCAGGCGGCGTGGGAGTGCGCCGACCCCGGCATCCAGTACGACGACACGATCAACGACTGGCACACCAACCCCGAGACCGGCCGGATCACGGCGAGCAACCCGTGCTTTCCCGGTGATCAGAGGGTGGTCACGGACAAGGGCCTTGTGGCCATCGGAGACCTGGTGGCGCGTGCCGCACGGGGCGAGACCTTCGATGTGTATACGAACGACGTCACGTCGACGGAGAACGCCCAGGAACGATTGGTAGCGACGTCGCCGACGCGGTACATGGTGACCGGTACGAATGAGATTCTAGAGATGCGCTTCTCTGACGGATCTCGGCTGCGCTGTACGCCTCAGCACCGGCTGTGGACCTCGAATCGTGGGTACGCACGGGCTGAGGATCTCCTGCCAGAGGACCGCGTTGTCCGTTCGCTGCACTATGCCCCTCGATCACAGGCCACGGCGCAGCTGCCCGCCGGAGCTTTGCAAGCGGCACGCGCGGCCCAGGGCCAACGACTGGCGGCGCTGCCGGAGAAGTGGGACGAGGAGCTGGCCCACTACGTGGGTTGGTTGGTGGGGGACGGCTGTCTCACGGACGCCGCAGCGGTCACTGTGTACGGCTCCGCCCATGAACAGGAAGTTGTTCTGCCGAGGCACCGGTCGCTGCTCACGGCGATCACGGGCTTCGAGCCGAAGCCGTCGGTACAGAGCAACGGCACGCAACAACTGCGGGTTGCCCGCGCGCCGTTTGTGGCGTTCCTGAGAGCGCTTGGAGTAAGTGACAGGCGGTCCAGCCAGAAGAGCGTCCCTACGGCCCTGTTCGAAGCGCCGGAGGACATTCTGGTGGCGTTCCTGCGTGGGCTCTTCGACGCCGACGGCTGTGTCGTCGACCAAGCAGCAAAGGGGACAAGGTACGTAGGTCTCGGTAGCCGCTCTGAGGAACTGCTGCTCGGTGTCCAGGAACTGCTTGCCAGCCTTGGAATGGCCGGACGCATCTACTGCACCGGGACCGCGGTCGACTCGTTCAGGTACACCCGGATCGACGGGTCCGAGGCGACCTATGGCAGCGACGGTCCCTCGTTCGACCTTCGGCTGTCCGGGCGTTCCATGCGCGAGTTCGCGGTGCTCGTTGACTTTGACCTCGAGCACAAGCAGGTCAAGTTGCGGAACGCCATTGATGGCCATCGGGCGTACCAGGTGGACGAGACCGCCCACCTTGTCTCGCGGGTGTCGACGGGCTACGAGACCACCTACAACCTCACCGAGCCGCGAAACCACAGCTACATCGTGAGTGGGGTGGTTGTGGCGAACTGCAGCGAATACATGAGCCTCGACAACTCCTCGTGCAACCTGGCGTCGCTGAACCTCATGACCTTCCTGCGCGACGACGGCACCTTCGAGGCGCAGAAGTTCGCCAAGGCCGTCGAGGTGATCATCACCGCGATGGACATCTCCATCTGCTTCGCCGACTTCCCGACCGAGCCGATCGCCGAGACGACCCGCGCCTACCGCCAGCTCGGCATCGGCTACGCCAACCTCGGTGCGCTGCTGATGGCGACCGGGCACGCCTACGACTCCGACGGCGGTCGGGCGCTGGCTGGCGCGATCACCAGCCTGATGACGGGTACGGCGTACAAGCGCTCGGCCGAACTTGCGGCGATGGTCGGACCGTACGAGGGGTACGCCCGCAACGCCGACGCGCACAAGCGGATCATGCGCAAGCACGCCGCCGCCAACGATGCGGTGCGCGCGGTCGGCGCCGACGACGCGCGAGTCCTGCGCGAGGCGAGCAAGGCATGGCGGGAGTGCCTGGAGTTGGGGGAGCGCAACGGCTACCGCAACGCGCAGGCCAGCGTGATCGCGCCGACCGGCTGCCTGACTTCCGACACGCTCGTCACGACCGACCGCGGGCTGGCTCGTCTGGGCGAGCTCGGCGGGCTCTACGGCGACCGGTGGCAGGACGTCGACTTCCAGGTGTCCACCGATGAGGGTCCTCAGCGGGCGACGAAGTTCTTCGTCAACGGCGAAGAGCCGACCCGCCGCGTCGTGACCGAGGGGGGCTACCGCATCCAGGGCACCTACGGCCACCGCGTGAAGGTCGTCGACCCGGTCAGCGGTGCCTGGGACTGGAAGCGGCTGATGGACGTCGCGCCCGGTGACGTGGTGCCGGTGCAGATGGACACGCTGGTGGGTCAGCCCCGACGGGTGCCGCTGCCCGTGCTCGACGAGGCGTACTACGCCGGTGACCGCGGCATCGTCGTGCCCGATGCCGTCGACGCCGAACTCGCTGAACTCGTCGGCTACTTCATGGGCGATGGCAGTCTGCACGCCAAGGGCATCCGTTTCTGTGTGGCCGACACCGATCCCGATGTCGTCGAGCACCTGCGGACTCTGGGCAAATCGCTGTTCGCGGTCGAGGTCGACGTGACGGCCAAGCCGGGGTACCGGGAGGTCGTCCTGTCCAGCGTGCGGCTCGCCCGGTGGTGGAAGGCGGCCGGCTTCGCCAAGCTCTTGCCCGCCCAGGGCCACAGCGGCAAGGGGTGGACCCCGCACGTACCTGCCGTGATCCGCGAGACCAACGACACCCAGGTGTACGCGGCATTCCTGCGTGGGCTGTTCGAAGCCGACGGGACCGTCACCGGCAGTGTGCCGAGTGTCTCGACATCGTCTCGCGCATTCGCCACTGACCTCCAGGTGCTGATGTTGTCGCTGGCGCTTCCGACGACGGTGCGCGAGACAGTCAGCGGCTTCGGCGGCGCGCAATGGCAGGTGCGGCTGCGCAACCTCGAGTTCGCCGTCATGTACGGCGAGACAGTCGGCTTCCTTGGTGAGCGCAAGGCTCGGCTGGTCGCTACCGAGACCGTCCAGACCGGCAACCGGGACAGCCACTACGTTTTCGAGGTCGTCACTGCGAACGAGGACGGTGGCGTGCGGCCGACTTACGACCTGTCGGTGCCGGCGAACGTCACCTACGTCGCGGGCGGGTTCATCAGCCATAACACCATCGGGCTCATGATGGACTGCGACACCACCGGACTGGAGCCCGATCTGGCGCTGGTGAAGTTCAAGAAGCTCGTCGGCGGCGCCTCGATGCAGATCGTCAACGGCACCGTCCCGCGGGCGCTGCGGTCGCTGGGCTACCAGGAGGAGTCGGTCGAGGCGATCGTCGAGCACATCGCCGACAAGGGCAACGTCGTCGACGCGCCCGGTCTGAAGCCGGAGCACTACAGCGTCTTCGACTGCGCGATGGGGGAGCGCTTCATCTCCCCGATGGGGCACGTGAACATGATGGCCGCAATCCAGCCGTTCGTGAGCGGAGCCCTGTCCAAGACGGTGAACCTGCCGGCCGAGGCGACAGTGGAAGATGTCGAGCGGGTCTACTTCCAGGGGTGGAAGCTCGGCCTCAAGGCGCTGGCGATCTACCGCAACAACTCCAAGGTCGGCCAGCCGCTGACCGACAAGAAGCAGCAGGCCGAGACAGTAGAGGAGCTCGTGGCGGCGCAGCCGATTCGTCGCCGCCTGCCGAAGAAGCGCCGCTCGCAGACCATCTCGTTCTCCGTCGCCGGAGCCGAGGGCTACATGACCGCCGGTGAGTACGACGACGGCACGGTCGGCGAGACCTTCATCAAGATGAGCAAGCAGGGCTCGACGCTGGCCGGGGTGATGGATGCGTTCTCGGTCAGCATCTCGATCGGCCTGCAGTACGGCGTACCGCTCGAGGCGTTCGTCTCCAAGTTCACCAACATGCGCTTCGACCCGGCCGGCATGACCGACGATCCCGACATCCGGATCGCCCAGTCGGTGATGGACTACCTGTTCCGCCGGCTGGCCCTGGACTACCTGCCGTACGACAAGCGCGCCGACCTCGGCATCTTCTCTGCGGAGGAGCGGGCGGCGGCCTTGGCGGGCTCGGCCGGCGGCGCCGACGACGTGGACGTCGAGGGGATGGCGCAGTCGGTGCCCGTGACGACTTCCCGCGGCGCCGCCCCGGCGCCGGCGCGGGTCGGGTCGTCAATGGAGCTGCTCGAGGCGCAGCAGGGCACAGCGGCGGACGCTCCGCTGTGCATGACCTGCGGGGTCAAGATGCGGCCGGCTGGCAGTTGCTACGTGTGCGAGAGCTGCGGCAGCACCAGCGGGTGCAGCTGATGGAGAAAATCGCGGGAATGTCCCGCGTGGTTTTCATCGAATGTCACTGATGTTCAAAGGAATCTCAGCGCGAGCACGGTGACAGAGGTTCTCAAGTTCGACCTCCTGCTTCCCCAGGTGGCCAGGACGGCCCGGCACTGGGCTCACCGGCTCCGTGCCGCTCGACCCGAGCAGACGGCCGTCCGGCCTGGGCAAGGAGACGGCCATGACCACCCACCCGACAGGCCTCCCGTGCGGCTTCGGACGGGCCGCACCCGGAATCGCAGGCGTGCGGTCGGCACGCACTCCGCGCCCGTGGCGGCGTCCCGCCAGGATGTCACATTGCGCCTGTTGACATCGCCGCAGGTCGGGAGGACCATCGTGACCATGCCTCGCTCGACTTTCCCGCTCCGTCTGTCCGACAAAGCCGTGCGCGAAGGCATCCGGGAGGTTGCCGAGCATGAGCACGTCAGCCAGAACGAATACATCGAGTCCGCCATCCGCAACGACCTCATCTACCGCGGAGAGCTGCGCAGCCTCCAGCTCCGCGCTGCCGCCGACCGGCTCCGCGACGTCAGCGACCAGGCGTACGCCGCGCTCGCCGAGCGCAGCATCGCCGCGTTCAGCGACGGCGAGGCCCAGCCTGACCCGCTCAGCATGACCGCGCTGCACAGCGACGACGTCCGCCGCCCGCCGGCACCGGCGCCGTCCCGAAACAGCATCCTGGGCTCGGTCGCCGCCTTCCGCACCGGCTGACGTGCCAGGACGAACCTGGGACACCGACGCGCCTGTCGACACCGCCCGCCTGGCCGGCAACGCCATCGCACTCGTCCAGCAGTTCCACACCGACGCCGCACGTCGCCACCAGCCGACCATCGCAACCGTCTGCGACTGGCACCGCCAGCTCTACGGCGGCTGCTCGGTCCCGTCCGATCAGTACCGCGGAGGTCTGCGAGGGGACACCAGCCGCCCCGACCTGGTCGGGTACGAGGTCGGCGTCGGGCCCAGGCAGCCCGACGGCCTGACCGAGAAGGTCGGCATGTGGTCGCGTGAGGTCCAGTCCGCGCTCACCGAGATGTTCAGTCAACTGTCCCAGGCGCTGCCGGTGCTGGACGCGCGCTTTCCCGTAGGGACCTGGCCCGGCACGGTCGACGAGCTCGATGCTGTCGTCGGCCTCATCGCAGCCGTCCACGGCGAGTGGGTCCGCATCCACCCGTTCGCCAACGGCAACGGGCGCACCGCCCGGCTGTGGGCGGCGTTCCTGGCGCTGCGCTACGACCTGCCGGTGTTCGTGACCGTGAAGCCGCGACCCGATGACGTCGCATACGTGCGGGCAGGCCGAGCGTCGATGGGCCGCCCGCCGGACTTCGTCGGCAACCACACCGAGGCGCAGAACGTGTTCACGCACCTGCTCGTCCTGGCGCTGCTGCCATAGCACCCTGCACAGTCTCCTCCGGGACCTCGGCGTCGAGGACCGTATTGGATTCCTGGATGCATTATTGGTCGACCGACTGCAGTTGATTGTTGCCGCAGGGTGCCGAACCGTATTGAGGACCATCGACCTGTTTCCGGTTCACGGCCTGACCGCCCTTTCAGGTCGGGCACCCCAAGCGTTCGGGACGGCCTCGCCCCGAACCCCGCCCTACCCGACCACCACCCGCAGCAGCCCGGCAAGCAGCGTCAGCCCGGCGACTGCGGTGAGCACCAGCGACGCGGCGTCGATGCGGCTGGTCGGGAGCTCGGGGGCGCTAGCCAGCGCCCGGCGCAACTCGGTGCCGCTCGGGTCGTAGACGTAGGTGTAGGGGCTGTGGGTCGCTGTCGTCACATCCGCCAGGATGCGCGGCAGACGGGCGCCGCGCCATGGCCCGCTGGCGTCAACTGGCGACTCCCGCGGTGACCACATCGGGGTAGTCCGCCGGCCCGATCAGCCAGCGAACTCCCAGTGCCACGGTTCGGGCTTCGCGCCGTTCTGCTGCGCCCACGCAGGCAGGAACCACCCGTACAGCATGGAGTTGTCCCTCATCCAGCGGTGGGCGTCGTTGCCGTAGTCCTGGATCCCGTCGCACAGGTCG
>JBBSUR010000053.1:0-13704 GCA_038234255.1 Mycobacteriales bacterium | reverse complement strand
CTGGCCGGCGCGAAGATCGACTTCGTGGACACGATCGAGAAGCAGGGCTTCACGATCGACAACCCCAACGCCGGCGGCTCCTGCGCCTGCGGGGAGTCCTTCCACTAGGACGTACCGCCTGTTTCGCCGGCGCCGTCACCCTCCCGGTGGCGGCGCCGACGCATGCCCGGGGGACGCAGCCGCGAAAGCCTTCGTTCGAAGGCTATTGTCGCCGCAACGTTTCGCCAGGCAATGCCGGACACTGGGAGCACGCCGCATGAGGGTCCACAAACTCGTTGTCTCGCTCGGAGCCGCCGCCGTGCTGCTCGCCGGCTGCGCCAGCCCGGACTCCGGCGACTCGAACGCGTCCGGTGACCCCTCCCGTGACCCCTCCGGAAGCCCGACGTCGTCGGGCGCCCCGGCGCAGGGCGGCACGCTGTCGGTCGCCATCGACAGCGATCCCGGCCAGTTGAACCCGGCCATCACCACCAGCGGCGGCACCCACACCGCCTCGGAGCTCGTCTTCAACGGTCTGGTCGAGTTGACCCCTGAGCTCGACCCGGTGCCCGAGCTGGCCGAGTCCTGGGAGGTGCTGGAGGACGGTGCGCTCTACCGTTTCGACCTGCGCGACGGCGTGACGTGGCACGACGGCATGCCGTTCACCTCCGCCGACGTGAAGTTCACCTTCGAGGAGATGCTGCTCAAGCTGCACTCCCGGACCAAGGCCTCCGTCGGTGCCGCGCTGGAGTCGATCACCACGCCGGACGCCGACACCGTGGAGTTCCGCTTCACCGAGCCGTACGCCCCGCTGCTGCTGCAGCTGGGCGTGACCGAGGCGCCGATCCTGCCCAAGCACCTCTACGAGGGCACCGACGTCATGAAGAACCCGGCGAACATCAAGCCGGTGGGGACCGGCCCGTTCACGCTCGAGTCCTACACCCCCGACGCAGAACTGCGATTCGCCAAGAACCCCGACTACTTCAAGCCCGGCCTGCCGCACCTCGGTGAGGTCGTCATGCGGATCATCCCGGACGAGGGCAACCAGGTGGTCGCGCTGGAGGCCGGCGAGGTGGACTGGCTCTTCGGCGCCCCCGGCCCGGACCTGCCGCGGCTGAAGAGCTCCGGCGACTTCGAGTTCCTCACCACCGCGGTCAACCCCGGTGGCTCGAACTGCATCATGACCGTCAGCTTCAACCTGGACCGCCCGATGTTCCAGGACGTCCAAGTCCGCCGGGCCCTGGGAACGGCGTTGGATCGCGAGCAGTTCCTCGAGCGAGTCCTCTTCGGGCAAGGCAAGGTCGCCGAGGCGCCGATCTCCAGCGGCATCCCGTTCGCCCACGCCACCAACCTGGAGGGCATGATCGAGTTCGACCGTGCCGAGGCCGAGCGTCTGCTCGACGATGCGGGCTGGAAGCGCTCGGGCGACGGCGTCCGCACCGCCTCCGGCGTCACCGGCGTCGCCGACGGGACGCCGCTGGCCTTCGGGTTCACCCATTTCCCGACGTTCTCCGCCTACGCCCAGTTGCTGCGGGCGCAGCTCAAGGAGGTCGGTGCGGACGTCACGCTGATCCCGCTGGAGCCGCCGGTGTTCGCCGACACGGTCTTCAAGGCGCGCGACTTCGACACCAACATCATCAGTTACTGCAACGGTCCCGACCCCGAGATCGGGGTGAAGCGGATGTACGCCACCTCCAACATCGGTCCGGTGCCGTTCTCCAACTCCTCGGCCTACCGCAACCCGCAGGTCGACGCGCTGTTCAAGCAGGCCCGCACCACGGTCGACCAGGACAAGCGCACCAAGATCTACCGCGATCTCCAGGAGCAACTGGTGAAGGACCTGCCCTACCTGTGGATCGTGGAGACCGAGTCCGACCGGATCTTCACCGACCGGTGCGAGGGCTTCTCGCCGGCCGGGCACTTCGCCGAAACCGCCTCCTGCACCACCTAGGACCGGCGGGTGCTGCGCGGGTACGTCTTCCGGCGGATCCTGCAACTCGCTCCGACCACCGCGGCGATCCTGCTCGTCGGGTTCCTGCTGATCCACCTCGCCCCCGGTGACCCCGTTCTCGCCCTGGCCGGCGAGAACGGGGACGCGGAGTACTACGCCTTCGTCCGGGCGCAGTTCGGCCTCGACGAGCCGCTGCCGGTCCAGCTGGCCACGTACGCCGGCAACGTCCTGCAGGGCGACCTCGGCACCTCCTACGTCCAGGGCAGGCCGGTCGCCGAGATCATCGCCGAACGGCTGCCCGCAACACTGCTGTTGACCGGAACCGCGCTGGTGTTCTCGACGCTCGTCGGCATCACCCTCGGCGTGTTCACCGCGACCCGGCGGCGCCGCTGGCCGGACGTGACGATCACCCTGGCCACCCTCGCGGTCTACGCCGCGCCGGTCTTCCTGCTCGGTCAGCTGGCGATCCTGCTGCTGGCCCTGCGGGTCGGCTGGTTCCCGGTGCAGGGGATGAGCGACCCGCGCAGCTCGGCCACCGGGCTCCACCACGTGGTCGACGTCGCGCACCACCTGGCCCTGCCCGCCCTCGCGCTGGCCTCGCAGGAGGTGGCCGCGGTGTCGCGGCTGGCCCGGGTGGGGCTGCGCGAGGAGTTGGCCCGCGACCACATCCGTACCGCCCGTGCCAAGGGGGTGTCCGAACGGGTCGTGGTGTTCCGGCACGGCCTTCGTCGGGCGCTGCTGCCGGTCGTGACGGTGCTGGGAGGTCGGGTCGGCAACCTGGTGGCCGGAGCGGTGGTGGTCGAGGTGGTGTTCGGCTGGCCGGGCCTGGGTCGGCTACTGGTGAGCGCCATGCAGAGCCGCGATGTCCCCGTCGTGCTGGGCGTCTTCTTGTTGGTGGCCGTCACCGTCGTCGTCGCCAACCTGCTCACCGATCTCGTCTACGCCTGGCTGGATCCCCGTGTTCGCTACCGCTGAGTCCCTCGTCGGGCAGCCGGCGACCGCCTCGCTCTCGCGTCGTCCCCGACTGCTCGCCCGGACGCTGCGCAGCCCGGGCGGGGCGTTCGGCGCCGCGGTCACCCTGGGGCTCGTCACCGTCGGGCTGCTCGCCCCGCTGCTCGCGCCGACCGACCCGTTCGCCGTCGACGGCCCGTCGTTGTCGCCACCATCGCGCGCCCATCCGCTGGGCACCGACGCGCTGGGCCGCGACCTGCTCAGCGGAGTCATCTACGGCGCCCGGACCTCACTGCTGGTAGCGGCGAGCGTGGTGGCCCTGGTGGTCGTCATCGGCAGCGCGGTCGGGTTGCTGTCGGGCTATGTCGGCGGCTGGGTGGACGACGTGCTCATGCGCGGCACCGAGCTGTTCCAGGTCCTGCCCCGGTTCTTCCTCGCCCTGGTGGTGATCGCGTTCTTCGGGCCGGGCATCGACCGGCTCGTCCTGCTGCTCGGGCTCACCTCCTGGCCGCTGTTCGCCCGGGTCGTCCGGGTGGAGGTGTTCGCGCTGCGGCGCCGGGAGTTCGTCGAAGCCGCCCGGGTCTCCGGCGCGTCGTCCACCCGCATCCTGCTGCGCGAGATCCTGCCCAACGCGATGCCACCGGGCATCGCCCTGCTCGGGCTGATCGTGGCGCAGGTCATCCTCATCGAGGCCAGCCTGGGCTTCCTCGGGCTGGGCGACCCCAACGTCACCAGCTGGGGCACGCTGGCCAGCGAGGCCCAGCGCTTCCTGCGCGTCGCCTGGTGGATGTCGCTGTTCCCGGGCCTGTCGATCCTGATCGCGGTGCTCGGGCTCAACCTGCTTGGCGACGCCGTCACCGACGCGCTGACCGGACGGCGGTAGGCCCCGCCGTGGCGCCACCCCCGCTGTTGGCTGTCCGCGACCTGGTCGTCGATTTCTTCCCGCGCACCGGAATGGTGCGCGCCGTCGACGGGGTCAGCCTGGACGTGCAGGCCGGCGAGACCCTCGGCGTGGTCGGGGAGTCCGGCTCCGGCAAGACCGTCACCATGCTGGCCGCGCTGGGACTGCTGCCACCACCGCCGTACTGCAGGGTGGGCGGCTCGGTGCACCTGAACGGGCGGGACCTGCTGGCCATGGGGCGGCGGGAGCTGCGCGAGGTGCGCGGTCGTGAGGTGGGCATGGTCTTCCAGGACCCGATGACCTCGCTGCACCCTTCGCTGCGGGTCATCGACCAAGTCGCCGAGGCGCTGCTCGTGCACGACGGACAGCTGTCCGCCGGATGCGCCCGCGACCGGGCGGTCGAGCTGCTCGAACGGGTCGGCGTGCCGCATCCGGGCAAGCGGCTGCGGGACTACCCGCACCAGTGGTCGGGCGGCATGCGCCAGCGAGCGATGATCGCGATCGCGATGGCGAACGGCCCTGCGCTGCTCGTCGCCGACGAGCCGACGACGGCGCTGGACGTCACCATCCAGGCGCAGATCCTGGACGTGCTGCGCCACGCCCGGGACGAGATCGGGGCGGCGACGGTCCTGATCACGCACGACCTCGGTGTGGTGGCCGAGCTTGCCGACCGGGTCACCGTCATGCAGTCCGGTCGGGTGGTGGAGTCGGCCGACGTGACGGCGCTGTACGCCGCACCCGTCCATCCGCACACGGTCACCCTGCTGCAGACGCTGCCCCGGCTGGACCGCCCGCTGCCGGCCCGGTCCCCGGTGCCGCGGCGCCACCCAGTCCTGCAGGTCGACAATGTCGTGCTGCAGTACCGGAGCGCGACCGGCGGCGCGGTGCACGCCCTCGACGGGGTCAGCCTGTCGCTGTTCCCCGGCGAGACGCTGGGCCTGGTCGGGGAGTCCGGCTGCGGAAAGTCCACCCTCGCGCGCACCATCGTGCGGCTGGTCGACCCGCAGTCCGGCCGGGTGCGGTTCCAGGGCCGGGACATCACCACGGCCCGCGGCGCCGAGCTTCGTACCGTCCGGCGGTCGCTGTCCATGGTATTCCAGGACCCCTACTCCTCGCTGAACCCGCGGATGACCGTCGGCGAGATCGTCGCGCAGCCGCTCCGGATCGCCCGTTGCTACCGCAGCTCCGGCGGCGCGGATCGGGTGGCCGAGCTGCTGGAGATGGTGAGCCTGGACCCGCGCTCCGCGGACCGGCTGCCGGCCGAGTTCTCCGGCGGGCAGCGGCAGCGCATCGGGATCGCGCGGGCCCTCGCGCTCTCGCCCGAGGTGCTGGTGCTGGACGAGCCGGTGTCCAGCCTGGACGTCTCGGTGCAGGCATCGGTCGTCGGCCTGCTCGACCGGCTGCAGCGCGAGCTCGGTCTGGCCTACCTGTTCATCGCGCACGACCTGGCCCTTGTCCGCGAGCTCAGCGACCGGGTAGCCGTGATGTACCTCGGCAAGATCGTCGAGATCGGCACCAGGGAACAGGTGTACGACAACCCGACGCACCCCTACACCCAGTCGCTGCTCTCGGCGGTGCCGATCCCGGACCCGCGCCGACGAGGGTCGGCCCGCCGGATCCTGCTGCCCGGCGACGTCGGCGACCCGACCGACCCGCCGTCCGGTTGCCGGTTCCGCACCCGGTGCTGGAAGTCCAGGGACGAGTGCGCGGCGACCGAGCCCGAGCTGGTCGAGCGGGAGAACAGCGACCACCCCTGCGCGTGCCTGTTCGCCAGCGCCGATCCGGCGGCCGCCGACCGGTAGGCCATTCGGGTGACAAGCATGGGTTCGCGGGTGCACGATGGCGCCTTCTCGCCACACCCGCCGAGGGTGCGGCTCGTCGTCGGGGGGCGGCCATGAGCACCGAAGCCATGAGCACCGAAGCAGTGAACATCGAAGCAGTAGGCACCGCAGACGGCACCGCTGCGGCCGGCGGGCGCGCTGCGGCGGGACGGCGGGCGTTTGCCGCTGTCGCCGTCCTGATCGCGAGCGCCGTGGCTTACCGGTACGCCGTCGACTACCCGTCCATCGTGGACGTCGAGCTGGGCGGGAGCGTTCAGCGACCGTGGCCGGTCACCGATCCGGACGCGCTGCGCTGGGACCTGCTGCTGATCGCCGGCTACACCGCGTCGCTGAGCCTGCTCTGCTCCCTGGGCAGCCGGATCTTCTGGACCTCCCGGGCCCGCCAACTGGCCCGAGCCGCCACCGTCGCGTCGTTGGCGGCGGCGGCGGCCGACCTCGGGGAGAACGCTGCGCTCTACCTCGCCGCAGATCGCGCAGCGCCCGAGGCCGCCGGCCTGCTCTGCTCCAGCGGCCGCCGCCGCAACCGTGAAGTTCAGCCTGCTGCTCGTCGCTGGTCCGACCGCAGCAATAGCGCTGGTGGTGACGGTCCTGCCGGTCTTCGTCACCGGAAGTCCGGCGGCGCTCGCCCGCAGAAGGACGCAGGTGCCGCCGCCCGCATCGCCCGCATCGCCGCCGTCGCCGTTGCCGCCCCCGCCGCCGCCGCCGGACGACGACGGTCGGCAGTTCTTCGTACGGACGACCCCCGCACCGCCGCTTGACCCTGAGTCGCGCCCACCGATCGGCAGTGGCCATCCGGCGCCCGACCCGGCCGGCCGGGACCGTACGGCCTGGGCCTGGTCGGTGCCGGGCCTGGGCCCGCAGGGTGCTCGACGGTTCGGTCGAGGAGGACCACCTGCGGCGACACAGCAACTACCTCGCCGACACCGCCGGGCAGTGGGTGACGGCGTTGGCGGTGGTGCTGCGAGGCGTGCTCGTCTCGCTGCTGCTGGTGACGTCCGCGGTCGCCGCGTCGGGCCTGCTGCTCGGCTTCGGCTACTCGGTAGTTCCGCTGGCCCCCGAGATCGGCCGGCTGGCGCCGGGCGTCGATGCCACCGTGCCACCGTTCCCGGCCCCGGGGCAGGGCGCCGCCGTGGCGCTCGCGGGACTGGCCGTCGTGGCCGTCGTGGCCTATGTGGCCTCGTTGCTGAGCTTGTCGGCCACCGGCACGTGGTCCGCCCGGACAGCCAGGCTCGCCCGGGCAGGCGTCGCCCTGGCCACCGTGGTGGCGGTGTTCGGGATCGGACTCCCGGCGCTGTCGTGGGCGAGCGCCGCTGTGCTCGCGATCCCCGAGGGCGACCCCGCCCCGGCGGCCGGAGCCGGAGGTGCCGGTGTGGTGCTGTTCAGCTACCTCGCCGCCCTGGCCGGCATCCTCTGGCGGCGCCGGGAAGCCCTGGGGGAGAAGCTGGGCCGGTTCCGCAAGGACGGCACGGCGGGATCCCGGGCGGTCCCGGGCAGCCTGGTGCGGCGGCTGCTGGTGCTGGCGATGCTCGCCGGCCTGGCCACCGGTTTCCTGCTCGTACTCGGCGCGATGACCGCGACCGCCGCGAACTGGTCCCCGCCCGGCAGCGGCGGGAGCCTCGCCGACTGGCAGCCGGTGTGGCTCCTGCTCGGCGCCCTCGCGGTCCTGGCCGTCGCCGGCGGTGCGATCGACCAGACCTGGCTCGGGCTGCACCCCTTCTACCGCCGCCGGCTGGCCAGCTCCTTCGCGGTCCGGCGGGTGGCCCGGGCCGATGGCCGCATCGTCGCGCGCCCGTACGACTATGACGGCGAATACACGATGCTCAGCACGCACGCGAAGCAGCAGCCGGGCTTTCCCGAGGTCGTCTTCGTCGCCGCGGCCACCCTCAGCGGACAGCAGCGGACGCCACCGGGACGGCGGGCCGTCTCGTTCACCCTCACCGCCGATTGGGTCGGGGGCCCCGATGTCGGTTACGTCGCCACGGCGCAGCTCGAGGACGTCGTCTCGCCGCACCTGCGACGCGACCTCACGGTGCAGGCGGCCGTCGCGATCTCCGGTGCGGCCTTCGCCTCGGCGATGGGCCGGCAGGCACGTGCGTTCCAGACCTTGTTCGCGTTGACCAACGTGCGGCTGGGTACGTGGCTGCCGAACCCCTGTTTCGTACGCCGCTGGACCTGCGCCGGATCGCCCGGTCACGAGGCCGAGTGGAACTCACCGGGGCTGCCGCGACTTCGGCGGATCGGCTACCTGCTGCGGGAGGCGTTCGGGGCCTACCGCCACGACGAGCGACTGCTCTACGTCACCGACGGCGGCCACTACGAGAACCTCGGGCTGGTGGAGCTGTTGCGCCGGCGCTGCACCGAGATCTACTGCATCGACTCCAGCGGCGACAGCCCGCCGTTCGCTGGCACGCTCGCCGACGCGATCACGCTGGCACGCGAGGAACTCGGCGTCCGGATCGAACTGGACTCTCCGGAGTCGCTCGTGCCCGGCGGAGGCGCCCCGCTGGACCCACCGGTGCCGCTCGCCCCGATCAGCGGACGGCTCTCCCGCAGCGCGGTAGTGCGCTGGACCGTCACCTACCCGCCCCAGAGCGGTCTGCCGGAGGGCGCCCGGACCGGGACGATCGTC
This sequence comes from Mycobacteriales bacterium, assembly GCA_038234255.1. GTDB lineage: Bacteria > Actinomycetota > Actinomycetes > Mycobacteriales > SCTD01 > SCTD01. Next base: position 5,455 of record JBBSUR010000053.1, on the reverse strand, counting down.
GTGGCGAAGGCCCTGTTGACCGGCGGGACCCCCTACGAGCTGCTGAGCTACGCCTGCAAGAACGCGGTCTTTCCGCACGACAGCACCGGCGACCAGTGGTTCGACCACGAGCAGTTCGACGCTTACGTCACGCTGGGCCGTTCCCTCGCCGAGCAGGTCGAGCGGCTCGCCGTGGGGCATGTCGTCGTCCTACCTGAGCAGGGGGCCGGCCAGAGCCAGGCCATGGCGGCCCAGACCTGAGCGGTGCCGAGCCTGAGCGTGGGACTCGGTCACTAGCGCTTCTCCCCCTGGGACGTTGGCCATTTGCCCCCAGGGGGTAGTATCCTGCGCACGTGAAGGCCAGGGAGGTCGCATGAACACCCTCGGTGGGTTCGCCCCGATCGGCGAGTTCAGCGCTGACGACCGAGCGCGCATCGCCTTCGGCAAGGCAGGGGTGCGGCGAGACGACCGTTACGCGGTGTCCGTCAGCGAGCACGGCGAGATCCTGCTGACGCCGCTCGTGAGCATCCCCAAGCGCGAGCTGATCGTCTGGGAGAACGACAAGCTCCGAGCGTCGGTGGCCCGCGGGCTAGCGGACAGCGCGGCGGGCCGGACCGAGGAGATGACGTTCGCCGAGTACGCGGACGACCAGGAGGACGCCTGACGGATGCCGTCCTTCACCCTGCGCGTCACCGACGAAGCCCGCCAGGTCCTCGCGGACCTGGCGGGCTCAGCGCAGTACGAGGCGAAACTCCGCAAGGTCGGCCGCACGCTCAGCCGGATCGAGACGAACCCGCGCCATCCCGGCCTGAAAAGCCACAAGTACGATTCGATAGCGGGACTGGGCGGGGAAGAGGTCTGGGAGTCCTATGTGGAGAATCGCACGCCATCGGCTTGGCGGGTGTTCTGGCATTACGGCCCAGGGGCCGGTGTCATCACGATCGTCACGATCGGTCCACATCCGTAGTTGCGTGCTCAGTCGGCTTCGCTCTGCTCAGCGCCGGCGGCTCAACCCACCGGGCGGTGCTCGCCGGGCTCGGCGCTCAGGAACGTGACGCGCGGCCCGGCCAGCCGGGCCCGCAACACCATCCGCTCGGTCTCCCGCAGAGCGGGCAGCGCCTCGGGCGGCACCCGCAGCTCGGCCGTCGTCCCGGCCAACTCGGCCAGCAGATTGGGCCAGCCGGGCACCGGGCGAACGTCCTCCACGTCGACGGTCACCGTGGCGGCCGCGCCGCCGGAATGCACCGCGCGCACCCGCCCGAGCAGATCCGCCCAGTTCTCGATCACCTGGACCACCGCGCTCACCCCTCTCGCGCCCGACCGGTGGCCAGCCACGTCACCAGCGCCCGGGAGATCGGCAGGTCGGCCTGCTGCTCGAACCAGCTGTAACCGGGCGAGGGGTTCACCTCGAAGCACCACCAGGCGCCGTCATCGTCGCACAGCAGGTCGATCCCGCAGAAGGGCAGCTCGAGCAGCCGGCTGAGCGCGAGGCACCGCCGCTGGACGTCGTCGGGAAGGCGGTACGGCACCATCTCCAGCGGTTCGTCGGCGCCAGTGGCGTACCGGTAGTCGATGGCCGGGGTGGTGATCGCGCAGGCCAGTGCGGTGTCGCCGACGACGTGCACACGTACGTCGGTGCCCGTCAGGTAGGACTGGAAGGAGGTGGGCAGGGCGGCGAGACGGTCCAGGCGGGCAAGCCGGTCCGGCGTCAACTCCCGCACCACCGAGCGGATGCCGCTGGTGGACTTGAACACCAGCCGGCCGTGCTCGGCCCGGAAGGCGAGCACCGCGTCGGCGTCGTTCGTGACCAGCGTCGGCGGCACCCGGAAGCCCGCGCCGGCGATGAGCTGCAGCTGGTAGGGCTTGGAGGCGTTCGACGCCATCGCCGAGGATGGGTTGGCCACCCGCGCGCCGGTGACCTCGCACCACTCCGACAGCAGCGTCGAGGCGACGACCGCACGCTCCGCGACATGCCGGTCGTACGACGCGGCGCGGACCCGGGCGGTGTCGTCCGGCTCGGCCAGCCGCAGGTAGATGCCGTCGACATCGCCGAGGTCCAACTCCGGTCCCGCACCGCAGAGCCGGGCCTGCGGAACCTGGTCGATGTCCAGGGTGACGGTGAGCTCGCCTCGTTGGTTCACGACCCGGTGCTCCAGGTCGAGCGCCTGGGCGGCCTCGATCGCGAGGGCGAGGGGCGGCTCGCTCGGGACCCCGCAGAGCAGGATCATCCCGCGAGCGGGTGCGGAATCCGGGCGGTTCGCGAGCGATGCCGTGGCGTCAACGCCAGGGCATGGACGGCTCGCGCGGCGGCATCGAGCTGGCCGGGCCACGCCAGCGCCGGTACCGGCTCGGCGCCGGCGAAGCGCCAGCGCACCGGGTCGTCGGCCGCACCCGACGGGACCTGCAGGAGCACCTCCAGCAGGCCGCAGCCGGCCTCGGCGGCCAGTCGCCGGGCCGGGCCGGCCAGCCGCTCGGCCCCTGGGCCGACCACGTCCCCTCCCGCGACCAGCAGGGAGCGCACCTGTTCCCCCGGCTCGGTCCACAGCGCCGGTCGGTCCCCAGGTGGCCACGGGTCGGGCGGGGCGTCGTACCCCCGGGGCAGAAAGGGCACGCCGTCCAACGCCCGCCGCTCGAGGCCCGCCGTCGCGCCGGCCCGGGCGCTGGAGGCCAGCCGGACGGGCGCGACCGGAAAACCGGCAGCGGCCGCGCGGACCGCCCACTCGGCCGGCCCGCGCTGCGGGCCGGCCAGGCCCCGGGGGGTCGGCAGGTTGAGCACCGGGGAGCGCAGCGACGCCAGCCAGCTGACGGTCAGGGCGGTGAGCTCGGTCGCGGCGTAGTCCCTGTCGGCCGCTGCCGACGCGGCGAACTGCGGCGGCACGACGGTGGCCAGCCGGCACACCACGGCCCGCACGGCCCGCACGGCACCGCCGACGCCGCAGTCATCACCGCCGCCACCGTCGCCGCCACCGTCGCCGCCACCGTCGGCGTCCAGTTCGGCGTCGGCGAGCACCGTCCCGTCGCGCAGCTCGACCCGGCTCGGCCGGCCGGTGCCCACCTCGTGCCGCCACCGGGCCTGGGCCAACTGGAGGTCGGACACCAGCGTCACCTGTGCGGTCCCGGCCAGCGCCTGGGCGAGCCGTCGACCACCGACGTCGCCGGCGTGCGCCAGCACCAGGACCCGCGGCGGCCGGCCGCCGCCGGCCGTCCGCTGCGGGCCGTGCGCCGCTTCGCTCACTCCGCCGGTTTGCTGTCGTAGAGCCGCTTGGCCTCGACTGAACCCTGCTGTACGGCCCCGCGCAGCTGGTCGTAGTCGTCTTCCTGCGCGTACGCGCTCATCCCGAGGTCGGGGCGGTCCTCGCCGCCGATGAACGGCTCGGCGGCGGCGTCGCCACCGAGCAGGGCGGCCACGAGCTGCTCCAACTCGGCTACCCGCGCCTCGAGCCCCTCACCGCCGGACCCGGTCGGCCGGTCGAAGCGGGTGTCGCCCAACTTGCGGTCGAAGCCCTTGTCGAAGGCGGCGGCCTTGTCGGTGACCGGCTTGTCGACCTCCTTTCCCGCCCGCTTGTCGCCGAGCAGCCCCTTGTCGCGCTCGAACGACTTGTCCCGCACGAGCGACTTGTCGTTGACCAGCGTCTTGTCCGTGGCCAGGGACTTGTCGCGCAGGTCCTTGGGCTGCTTGCCCTCGCGCAGATCCTTCTCCTTGATCAGCTCCTTGCGCAGGAAGGGCTTGTCGAAGCAGCGGATCGACAGCCGGGCGCTCATCGTCGGCCCGCTCCCCGAGATCTCGGTGACGCCGACGCAGGTCGGGGATCCGGCGTACGACTTCGAGTTCGGGGTCGAGCTGTCGTGGAAGCTGGTGTTCGTGGCCGAGCCGGGGTAGGGGTCGCCGGCGTCGCCCTGGTTGGCCCGGCGCTCCAGGTCGCCGCGTCCGTCGGCCTGCTCGAGCGCCACCCGCGGGTGGTCCTCGTCGCTGTTGCCGGCGATCGCGTCGTCGATGTGCCAGATGAGCAGCCCACCCGACGGGAGGGAGGCGTCGTAGCGGGCCTGCTGCCGGTTCTCGACCAGGAAGTATTCGCTGCCGGCGCCGCCGTCCTTCCACAGCCGGTAGACGGTGCGCGAGTCCTTGACGTCGGCCATGCTGACTACGGCGTTGGAGGTACGGATGTCGACGGTGACCCAGCCCTGGTGCGCCTTGCACCAGGCCGACGGGTGCACCGGGACGTCGCCGCCGCCACCCCACGAGCCGCCGGCCATGAGGCACCAGTTGCCGATGCCGGCGGAGGAGTAGTCGGTGTCGTACAGGTCCGGCCAGCCGAACAGCAGGTGGCCCAACTCATGCGCGCTGACACCGATCTTGGCGTCCTCAGGGATGGTGAGGTAGGCGTAGATCTTCGTGCTGTCAGCGACGTATTCGGTGGGCAGGACCCACTTGTGCGACCAGATGTCGGTCGACGCGCCGGAGGCCTCGGCGCCGCCCCCGGCGTGCACCACGACGAACGCGTCGACGTAGCCGTTGCCGTCGTTGTCGTAGGGCGTGAAGTTGACGGTCGGGTCGGCGGCGACGGCGGCGTCGTTGGCCAGGTCACGCGCGTTGGGGCGGCTGGCCTGCAGACCGTTGTCGCTGCCGGCGTAGTAGGAGAGCGGGTGCGGCATCCGCAGCGGACCGACCACCTGGCCGGTGAGCGTGACGAGGCCGTTGCTGACCTCGGTGAAGTACTCCTTGACGCTGCCGTGCGGCAGGACGCCGGTGGAGAAGAACAGGTCGTTGAAGTGCGCCACGCTTTGCGTCATGTGCTTGTCGGAGAAGTCGACAAGCACGACGACCACCCGCACCGTGCCCCGCAGCGGCGCGCGCTCGCGCGCGGAGTTGCTCGCCACGGCGGCCGTGGTGCCGAGCGGGAAGTAAGTGCCGGGAAAGATCAAGCCGTCGTTGAGGCCGACGTGGCGCGGCTCGGAGAAGCGGATCCGGCGGGCCACCAGGTCGTCCGCCGCCTCGCGGGTGTCCGACATCTGCTGTTGGAAGCGGTCGAGCAGGTCCGGATGCGGCGGGACGGCACACAGCGTCTCGACCGAGTGCGGCCGGATCTGGTAGGTGGTGCGGGCAGGGAGTTCGTGCGTCACGGGTCCCCCTCAGGCCGTGGTGGCGGATCCCCCGACCCGCCGCGTGCCGCCGAGGGTGCTCCTGATGATCACTCCCGTCAAGTTCCCGCGTGTCGAGATCGGATCGATCTCCTGCCGGCCGGCTGTCCTGCGGTGACGGCTGCCGGTGCCGGGTCACCAGGGCGACCCGCCGCCTCGCCCGGTGGCGGGCCGCCCGGTCACCAGCGGCCGCGCAGCCTCGCGTACGGCGTCCAGACCCGCGTCCGGCCGCAGACCGTGAGGTTCGGCCCGGTGGGCGCGCGAGGTGCCCGGCGCGGCAGGCCGGCCCTGCCTGATCAATGGGCGCGGCAGGCCGGCCCTGCCTGATCAATGGGCG
>JBBSUR010000052.1:0-13862 GCA_038234255.1 Mycobacteriales bacterium | reverse complement strand
GCGCGCCGGCCGCGATGTCCCATGGCGACAGGCCCTGCTCGTAGTAGGCGTCGAGTCGCCCGGCGGCCACCGCGCACAGGTCCAGGGCGCCGGCGCCCATCCGGCGGATGTCCCGGCACCGCGGCAGCAGGACGGGCAGGACGAGTGCCTGCGCCGCCCGCCGGCGTGCGTCGTAACCGAAGCCGGTCGCCACCAGCGCCTGTGACAGCAGTTCCACCGACGTGCAGCGCAGCGGCCGGCCGTTGAGGAAGGCCCCCGCACCGCGTACGGCGCTGAACAGCTCGTCGGCGGCGGGGTTGAAGACCACACCTGCCTGCACCTGTCCGTCGACCTCGACCCCGATCGACACGGCCCACTGGGCGATGCCGTAGAGGTAGTTCACGGTCCCGTCGATCGGGTCGACCACCCAACGCACCCCGGTCACGCCGTCGTCGGAGGCGCCCTCCTCGCCCAGGATGCCGTCGCCCGGCCGGGCCGCCCGGATGCCCTCGACGAGCAGAGCCTCGCTCGCGCGGTCGGCGGCGGTCACCACGTCGGTCGGTGAGGACTTGGTGCTCTCCTGCTCGATGCCCTCCCGCATGGACAGCGCCAGCGCCCCGGCGCGCCGGGCCAGGTCGGTGGCGAGGTCGAGCAGGGCAGCGGGGTTGGGAGGGGTCACCCGCACAGTCTGTCCCCGCGTACGCTAGAACGGCGTTCGGTTCACGTTCCCGTCCCGTTGTCCTGGAGGCCCTGGTGGACCTGCGTCACAGTGCGCCGGACGAGCAGTTCCGCGCCGAGCTGCGGTCCTGGCTGGCGGACAACCTGCCGGCGGCGATGCGCAGACGGGACTTCTGGGCCGACCTGTCCGAGGACGAGTCGTTTGCGGTCCGGCGTGAGTGGGAGGCCGGCAAGGCGAAGGCCGGCTTCGCCGGGATCCAGTGGCCGACCGAGTACGGCGGGCGCGGCGGCACCCCCACCATGAAGGCCATCTACGACGAGGAGATGGCGCTCGCCAACGCGCCGGCGACCGTCAACGCGCTGGGGCTGGCCTTCCTGGCGCCAACCATCATGGCGGTCGGTACCGAGGAACAAAAGCGCAGCATCATCGCGCCGCTACTGCACTGCGATGTCATCTGGTGTCAGGGGTTCTCCGAGCCCGGGGCCGGATCGGACCTCGCGGCACTGCAGATGAGGGCCGAGCCGCAGGGGCAGGACTACCTGCTCAACGGGCAGAAGACCTGGACCACCAACGCGATGCACGGCGACCGGATCTTCACCCTCGCCCGTACCAGCCCCGCGGACGGCGGAGCGCGGCACGCCGGCATCTCGATGCTGCTGGTCGACATGCACCAGAGCGGGGTCGAGGCGCGGCCACTGAAGCAGATGACCGGCGCCTCGGAGTTCGGCGAGGTGTTCTTCACCGACGCGACCTGTCCGCAGAGCGAGGTGCTCGGCGGCGAGGGCAACGGCTGGGCGACGGCCATGCTGCTGCTGTCGTTCGAGCGCGGCTCCAGCGCCATCGGCCAGTACACCGAGTTCCGCCAGCAGTGGGACGCGGTGGTGAACATTGCCCGCGGGCTCGCCCGGGACGGCCGCCCCGCCGCGCAGGACCCCGTGCTGCGTCAGCAGTTGGCCGGGGCGCTAGTCGAGCTCGAGTGCCTGAAGTACCACTCGTGGCACGTGCTCACCCAGACCGCGCAGGGCAAGGACCTGGGCTTCGAGGCGTCGATGACCAAGATCATGTGGTCGGAGACGTTCCGGCGGGTCTCCGACGCCTACGAGGCGGTGCTCGGCGTCGGCTTCCAGCTCCCCGAGCTGCCGTCCGGGGAATCCATCGCCGAACTCACCAGCCTGGCCATGTGGTCGCGCTCGTGCACGATCTGGGGCGGCTCGCAACAGGTCCAGCGCACCGTCGTGGCCGAGCGCGTGCTCGGCCTGCCCCGTTGACCCTGCCCCGCTGACGTCAGGAGATCCGGCCATGCGGTTCCAGCTCACCGATGAGCAGCGCGCCCTGCAGGCCGCGGTGCGGTCCTACCTGCGTGGCCGCTTCGGCCCGGCGCAGGTCCGGGCGCTCTACGACGGACCCGACGGCGACGGCGACGGCATCCCCGGTCCGCTGTGGCAGGCGTTCGGCGAGCAGGGTTGGCTGGCCGTGCTGGTCCCAGAGGAGTACGACGGTATCGGCCTCGGCCTGCTCGACGCCGCGGTGCTGGCCCGCGAGTTCGGGGCCGGGACGGTGCCCGGCCCGTGGCTGGGCACCGTGTTGGCCGGCGAGGCCGTACGCCTGGCCGGGTCGAAAGAGCAGCAGGCGCAGCATCTTCCGGCCCTTGGCGCCGGTCAGGTGAAGGCGGCGGTGGCCCTGCTGCAGGCCGGTTCCAGTCCGCGGCCCTCGGGTGCTCCGGCGATCGCCGACGGGGGGACGCTGTCCGGGCGGCTCGACCTGGTGGAGTACGCCGGCGCTGCCGATCTGCTGGTCGTGGCTGCGCAGGACGGGCTCTACCTGGTCGACCCGCGGGGTCCGGGGGTCACCGTGGTCGAGCGCGACGCACTGGATCGGACCACCCGGCTGTGCACGGTCACGCTGGACGGCGCGACCGGCGAGAAGCTGGCTGGCTCGACCCCCCAAGTGGTGCAGGACCTGCTCGACCGTGCCGCGGTCCTGGTCGCGAACGACCTCGTCGGTCTGGCGCGCAAGGCGCTGCACGACACGGTGGAGTACGACAAGACGCGGGTGCAGTTCGGCAAGCCGGTCGGCTCGTTCCAAGCGCTCAAGCACCACCTGGCCGACCTGCACATCGGCGTCACGTTCGCCGAGCACGCCGCCACCTACGCAGCCCATGCGGCCGACGTGGATGCCGAGGACCGTCGGCTCGCCGCCTCGATCGCGAAGTCGAAGGCGACCGACATCGCCCGCGAGGCGACCAGCGCGATGATCCAGTACCACGGGGGCATCGGCTACACCTGGGAGCACGACACGCACTTTTACTTCAAGCGCTGCAAGCGCCTGGAGGCGGCGTACGGAGACGCCGCCCAGCACCGCGAGCGCATCGCCCGGCTGGTCGTCGACGCCGGGGTCGATCCGCCGGAGCTGTCGGCCGCCGGGACCGAGATGTCGCCCGGAGTCGCGTGAGCCAGACCGGGTCCGGCCTCGTCGCGCTGGTGACCGGCGGCGCCTCCGGCTTCGGCGCCGAGGTGGCGCGGCAGCTCGTACGCCGGGGTGATGCCGTCGTGCTGTGCGACATCGACGAAACCGGCGGTCAAGCCGTCGCCGCCGAGTTGGGGGCGACGTTCCTGCGGTGCGACGTGAGCTCGTACGAGCAGGTGGTCGCGACGACCCTGGCGGCGGAGACGCTGCATGGCGGGCTGGACCTGGTGTTCCTCAACGCCGGCGTCGCGACCGGCTGTGGGGTCGCGGACGACTTCGAGGTCGGGAGGTACCGCCGGGCGATGGCGGTCAACGTCGACGGGGTGGTGTTCGGGGTGCATGCGGCGATCCCGGCGTTGCGTCGGCGGGGCGGCGGCGCGATCCTGGCCACCGCATCAATGGCCGGGCTGACCGCGGCGCCCTTCGACCCCGTCTATGCGGCCAACAAGCACGCCGTCGTCGGGCTGGTACGTGCGCTCGGGCCGGCGTTGGAGCCCCAGGGCATCCGGGTGAACGCCTTCTGCCCCGGCTTCGCCGACACGCCCATCCTCGCGGGCCTCCGGTCGGCACTCGAGGACAGCGGCGTGCCGCTCATCGGGGTCGAGGTGGCCGGTCGGGCAGCGCTCACCGCGTTGGACTCCGCGCAGACCGGTCAGGCGTTCCTCCTGCAGGCCGGCCGCGACGTGATGGTCTACCGCTTCCGTGGCGTCCCGGGGCCGCTGGACGAGGATGGCGCTCGGGCCGGAACTGCGGCGCCCGTCGGAGAGGCCGGTGTGTGGTGACGTGCGCCGTCGCCGCAGGCGAGTCCAGGCCGTCGCCCCGCTGAGCCGAACGCCGAGGTGACCAACGCCTCGAGGGCAGGTCGGCAGCTGCGGTCACACGGCGCTCCACACCGGCGCTGCGCCGGCCCTTCCTGATCGTTTGGCGCCCCACACCCGGCCTCTCTGATGGTTTGGCGAGAATGCGAGCAGATCCGGCCCCGATTGCGCCAATTGATCAGGGAGGGGGCTACGAATGGTAGTTTTCTGCCATGCGCACTGTCATTGACGCGGCAGGCAGACTCGTCGTCCCCAAGGCGGCGCGGGATGAGCTCGGACTCGTCGCCGGCACCGAGCTCGAGGTGCGCGTGGTGGATCGCCGGCTCGAGATCCAAACGCCCACCACCCCGATGCGGCTGGAGCACCACGAGCACGGTGTCGTCGCGGTGACCCAGCGCGAGATGCCGGTGCTCACCGCCGAGATGGTGCGCGAGACCCTCGAGCGGGTTCGTCGTTGATCGCACTCGACACCTCGGTCGTGGTCGCGATGTTCGGCGCTTGGCACGAGCACCACGGGGTGGCGCGCGATGTCCTAAGCCTGGCACCGGCCCTCCCGGGCCACGCAGCCCTGGAGGCCTACTCGGTGCTGACCCGCCTTCCCGAGCCGTTCCGGGCTGATCCGCCTGTGGTCGCGCAGTTCCTGCACACGACGTTTCCCGCAGCCCGCTTGGTCCTCGATGCCGACCGGCAGGCGGCTCTTCCCGGGCGGCTCGCGGGAATGGCCATCTCCGGTGGCGCGGTGTACGACGCGCTTGTCGCGCTGACGGCGCAGGCGGCGGGCGCTGTCCTCGTCACCCTGGACCGGCGGGCGCTGGCGATCTACGAGCGGTGCGGAGCGGCGGTTCGGCTATTGGTATGACCTGGTCGCCGGATGTGTCGAAATCTGCCGCCGAATCGGCACGAAACACGCCAGTTGATCAGGGACGGGACTCGGCACCCGCGGCCAGCGCTCGGCTCATCTGGTCCGCTGCAGCGACTCCGGCGACAGCTCTGCCACGCTGGCATGACCTGACAGCCCCGCCTGCAAGTCCAGATCGGCGAGCAAGCAGCGCAGGACGTGGCGTACCCCTGCCCTCCCGGCCAGGGCCAGTCCATAGACGTACGGCCGGCCGAGCAACACCGCAGCAGCACCCAGGGCGAGCGCCTTGCACGCGTCGGCGCCGGTGCGCACCCCACTGTCGAACAGCACGGGCAGATCGTGGGCCACCTCGACCAGACCGGGCAGCGCGTCGAGCGAGCCGATCGCCCCGTCGACCTGGCGCCCGCCGTGGTTGCTGCACACCACGGCCGAGACCCCCGCGTCGGCAGCGCGGCGTACATCGTCTGGGTGCTGCAGTCCCTTCACCACCAGGGGCAGCGAGGTCTGTCCCCGCAACCAGGCCAGATCCGTCCACGTCAGCGTCGGGTTGGTGAACAGCCCGACGAACTTCAGGACGGCCGCGCCCTGGTCACCCGGCGTCAGCCCCTGCTGGAAGACCGGATCGGAGAAGTAGTTCGCGACCCCTTCGGCCTGCAGGAACGGCAGGTACGCCGTGTCGAGGTCGCGTGGCCGCCAGCCCAACTGCCAGGTGTCGACGGTCAGCACGATCGCCCCGTAGCCGGACGCCTCGGCACGTGCGACGAACGAGGCTGCCAGTTCGCGATCCGCCGGCCAGTACAGCTGGAACCAGCGCGAAGCGTCAGGCGCCACACCCGCGACGTCCTCCATGGTCGTCGACGACGCGGTCGAGACGACGAACGTCAACCCCAGCTCGGCCGCTGCCGAGGCGACCGCCCGTTCGGCGTCCGGGTGCACGATCGACAACACCCCCACCGGCGCGAGCAGCACCGGCGCCGGCATCGTCGTGCCGAGCAGCGTCGTCTGGTGCGAGCGCTGCGCCGGGATGCCCCGCAGCATCCGCGGGACCAGCCGCCAGCGGTCGAACGCCGCCCGGTTGGCCGCCATCGTCTCCTCACCACCGGAGCCGCCGGCGACGTAGCCGACAGCGCCGGGCGTCATGACCGCGTGCGCCGCCGCCTCCGTCTCCCGCCACCCGAAGGGCAGGGTCGGCTGTTCGCCGAGCAGGCCGTTGAGGTAGACCTCGTTCTGGAAGTCGGCGAACGGACCGTTGTTCATGCGGGCGTTCCTACCGTACGGAGGAACGGCATGCGCGCCTGGCAGGTCCACCAGCTGGGCGAGCCGCAGGACGTACTGCGGTGGGACGACGTCGCCGAACCCGAGGCGCACGCCGGGACCCTCCGGCTGCGGGTCGACGCGGTGGCGCTCAACTTCCCCGACGTGCTGCTGTGCCGCGGGACCTACCAGGAGAAGCCGCCGCTGCCGTTCACGCCCGGACTGGAGGTGTGTGGCACGGTGCTCGACGGCGCCCGCGCCGGCGAGCGCGTCCTGGCCGGTCCCGGGTTACCGCGCGGTGGGCTGGCCGAGCAGGTGGCCGTCGCCGAAGCCGCCGCGCTGCCCGTTCCCGATGCCATGTCGGCCGTCACCGCCGCAAGCATGCTCGTCACCTACCAGACCGGCTACGTCGGGCTGCACCGACGGGCCCGGCTGCAGGCCGGCGAGACGCTGCTGATCCATGCCGGTGCGGGCGGGGTCGGCAGCGCGGCTATCCAGCTGGGCAAAGCGGCCGGCGCCCGGGTCATCGCCACCGCCGGCGGTCCCGAGAAGTCTCGCGTCTGCGAGCGACTCGGTGCCGACGTCGTGATCGACTACCGGGCAGAGGACTTCGTGCCCGTCGTCAAGGACGTCACCGAAGGCCGGGGCGCCGACGTCATCTACGACTCGGTCGGCGGTGACGTCTTCGACCGCAGCCGCCGATGCGTCGCCTTCGAGGGGCGGATCGTTGTCGTCGGCTTTACCGGAGGCCGGATCGCCGACGCGCCGACCAGCCATGCATTGGTCAAGAACTACGCGGTCGTCGGACTGCACTGGGGTCTGTACCGGTCCCACCAGCCGCAGTTGATGACGCAGACCCACGACGCGTTGATGTCACTGTGGCAGGCAGGTCTGGTGGACCCGCTGATCGGTGCCGAGTTGCCGCTGCACGACGCCCCGCAGGCGCTGGCCCGGCTCGGCGGCCGCGCAACGATCGGCAAGGTGGTCCTCGTCCCCGAGGCCTGACGCTCTGCCACGAAAGGACCGGCACATGGCACTGCACGACTACCTCGTCACCGAGGTTGCTCTCGACCACGTCGAAGGCCACCTGAGCCGACGCGACGCGCTGACCCGGCTCGGGCTGATGGGCCTGTCGCTCACCGGCGCCGCGGCGCTGCTGTCCGCCTGCGGAGCCGACGATCCGGCACCGTCGGCGGGTTCGCCGGCTCCGTCGCAGGCCGCCCGGCCCAGCGCCTCCCCGGCGGTGACCGGCGTGGGCTACGACGTCGCCCAGGCGCTCGCCCGCACCGAGCCGGTCAGCTTCCCCGGGGACGGCGGCTCGGTGCTGGGCGCCTTCGCCACCCCGGACGGCGCGCCGAAGGGAGCGGTGCTGGTGGTGCACGAGAACCGCGGCCTCACCGACCACATCCGCGCCGTCGCCGGCCGGCTGGCCGGTGACGGCTACGCCGCGCTGGCCGTGGACCTGATCTCCCGCAAGGGCGGTACGCCCGCCGTCGACGACGCGACCGCCGCCCTGAACGCGCTGTCGGAGGTCGAGCTGATCAGCGACCTGCAGAGCGGGCTGGACGAGCTGAACCTGCGGGCCCCGGACGCCGCGACCGGCGCGATCGGCTTCTGCTTCGGCGGCGGGATGCTGTGGCGGCTGCTGACCGCCGGCGCCCCGGGCCTGGCCGCGGCGATCCCCTTCTACGGACCGCTGCCGTCGGCGCTGGACTTCACCGGCACGAAGGCCGCGGTGCTCGGCGTCTTCGCCGAGCAGGACGACCGGGTGAACGCCGGCCTGGGCGAGGCCGAGAAGGCTTTGACCGCAGCCGGTCTGACCCACGAACTGAAGGTAGTCCCCGGTGTCGACCATGCCTTCTTCAACGACACCGGTCCGCGCTACAACGCCGCGGCTGCGGCCGGCATCTACGCAGACGTGCTCGACTGGTTCGGCACCTACCTGGCCTGACCAAGGTGCGGCCGGCCACCGCTCACTTGTACTGCGCAGCGAGCCCGAGCACCTTCTGCACGTACCAGTCGGCGTGGTTGTAGGCGAAGACCGCGTTGTAGAGCCCGTCCGGTCCCCGGTTCGCGCCGAAGCGGCACAGGTAGGCCGCGGCGGACGGCACCGCGTCGAACGGGTTCATGATGTCCGCCGTGCCATCCTTGTCGCCGTCCAGGCCGTACGCGTCCCAGGTGCTCGGCAGGAACTGCATCGGCCCCAGGGCACCAGCGCTGGACGGGCCGAGGTTGCGGCCGTGGCCGCTCTCGACCTGGCCGATGGCGGCCAGCACCGTCCAGGACATGCCCTTGCAGTAGCGCGCCGAGTCGATGTAGAGCTCGCGGTAGTTGCGCGGCTTGCCTTTGCGTGCCGCGGGCACCTCGGGGCGCAAGACGTCGACGATCGCGTCCTTGCCCAGAATCTCCTGCACGGCGGTACGCAGCGTGCGGATCGAGCGGGCCGGGGCACTGACCAGCACCCCGCTCTCCGGGACGACGCCGAGCGCCCGTGCCCTGGTGCGGTCGGTCACCAGATCCACACCCGGTAGGCCGAAACCGGCCAGGGCACCGATCCGGCCGGCGATCTCCGGGCCCGCCGGCGCGGCACCACCCAGGGCGATCGGTCCGCCGAGGACCAGCTGCCGGTCCTTGGCCAGCCCATAGCTGGGGGCCACCTCACCGCGGGCGACGGACTGCCAGAGCAGGTCGGACTGCGCGGTCTCCTGCGGCGTGAAGGGTCGAAACGAGGAGGGGTCGACGCCGAGCATGCGGGCGTCCTGTCCGCCGACCTTCACCGTTCCGGCGTCCACCACGCTGACGGCCAGGACGTCGCGCAGCGCGCTCAGGGCAGCGGCCTGGTCGGCGGGCAACGACGCGGGCAGGGTGATCAGCAGGTCCGGGCTACGCAGCTCGGTGAGCGGAGCGACGGCAGGGCCGGACGAAGGCGGCGAACCCGGTACGGGCGGCGCCACCGGAGCGGCGGGCGCCCGGTCGGGGCCGGCGGCGGGCGCTGCGACCGGCACGGCACGCGTCGCGGCACTCGACGCGTCGAGCGGGGCCGCGGCCAGCGCTTCGGTCTGCAGGGTGGCGACGTCACTCGTCATCAGCGGACCGGACGTCGTCGCGGTCGCGACCCCGGCGAGCAAGGTCAGCGTGAGCACCACACCGATCCGGGCGGGGGTGAGGAAACCGGGTCGAACCAAAGCGACCGTAGCTTCGCTCCGCACGCGTCGACCTGCCTTCCGTCGTCTGCTTCCTGGACGTGCTCAACGACGACCCTGTCGGGGTGGTGACGGGCGCCTTACTGGGCAGATCGCTGCATGCATACCGTAGGCGAACCGAAGTGCGCTAGGACCGTCCGCTGAAACGGGGCTGAAATGAACGGCTGGGACGTCGCGATCGTCGGAGCCGGCCCGGCCGGGGCCGCGGCAGCCCTGGCGGCGGTCCGCACCGGTGCCCGCACGGTGCTCCTGGAGCGCGAACCGGCACTGCCCCGCTACAAGCGCTGCGGCGGGGGCATGATCGGCGCGTCGCAGGCGGCGGTCGCGGTCGCCGGGATCGACCTCGACGCACTGGCGCTCGACCGGGTCGGCCGGATCACGTTCACCAGCCGTGGCACGGCCGGCTTCACGCGCAGCGCGGAGCCGTTCCTGCCCATGGTCATGCGCGCCGACCTGGACCAGGCCCTGGTCGCCGTCGCGGTCGAAGCCGGCGTGGAACTTCGCACCGGCGTCACGGTCACGGCGTACGACGAGCGGGACGGCCAGGTCGTGCTGTCCACCCGCGGCGATCCGCTGACCGCCGGCGCGGTCGTCGCCGCGGACGGCTCGGGAAGCCGAGCCGGGGCGTACGTCGGAGTGGTCTGCGACCAGGTCGACCTCGGGATGGAGGCGGAGCTGCCGACGCCGCCCGGATCGGACTGGGCGGGCCATGTGCGGCTCGACTGGGGACCGGTGCCCGGGTCCTACGGCTGGGTCTTCCCCAAGGGGGACACCCTGACGGTGGGAGTGATCGGCGACCGCGAGCAGGGGTCCGCCGTACGCGCCTATTACCGCTCGTTCGTCGCCTCGCTCGGGCTGGACCTGACCACGGCGCAGCACGATGGCGGCCACCTGACCCGGGTACGCACCGTGGGCTCACCGCTGCGGCGCGGTCGGGTGCTGGTGGCCGGCGATGCCGCCGGGCTGCTCGAGCCCTGGACCCGCGAAGGGATCTCGTACGCGCTGCGTTCGGGGTCGCTGGCCGGAGCAGCGGCGGCCGGGGACGTCGCGGGCTACCCGGCAGCGGTCGCAGGCGCCCTCGCTGCGGAGATGGCCGGTGGGCGCCGGGTGCTCGCGGCGTTCCGCCGACACCCGCGGATGTTCCACGAGGTCATGCGCACGGTGCCGGGGATGTGGGGTCTGTTCACCCAGTTGGTCACCGGGCAGACGTCGCTGGACCGGCAGCTGGACCGGCCCACAATGCGTGCGCTGGCGCGGGTGCTGGGGGGCTGAACGAACAGCCCTCGACGTTGCGAGGCTTGTGCGGGGGCGGTCAAGGGCTGTGGCGGGGCCCTCCCTGATCATCTGGCGCTGTGGCGGGGCCCTCCCTGATCCTCTTGCGAGAATCCCCCCCCAAATGGGGCCTCTGGACGCCAAGTGATCAGGGAGGGCCCATCACCGGGGACAAACGATCAGGAAGGGCCGCGGTCCAGGATCCCCTGGAGGGGGAAGTCGGTGAGCAGGGTGCGGGCGAACTCGCTCAGCACCGCGGATAGCTGCTGCTCACGGGTCACCGGCCGTCACCCCGTCCGCAGCCAACCGCTCGCCGCGGCGAAGCGCAGCAGCCACATGCACTGGCCGTACGGTCCGATCAGGTGAACGGTCCATCCAGCGGCGCGCAACGCGTCCCGCGTCTGCAGGAGCGCGCCCAGGCCGGTCGAGTCGATGAACGTCAATGCCGACAGGTCCAGATGGACGACCTGACGGTGCCCGGTGGGCTGGACCGGAGCGAGCGCGCACAACTCGGCCAGGCCGTCGGACAGCCGGGGAGCAGCGGCGAGGTCCAGCTCGCCGCGCAACGCCACGCGGGCCAGCCCGGGACGCTCCGGGTGGATCTCGACCGCGACGTCGAAGTTGCGCCCGTCGACGTCGTCGGCCGGGACAGGCGCCCATCCGGTCGGCGCAGGCGGAACGTCAACAACAGTGGGGGAAACAGGGCTCATGGCGACTCATCGAGGTTCAGCGCCCGTACTGTGCCGGAACCGGAGGGACCCCCTGGAGAATCGCAGCTTGCGCAGCCATCCCTATCCGACCAACTGTGACCCAGTCGCCCCTGACAATAGGGGGACAGGCCCCGCAGGTCCACAGTTCCGGGAATCTCGGGAAATTCGGACCGGAGGTTTCCTCCGGGGTGTGGCACCCTTGCTGTCAACGCTGACCCGCGCGACGTCCAGCGAGATCGAGGAGCCGTGTCCCGAGACGACGAGTACGACTTCACCGCGAGCCTGGCCGGTCTGTCGGGCTTGCTGACTGGGTCGCAGGCGCTCACGACGACCCTGGTGCGGGTCGCCCACCTGGCCGTCCAGGCGATACCCCAGGCGGACGGCGCGGGGCTGACCCTGTTCGAGCCCGACCATCCCAAGACGGTGGTGGGGACCGGCGGGTTCGTCACCGAGGTCGACGACATCCAGTACAGTCTGAACGAGGGGCCGTGCGTGAGCGCGGTCGCCGAGTCCCGGACCTTCACCTCGGGCAACCTCGGCGGCGCCTCGCAGTGGCCCCGGTTCGGTCCGCGGGTGGGTCGGCTCGGCGTCCACAGTGCCCTGTCCCTGCCGCTGCTAGGACCTGAGGGGACCGCCTTCGGTGCGCTGAACGTCTACGCGCATCCGCGGGACTCCTTCGACGCCAACGCCGTACGCCTCGGTGAGGCGTTCGCCGGCCCGGCGGCGGTCAGTGTGGCCAACGCGGCGATGCTCGCGCAGGCCGAACGGCTCGTAGCCCAACTCAGCGACGCGCTGACCAGCCGCGCCGAGATCGACCAGGCCCTCGGCATCTTGATGAGCCGCTCCGGGAGCACCGCCCCTCAGGCGTTCGACCGCCTGCGCGAGCTCAGCCAAACCAGCTCGACGAAGCTCGCCGAAGTGGCCCGTGAGCTGATCGGTGACGCCGTGCGGCGCGCTCGCGCTCGGCACGACGCCACCCCCGACCCCGGCCGGGGTCCCGATGCGGGCGCCGACCCGACACCGGGTCCGCGCGGAGCTTGACCCGGACGACATGGGGCATGACAGGCCGCGTGGTCAGGCAGTGACCCGCCCGACCCCTGCGGCCGGGGTTCGCTGAACCGCCTTGAGCTGCTCGTCGAGGCCGTCCGGTGACGGAGCTCGCGTTCCTCGTGCGCCTCGGGAATCTGCTCGGACACGCCAGCGGTGAGGAGTCGGCCCATGACGCTTCCCAGCGACCTGGCTGCTCACCTGCAGGAGCTCGGGCTCGGCGAGCAGGTGCCGAGCGCGCTGGGCGAGATGGTCGAGCAGTTGCTGGTGCTGGCCGTCGAGGCCGTTCCGTCGTGCGTCGGCGTGTCGCTGACCGCGCACCGGCACGGCCAGCCCCTCTGCATCACCGTGGCGACCCCTAGCGCCCCGACCCGACCGGTCCTGAGCTCGCTCGCCCTGCACCTGCCTGACCGGTCGCTCCCCAGCCGTTCGAGCATCGCTCCGGTGCTGACGCTGTATTCCAGCCGGGTGGGTGAGCTGCGCCGGGCCGCCACCGACCTGCTGGCCCTGCTCGACCTGGACCCACGGCGGTTGATCCTCGACCGGGATCTTGCGCTGCCTCCCGCCACCCGCGTCACCGCGCGCCTCGGCCTGGCCCTGCAGGACGGCTCCGCGATCGACCGCGCCCTCGGGGTGCTGCTCGACCGCGAGGGACTGCTCCCGTCCCAAGGCCGGCACGAGCTCGAGCGGTTGGCGGTCAGCAACGAGGTCAGCGTGCCCGATGCCGCCCGTCACCTGCTCACCAGCCTGCAGGGGCGGGCGTGACGGACAGGTGGCGTTTCGGGGTCGACACGCCTTCCATCCCGGCTTCGACGGGAACGCTGGGCCGATATGTGGTGTTGTTATGGGCATGAACGCGACCGTGACCCCTGCCGCTCCTACTCTGACCGCCGCCGACCGCTGCGACCGCTGTGGCGCCCAGGCCTTCGTTCGTGTCGTGCTCACCTCCGGGGACCTGCTCTTCTGCGGCCACCACGCCAAGGCCTACGAGGACAAACTGCGCGAGAAGGCCGTCAACTGGGTCGACGAGACCGCCGCCTTACTGACCTGATCTTCTCCTTTCGACCCGACGGCCGCCGGTCCCCACTGTGGGAGGGCGGCCGCTGTCGTCCCCGCCAGGGGTGCTGCTCGTGCTCACCTGGCTGCTCGTCGGCGGGCTCACGGCGCTGGTCGGCATCCGCGCGCTGGGGATCGAGCGGGGAACCCTGCTGGTCCTGGCCGTCGGCGCGCTGCCACTGACCCTGCTCCCGGCGTACGTCGTGCTGGCCCTCGCCGGCCTGCAGCGCCGGAAGTGGCTCGCCGGCTCGGCCGGGCTCCTGGTCCTGGCCCACCTGCTCGTGGTGGCGCCCGCCCTGGGCGCCGCGACCCTGCCGGAGGGGACGGCGGCGGCGCCGGGGCTGCGGGTGGTGACGGCGAACCTCTACGTACTCAACCCGGTTCCGCGGCAGGCCGGACAGTCCTTGCGTCGTCTGCGGCCGGACGTGCTCGTCGTCCCGGAGCTGGACGCGGAGGGACTGGCGGGGCTGCGCGCCGCCGGTCTGCTCGACGACCTGCCCTTCTCGGTCGTCCGGCTCG
>JBBSUR010000051.1:0-14107 GCA_038234255.1 Mycobacteriales bacterium | reverse complement strand
GGCCGACACGCCGCAGGAGGCCACCGTGCGCGGTAGATCACCGAGGAGGTCTCCCTCGACGCCCATGCCGGTAGGGTTTCGACGGCAACAGGCCGCCTTAGCTCAGTCGGTAGAGCACCTCACTCGTAATGAGGTTGTCCGGAGTTCGATTCTCCGAGGCGGCTCGATCAGACCTGCCCAGCGCAGCTGCGGTTGGCCCCCGGAAGTCCGGCGTGCCGTCGAGTCCGTCTAACCCAGGACGTCGTACGCCAGGCGCGCGATCAAGATGCTGACCACGACGATGAAGACCCGTCGGATCCAGGCGCTGCCCCGGCGGATCGCGAGCCGGGCGCCGACCTGGCTGCCGGCGAGGTTGGCCGTCGCCATCGCCGCGCCGAGCGCCCACAGCACGTGCCCACCCCAGGCGAACAGCGCCAGGGCCGCCAGGTTGGTCATCGTGTTGACGACCTTGGCTACGGCGCTGGCGTGCAGGAAGGACAGCCCGACTGCGCCGACCAGCAGGAACACCAGGAAGCTGCCGGTGCCCGGTCCGAGAAAGCCGTCGTAGAAGCCGATCAGGGCGCCGCCGCCGACGGCGACCCCCCGCTGCGCCCGTGCCCGCAGGCGCAGCAGCTCCACCTCGCCGAGCGCGGGGCTGTAGACCGTGTAGACCAGCACGGCCACCAGCGCCACGAGCACCACCGGCCGGAGCGCGCCGCTGCCGACCTGGGTGGCGAGCAGCGCGCCGCCCGCCGACCCGGCGAAGGCGGCCCCGGCCATCCAGGCGGCGGTGCGGCGGTCCACCCGCACCCGGCGGGAGTAGGCGACCGCCGCCGAGGCGGTGCCGACCACCGAGGCCAGCTTGTTCGTCCCGAGCAGCGCCACCACTGGTGCCTGCGGCAGGACGACCAGCAGCGCGGGCAGCTGCACCAGCCCGCCCCCGCCGACGATGGCATCGAGACCGCCTGCCAGGAAGGCGAACGCACACAGGATCAGCAGCTGCTCCGGCCCGATGTCCACCGGCGACATGAGCGCTGCCGCTAGCTGGCCGGGGCGATGTCGTCGAGGTGCTGGTTGCCGCGCTTGGGCTGCCCCGACACGTCCACGGCGTGCGGGTTCTGGCAGTAGCGCCGTCGCGAGGCCAGGATCTCCTTCTCGGCCTCGGCCCGACCCACCCAGGTCGCCCCCTCGACCGATTTGCCCGGCTCGAGGTCCTTGTAGACCTCGAAGAAGTGCTGGATCTCGAGCCGGTCGAACTCGGCTACGTGGAAGATGTCGCGCAGGTGCTCCTGGCGCGGGTCGCCGACCGGCACGCACAAGAGCTTCTCGTCCGGCCCGGCCTCGTCGGTCATGCGGAACATCCCGATCGCGCGGCAGCGGATCAGACACCCGGGAAAGGTCGGTTCGTCCAGCAGCACCAGCGCGTCCAGTGGATCGCCGTCGCCGCCGAGGGTGTCGTCGACGAAGCCGTAGTCGGCGGGGTAGCGGGTGCTGGTGAACAGCATCCGGTCCAGTCGGATCCGGCCGGTGTGGTGGTCCATCTCGTACTTGTTGCGCTGCCCCTTCGGGATCTCGATGGTGACGTCGAACTCCACGCTGGCTACTTCCTGCTCGCCCTGCACCTGACCGCTCCCGCCTATTCTTCCGTACGCACGTTCCGCGCCATGGGGGGCTGTGACCGAAGGGCAGGCGACGCAGGTGCAGGCAGGTACGCGGCGGCTCGCCGGTCCGTTGCTGGCGACGGTCACCGCGCTGACCCTCGCGGCCGGGGGCACCGCCGTAGTGACCCTGCAGGACCGGCCGGATGCGGGCCCCGGCACCCCGTCGGCCTCGCCGACTGGCCCGCCGGAGCGCGGCCCTCTGCTGCCCGGGTTGTCGGCGTCCGGTCCGGTTCCGACCTCGCCCGGTCTGCAGGCGGCAGTGAGCGAGGTGCTGGACGACCCGGCGGTCGCGGGACGGCTGGCCGTGTCGATCGTCGACGTCGACACCGGCCGTGCGCTGTTCGAGCGCGCCGCTTCGGTGGCGCTGCTGCCCGCATCCACCGCGAAGATCGCCACGGCCGTCGCGGCGCTGACCGCGCTGCCGGCGGACCTGCGACTGACCACGCGGGTCGTCGCGGGCAGCGTCCCCGGTGAGGTCGTGCTGATCGGGGGCGGCGACCCGACGCTGACCGGCGCGCAGGGCAGCGGTGCGGGCGCGACCGGGACCGTCGTGGCTGCCGAGCCGGGTTCCGAAGCGGAGACCGGCACCGTGCTGGGGCCGGACTACCCCACGCCGGCCCGGCTGCCCGACCTGGCCAGCCAGGTGCGTACGGCCCTGGGAGCGGTCCCGCTCTCCCGGGTCCTCGTCGACGAGTCGCTCTACTCCGGCGAGCGGCTCGGGCCGGGGTGGAAGCCGGATTACGTTCAGCAGGGCTCGGTCGCACCGGTCGGGCCGCTGATGGTGGACGGCGGGCGGGTCCGGCCCGGCCTGTCCCGCCGCTACGCCGACCCGGCGACGGCCGCCGGTTCGGCGTTGGCCGCCCTGCTTGCGCCAGGCGCAACGGTACCCGTGCAGCGCGGCGTCGCACCGCCGGGTGCGCCGGTCCTGGGCGAGGTGTCCAGCCCGCCCGTGGCGCAGCTTGTCGAGCGGATGCTCCTGCGCAGCGACAACGACCTGGCCGAGGCGCTGGCCCGGCAGGTGGCTCTCGCCCGCGGCGCGCCGGCGTCGTTCGCCGGCGCCGGCGCCGCGGTGGAGCAGGTGCTCGCCGGGATCGGGCTCGACCCCGACGCCATGGTCATCGCCGACGGCAGCGGCCTGTCGCGGTTCACCCGCATCGCACCGGCCGCGGTGACCCGGCTGCTCACCCGGGCCGCCTCGGGAGAGTTTCCGGAGCTCGCCCCGGTGGTGACCGGGCTGCCGGTAGCCGGGTTCGCCGGGACGCTGGCCGGGCGTTACCGGGTCGGGGACGGCGCCGGGCCGGCGGCCGGGACGGTCCGCGCGAAGACGGGGACGCTAGACGGGGTCAGTGCGCTGGCCGGACTGGTCCGTACCGCCGACGGCCGGCTGCTGGCCTTCGACCTCACCGCCGACGGCGTCCCGCTCGGGGAAAATCGGCTCGCCGAGGCGGCGCTGGACCGGTTGGCCGCCTCGCTCGCGGCCTGCGGGTGCCGCTGATCCGCGCCGCGGGCGTAGCGTGCTGGAGGTGTCGGCCGACGAGGTGCCCCAGTCCGGACCGCCCGTGCGCAGCCCGATCGACTACGAGCTGGCCGCCGCGACCGCCCGCCGGCTGGCCCCTGCCCCACCCCAGATCTCGTGGGAGGAGGCCGCCGAGGTCGTCGGCGAGCTGCGCGGGCTCGCGGTGCAGGCCGAGGAGCACGTGCGTCGGGTCACCCGCCTCGTACCGCCCGGGGACATCCTGGAGGCGACGGTGCTCGACCGGCCCGGCTGGGCCGCCGCGAACGTCGAGGGTTTCCAGGTCGTCCTGGAGCCGCTGACCGACAAACTCGCGGCCAAGGCGCCCAACGCGCTGGCCGCCGGGGTGACCGCCAAGGTCGCCGGGGCGCAGATGGGCTCGGTGCTCGCCTGGCTGTCCAGCAAGGTCCTCGGCCAGTACGAGCCGTTCCGTCCGCCGGGTCAGCCCGGCCGGCTGATCCTGGTGGCGCCGAACATCGTGGAGACCGAGCGCCGGCTCGGGGTCGACCCCGGCGACTTCCGGCTGTGGGTGACGCTGCACGAGGTCACCCACCGCACCCAGTTCACCGCGGTGCCGTGGATGCACGGGCACGTACGCGCCGAGATGACCGCGCTGCTGACCTCGGCGTCGCTGGACGACCCGGCCCAGTTGCTCGAGCGACTCAAGGCGGTCGCCGCCGGACTGCCCCGCGGCGGTTCCCTGGTGGAGTTGCTCCAGACGCCCGAGCAGAAGGTCGTGCTGGAGCGGGTCACCGCATTCATGAGCCTGCTCGAGGGGCACGCCGAGCACGTCATGGACGGGGTCGGGCCGGAGGTGGTGCCGTCGGTCACGCACATCCGGGCGCAGTTCGACCAGCGACGCAAGGAGCGCGGCGGGGTGCTCGACAAGGTGCTGCGCCGGGCGCTCGGGTTGGACCTGAAGGCGCTGCAGTACGCCGAGGGCAAGGTGTTCGTCGACACCTGCGTGCGCGAGGTCGGCATGGACCGCTTCAACCGGGTGTGGGAGTCGCCGGCGACGCTGCCCACCCGCGCCGAGATCCGCGCGCCGTTGGACTGGGTCCGCCGCATCCACGGCGCCCCTGCCCTGCCCGCCTGAGCGGTGGTGCTACGCACGCAGCGTTGACGTCCTCACGGAGCCGGTCAGCCGCCGGACTTGACGTAGTCCGCAGGGTCCTTGTCGACCACCGGGACGCCCTGTGGGTGCTCGGACTCGTAGGTCAGGAACGCCAGTGCGATGTCGTGCCGGGTCTGCAGATCGGCG
Source organism: Mycobacteriales bacterium (assembly GCA_038234255.1). Taxonomy (GTDB): domain Bacteria; phylum Actinomycetota; class Actinomycetes; order Mycobacteriales; family SCTD01; genus SCTD01. The sequence goes on along the minus strand of JBBSUR010000051.1, from coordinate 9,693 downwards.
GAGCGGCGGAAGTCCGCGAGGTCCTCGCGCTCCTCCTCCGCCATGTGGTCGCTGTTGGCCTCGCGGCACTCCTGGACCGCCGCCCACCAGTCGTCGCTGCCGACCTCGGCCGCGTGCGCCTTGCGGATCCCCTCGCGGATCTCGTTGTGGTCGCTGATCGCGTCCTTGACCTCCTCGTCGGGCCCGTCGGCATCGCCGACGCCCTTCCCGAGTTCGAGCAGGCGCGGGTAGAAAAAGCGCTCCTCGGCGTCGGCGTGCACTTCGAGCAGCACCTCCAGCCGTGACCAGATCGCCGACAGGGTCGCGGTGTCGCCGCCCGGCACCTCGTCGAGCAGCGCGAACGCGCGCCGCTGGTCGTCGTGCTGGCGCAAGATGATCTCGGTGATGTCCACGCAACCTCCAGGGTCGGTCGGGGTGCCCGGCCGCAGCCCTACCCGGCCCGCGACGGATGACGCCGCATCCGGGCCACCACAGCCCGTGGCTCGCTCACGTAACTTCGGTCTAGGCGCGTGCACCGCTGCTCGCCGTGGAGGTCGGTGGCATGAGACCGCCTTTGCCGGGCAGGACGCCGGGATGCGCGAATGGTCGGTCCGCACCCTTCGGGACTACGCCCTCGTCGCGGACGGTGAGCGCGGCGCTCTGGTCGGTGCCTGCGGCGAGATCACCTGGCTGTGCTTCCCCCGCTGGGACAGCCCGGCGGTCTTCGCGGGGCTGATCGGCGGCGGCGGTGGCTACGCCGTCAGACCGGTCGGCCGCTTCGTCTGGGGCGGCTACTACGAGGCCGGCACTCTCGTCTGGCGCAACCGATGGACCACCGAGCAGGGGCGGGTCGAGTGCCGCGAGGCGATGGCGCTCCCGGGCGACCCCGACCGGGCCGTCCTGCTCCGCCGCATCACGGCCCGGCACGCACCGGCCACCGTCTCGGTGCGCCTCGCCCTGCGCACCGACTTCGGCAAGCGCGGCGTCCGCGACCTGCACTGCGACGACGCCGGCCGCTGGCGCGGCCGCCTCGGCGACGGGTCGTTCTGCTGGGCGGGCGCCGCCGAGGCGCGGCTCGTGCGCGACGGGCACCACGCCGACCTCGAGTTCGAGCTGCACCTGGACGACGGCCAGAGTTGCGACCTGGTGCTCGCGCTGGACACCGGCCCGGACGCCGACGCGCCCGACGCCGACGACGCCTGGTCGGCCACCCTGTCCGGCTGGCACCGGCGGCTGCCTCCGCGACAGGACCTGGGCACCGCCGCGCGCGACGTGCAGCACGCTCACGCGGTGCTGCACGGCATGACCAGCTCGACCGGCGCGATGGTCGCCGCGGCCACCCTCGGCATGCCCGAGCGGGCGCGAGCCGGGCGCAACTACGACTACCGCTACGCCTGGATCCGCGACCAGTGCTTCGTCGGACAGGCCGCCGCGCTCGGACCGGACCTGGCGCTGCTGCGCTCCGGCGTCGGCTTCGTGACGCGCCAACTGCTCCAACACGGTCCTGACCTGGCGCCGGCCTACCGGGTGACGGGGGAGCCGGTGCCCGACCAGACCCGGCTCGACCTGCCCGGCTACCCCGGTGGCACCGACGTGCTCGGCAACCACGTGAACAGCCAGTTCCAACTGGACGCGTTCGGCGAGGCGCTGCTGTTGCTGGCCGCCGCAGACGAGCGCGACGTCCTGGACCCCGACGGGTGGGCGGCCGTGCGCATCGCCGTGCGCGCCATCGAACAGCGGCGGCAGGAGCCGGACGCCGGCGTGTGGGAGCTGCAGCCGGCACGGTGGACCCAGTCGCGGCTGCAGTGCGCCGCGGGCCTGCGGGCGATCGCCGGCCGGCCGCAGTCCGGCGCGCAGGCAGGGCAGTGGAGCGCGTTCGCCGACCTGCTGGTCGCCGACGCCGGAGCCACCTGCGTGCACCCCAGCGGCCGCTGGCAGCGGGCCCCGGACGACCCGCGGGTTGACGCCGCCCTGCTGCTGCCAGCGTTGCGGGGAGCCGTCCCCATCCATGACCCGCGCACGGTCGCGACTCTGCAGGCAGTGCTCGACGAGCTCGTGCAGGACGAGTTCTGCTATCGCTTCCGGCACGGCGACGAGCCACTGGCCAAGACCGAGGGCGCCTTCAGTCTGTGCGGCTTCCTGGTGGCGTTGTCGCTGCTTCAGCAAGGCCGGCACATTGCCGCACGCGGCTGGTTCGAACGTGGCCGCGCTTCCTGCGGTCCCCCGGGACTGCTCACCGAGGAGTTCGACGTGGCGCAGCGGCAGGTGCGCGGCAACCTGCCGCAGGCCTTCGTGCACGCCTTCCTCATCGAGACGGCGCACCGCCTCGACCGGGCCGAGCACGGCGGTGCGGAGAGCCGTGACGCGCCACCGTCGGACCGCAGCCTCGACGGACACCCGACGCAGCTCAGTCATGGCTGACCGGTCCAGCACGGTGTCGGCCGATGGCGGCCGCCGGGTGCCCGCCCGTGAGCTGGCGCGCGCGGCCGGGAGGACTGTTCCTGCTCCTTCGCCCGGCCGACTCGTTGCGCGTGCTCGGCGACGCTCGACAGATCGCCGGGCGCGGGTGCGGGCTGCGGGGGCGCTCGTCCAGCACCTGACACGCTGCCGGATCTCGTGACCGGACCGCCCGCCGCACTAGCTGCCGTGCGGAGCGCCGTCCGGCGCAGCGTCGCCGATCTGGCGCCCCACACCGTCGTGGCCGCAGCCGTCAGCGGTGGGGCGGATTCGCTTGCCCTCGCCGCAGCGCTGGCCTTCGTGCGTCCCGGGTCCTGCGCGCTGGTCGTGGACCACCAACTGCAGTCCGGCTCGGCCCGGGTGGCGGCGCGCGCCGCCGAACAGTGCTGTTCACTCGGCCTGCCGGCTGCGGTGCTGACGCCGCCCGGACCGCCGCCACCTTCGGGCAGTCCGGGCGGCTGCGGTCCGGAGGCGGCGGCCCGGCGCCTGCGCTACGCCGCGCTCGACGCGGCGGCGACCGAACGCGGCCTGGCTGCCGTCCTGCTGGGCCACACACTCGACGACCAGGCCGAGACGGTCCTGTTGGGGCTGGCCCGGGGCAGCGGTGCGCGCGCACTGGCCGGCATGGCCTCGGTACGCGGGCGCTACCGCCGCCCCTTGCTGGAGCTTGACCGGGCCACCGTCCGGCAGGCCTGCGCCGAGGCCGGACTGGAGCCGTGGGAGGACCCCCACAACGACGACCCCGCCTATGCCCGGGTCCGGACCCGTCGCGCCGCCCTGCCGCTGCTGGAGCGCGAGCTCGGTCCGGGCATCGCCGGCAACCTGGCCCGCACCGCCCGGCAACTGCGCGAGGACGCCGACGCACTGGACGCGCTCGCCGTCGACGCCCTCGACGCCCTCGCGGACGCCGGCCCTGCAGGCGCCGACTGCGCCGCCCTGGCTAGGCTGCTGCCCGCCGTACGCACCCGGGTCCTCAAGCGATGGCTGGAGCTGCAGTGCGGCGGGGCGGTCACCGCCGCCCACGTCGACGCGGTGCGCGCACTGGTCGACGACTGGCACGGGCAGGGCCCGGTGGGACTGCCCGGAGGCGTGCCGGTCCGGCGCCACCACGGGCGGCTAACCTCGCAGCCGTGACCGGAGCCGCAGAGCACCGCCCGGAACAGCCAGATCACCTCCCGAAGGAGATCGAGCGGATCCTGATCTCCGAGCGGGAGATCGCCGCCAAAGTGGCCGAGCTGGCCGGGCGGGTCGACGCCGACTACGTCGGTCGTGAGGTCCTGCTCGTCGGCGTCCTCAAGGGCGCGGTGATGTTCATGGCCGACCTTGCCCGGGTGATGCGCACCCCCGTCTCGATGGAGTTCATGGCGGTCACGTCCTACGGCTCCTCGACCAGCAGCAGCGGCGTGGTGCGGATCCTCAAGGACCTGGACCGGGAGATCGCCGACAAGCACGTCCTAGTCGTCGAGGACGTGATCGACTCCGGGCTCACCCTGTCGTGGCTGCTGCGCAACATGCGCTCACGCGGGCCGGCCTCGGTCGAGGTCGTTGCGCTGCTGCGCAAGCCGGAGGCGGCGAAGGTCAACGTGCCGGTGCGATATGTCGGCTTCGACATCGCCTCGCAGTTCGTCGTCGGCTACGGGCTCGACTACGCCGAGCGCTACCGCGACCTGCCTTTCGTCGGCCTGCTCCGGGCCGATGTGTACGAAGGCTGACCAGGGGTCAGAATGGCGGCGGAACACCGCTGTCGCCCAGTCCGTTGGCAAGGTCAACGGGCGCACCGTCCGGTGTACCGTCGTGGACCATCTTCTCTAGTGGAGGGACGGGGCTCGTGGCCCCGCGCCGATGAACCTCAAGCGCTTCTCCCGCGGGCCCTTCCTCTACATCGCCCTTGGCCTGCTGGCCCTGCTGATCCTGTCCGGCAGTTTCCGCGGTGAGGGGGAGTACAAGCAGGTCGACACCGCTGCGGTGCTCGGCGCCATCACCGCCGGCAACGTGCAGAACTCCGAGAAGGACCCGGTCCAGCTGCTCGACAAGGAGCAGGAGATCCGGCTCGAGCTCGAGAGCGGAAAGACGATCGACGGGTCATCGAAGGTCCGGGCCTCCTACCTGTTCGAACAGGGCCGCCAGTTCACCGACGCGCTGCAGGAGGCCGACGTCCGCTACGACGTCCAGGTCAACAACCAGGGCCTGCTCACCCAGTTGCTGATCAGCTTCCTGCCCATCGTGCTCATCCTGGGCCTGCTGTTCTTCTTCATGACCCAGATGCAGGGCGGCGGCAGCCGGGTCATGCAGTTCGGCAAGTCCAAGGCCAAGATGGTCAGCAAGGACAGCCCGAAGACGACCTTCGCCGACGTCGCCGGCGCCGACGAGGCCATCGAGGAGCTGCACGAGATCAAGGAGTTCCTGCAGGAGCCGGCCAAGTTCCAGGCCGTAGGAGCCAAGATCCCGAAGGGCGTCCTGCTGTACGGCCCGCCCGGCACCGGTAAGACGCTGCTCGCGCGGGCGGTCGCCGGTGAGGCCGGCGTGCCGTTCTACTCGATCTCCGGCTCGGACTTCGTCGAGATGTTCGTCGGGGTCGGAGCCAGCCGGGTCCGCGACCTGTTCGAGCAGGCCAAGGCCAATGCCCCCGCGATCATCTTCATCGACGAGATCGACGCCGTCGGCCGGCACCGGGGCGCGGGCATGGGCGGCGGGCACGATGAGCGTGAGCAGACGCTCAACCAGATGCTGGTCGAGATGGACGGTTTCGACGTCAAGGGCGGCGTCATCCTCATCGCCGCCACCAACCGGCCGGACATCTTGGACCCGGCGCTGCTGCGCCCCGGCCGCTTCGACCGCCAGATCGCGGTCGACCGGCCCGATATGCAGGGCCGCAAGCAGATCCTCGAGGTGCACGCCAAGGGCAAGCCGATGGCCCCCGACCTCGACCTCGGCGTCATCGCCCGCCGCACCCCGGGCTTCACCGGCGCGGACCTGGCCAACGTGATCAACGAGGCGGCGCTGCTCACCGCCCGCACCGGTCAGAAGCAGCTCACGATGACCACGCTGGAGGAGTCGATCGACCGCGTCATGGCCGGTCCGCAGCGGCGGACGCGGCTGATGAGCGACAAGGAGAAGAAGGTCACGGCCTACCACGAGGCCGGCCACGCGCTGGTTGCCCACGCGCTGCCCAACACCGACCCGGTGCACAAGATCACGATCCTGCCGCGTGGGCGTGCGCTGGGCTACACGATGGTCCTGCCGCTCGAGGACAAGTACTCCCAGAGCAGGGCCGAGCTGCTGGACATGCTGGCGTACGCCATGGGCGGCCGGGCCGCCGAGGAGCTGGTCTTCCACGACCCGACCACGGGCGCGAGCAACGACATCGAGAAGGCAACCGCCACGGCGCGGGCGATGGTCACCCAGTACGGCATGAGCGAGCGGCTCGGGGCGGTCAAGTTCGGCCAGGAGTCCGGCGAGGTCTTCATGGGCCGCGACATGGGCCACGGCCGGGACTACTCCGAGGAGGTCGCCGCGCAGGTCGACAGCGAGGTCCGTGCGCTGGTGGAGAACGCCCACCACGAGGCGTGGGAGATCCTGGTGGAATACCGCGACGTCCTCGACGACATGGTGCTCAAGCTGCTCGACCAGGAGACCCTCGGCAAGGAGGAGGTCGCGGCGATCTTCGCCGCCGTCGACAAGCGGCCGCTTCGCTCGCACCCGACCGGCAACGGCCGGCGTCCACTGTCGGACAAGCCGCCGGTGCTGACCCCGGCCGAGCTCGCGGTGATGGGTCCGGCGGACCTGGACGAGCTCGATGACCTGGCCCGTGGCCGCAAGGTCAACGGGACCAAGACGCCCCGTCGACGGGTGGGCGCCGGCGCCGAGGACCCCGAGCGGGCGACCGCCCGTGGTCGGGCGAGCGTCAACCGGGTGGCCAGTGCGCGCAAGGCGGCCGGCACCACGGCCCGCGAGGCGAAGCCCGCCACGACCGCGACTCCGGGCGCGGCCGGGCACGGGACACCGTCCCTGGCCCCGCCGTCGCTGGCCCCGCCCGCTGCTGCCTCGGCGACGGCCGCCCCCGCAGCGCAGTCCCCCCCGGCGTCGGGGCAGGCCCCCGACCCGCAGCCGGCCGCTGCTGCTGCTCCGAAGTCCCGCTTCGGCCGCATCCGGCGGCGGCGGCGGGCCACCGGCACCGACCCGGCGTCCTGAGCGATCACCGAGCGCGGCCCTTCGACGCCGCGCGGGTCGAGGCCGCGGTGCGCGAGTTGCTCGACGCGATCGGGGAGGACGTCGAGCGCGACGGGCTGCGGGAGACCCCGGCGCGGGTCGCCCGGATGTACGCCGAGGTGTTCGCCGGCCTGCACCGCGAGCCCGATGACCTGCTGATCCCGATCTTCGACGAGCACCACGACGAGCTCATCATCGTCAAGGACATCCCGCTGTCGAGCTTCTGCGAGCACCACCTGATCCCGTGGACGGGGACGGCGGCGGTCGGCTACCTGCCCGGCGCCGACGGCCGGATCACCGGGCTGTCCAAGCTGGCCCGCCTGGTCGATCTCTACGCCGGACGTCCCTCGGTGCAGGAGCGGCTGACCGCGCAGGTCGCCGACGCGCTGGTCGACCGGCTCGCTCCCAGCGGCGTCATCGTCGTCGTCGAGGCCGAGCACATGTGCATGACCGTACGAGGTGTGCACAAGCCCGGCGCGCGCACCGTCACCTCCGCCGTACGTGGCTCGCTGAAGCGGTCCGCGGTCACCCGGGCCGAGGCGATGAGCCTCATCCTCGGCCGCTGAGATGGCGGGCCCGCTGCTCGGTTTCCCGGACCTGGGTCGGACCCGGGTGATGGGGGTCGTCAACGTCACCCCCGACTCGTTCAGCGACGGCGGGCAGCATCCCGACGCGGCCGGCGCCGTACGCCATGGTTTGGCTCTGCTCGCCGACGGCGCGGATCTGCTCGACGTCGGCGGCGAGTCCACCCGCCCCGGCGCCGAGCGGGTGTCGGGGCCGGAGGAGCTGCGTCGCGTGCTGCCGGTGGTGCAGGCGCTGGTCGCGGCCGGTGCGGCCGTGTCCGTCGACACCATGCGCGCCACCTGTGCCTCGGCGGCGGTCGATGCCGGAGCGGTGTTGGTCAACGACGTCTCCGGTGGGCTGGCCGATATCCAGATGCTGCCGACGATCGCGGCCGCAGGCGTGGCCTACGTCGCGATGCACTGGCGGGGGCACAGCAATGACATGCAGAACCGGGCGAGCTATGGCGACGTCGTCGCCGAGGTGTGCGCCGAACTGGCCGACCGCCGGGAGGCCGCCGTGGCCGCGGGCATCGACCGGCGCCGGTTGCTGCTCGACCCGGGACTGGGCTTCGCCAAGGACTGCGCGCACAACTGGAGCCTGCTGGGCGCGCTGCCGCAGTTGGCCGGGATGGGCTCGCCGCTGCTGGTGGGCGCTTCCCGCAAAGCTTTCCTCGGCCGGCTGCTCGCCTCGCCCGGCGGGACGGCCCGACCGGTCGACGAGCGCGATGCCGCCACCGTTGCGGTGACGGTGCTCGCCGCGCAGGCCGGCGTCTGGGCGGTGCGGGTGCATGACGTGCGGCCGAGCGCCGACGCGGTCCGGGTCGTCGCGGCTGCCGGCGCTGCGGCCCGGTTCTCGGTCGATGACGAGGTCGGGGACACCGGGTCGGCATGAGCGACGTCGACGAGGTGGCCGCCGCGAATGCCGCGCTCTACGAGGCGTTCGAGACCGCCGACGTCGACCGGATGGAACGCGTATGGGACGACGTCGACCCGGACAGCATCGTGTGCGTGCACCCCGGCTGGCCGATGCTGCGCGGGCGCAGCACGGTGCTGCGTTCCTGGTCCGCGGTCATGGCCGGCACCGACTACATCCAGTTCTTCCTCACCGACGTGCGCATCTGCCTGCTCGGTGACGCCGCGATCGTCACCTGTCAGGAGAACGTGCTGACCGAGGTCACCGAGTCGGGCGGCAACGCGGCGGTCATCGCCACCAACGTCCTCGTGCGCCGCCCCGACGGCTGGCGGGTCCAGGTGCACCACGGCTCACCGGTGCTCGGACGGCTCGTCGATGAGTGAACCGACTGGTGACGCACTGCGACTGACCGGCCTGCGGGTCCGCGGCCTCCACGGCGTACTGCCCGAGGAGCGCCGCGACGGCCAGGACTTCGTGGTCGACGTGGTGCTGTGGCTCGACCTGCGCCGGGCCGGGGCGACCGACGACCTGGCGGCGACCGTCGACTACGGCGCACTCGCCGAGCGGCTCGCGGCGGACGTGGCCGGCGAGCCGGTCGAGCTGATCGAGATGCTGGCCGAACGCCTCGCCGCGACGTGCCTGGACTCGCCGCTCGTCGACCGCGTCGAAGTCACCGTCCACAAGCCCGACGCCCCGATCCGGGTTTCGTTCCAGGACGTGTCGGTCACGGTGGTCCGGTCAGGACGGGGGCGGCCGTGACGGTGGACCCGGCCATGACGGCAGTACTGTCGATCGGCAGCAACGTCGAGGACCGAGTCGGCTTCCTGCGCCTGGCTGTCGCGGCGCTCGAGCCGTACGCCGTCTCGCCGGTCTACGAGACGGCACCGCTCGGCTTCGCCGAGCAGGACGACTTCCTCAATGCCGTCCTGCTGTGCGAGCTGTCGGCTGAGGACGCGTGGGAGCGGGCGCAGGACGCCGAGCAGCGCGCCGGAAGGGAACGACGCGTGCGCAACGGACCGCGGACGCTCGATGTGGACCTCGTCGATGCTGCCCCGCCACTGCCGGCCGGGCTGGTCGTCCCGCATCCGCGGGCGCACGAGCGGGCCTTCGTCCTCGCTCCCTGGCTCGACCTCGACCCGCAGGCCGTGCTCCCCGGACGCGGTCGGATCGCGCTGCTGCTGAGCCGGATCGGCACCGCCGGCGTACGCCGCCGCGACGACCTGGTGCTGTCGTGAGCCGCCCGTGACCCCGACGCGGCCCAGGACCCTGCTCGGCCTGGTTGCCGGGTTCGCCGTGCTGGGTTATCTGCTGGTGGAGCGGGCGTACGGCTCTCTTCCCCCCCTGCCGCTCTATGCCCCGGTCACCCTTGTCCTGCTCGCCGTGGTCGAGGCGGTGATGGCGCGCGTGATCCGCGAGCGGCTCGCCGGCCGGCCCGGGCGCGGCGGGCAGGGCAGACTCAGCGGCTTCGGCAGCCGGCCGCTGCACCCGCTGCAGGTCGTCCGCGCCGTCGTGCTTGCCAAGGCGTCCAGTGTGACCGGAGCGGTGTTGCTGGGCGGCTACGGCGGTCTGCTG
>JBBSUR010000050.1:0-14202 GCA_038234255.1 Mycobacteriales bacterium | reverse complement strand
CAGGACCGACCCGGCCTGTCGCCGTCCCGAGGAGCTGCGCCCTTGACCCGCGGTACGCCGGCCGTGCTCGCCCTCTGCCTGGCCCTGCTTCTGGCAGCCTGCTCCGGCGACGGCGACGGTGGCGGCGACAGTGCGGCCCCCTCCGCCTCAGCGGGTGGCGCCACGGCACCGCCGGCCAGCGAGGCCCCCACCCCGGCGTCACCGCCCGCGGACCTGTTCACCGCGGGCCCCGCAGCCGCCGAGCGGATCAACCTCACGGTCGCCGACGTGCCCGACGCCTTCATGTCCTCCCCGGCCCCCGATCCCGGATCGGCCGCGGAGGAGGAGTCGGCCAGAGCAGTTGCCGCCTGCGTCGGCCTGCCCTACGTCGAGCCCGTCGTGAGCGCGGCGTCGGAGAACTTCAGCAAGGGCGCGGGCTTCTCGATCCTGCAGTACGCCAGCCAGATCGAGTTCTACGCCAGCGAGGTCACGGTGGCCGCCGACCTGGCGGCGAACCGGGGAGACAAGGTCGGCGGCTGTGTGGCCGAGCAGTTCCAGGCCGAACTGGCCGCCGACGGGAGCGGCGAGACGTACGCGCCGATCGTGGTCACCCGACTCATCCCCGACGCCCCCGGCGCGGACGGTGCGTTCGGCCTGCGCTTGACCAGCAAGAGCGATCAGGGGACGTCGTTCACCTACGACGTACTCGGCTTCACCAAGGGCCGGACCGAGGTCACCCTGACGACACTGGCCTTCGACACGCCGACCGACGACGCCGACCGCGACGCCCTGTTCGCCACCCTCGTGCAGCGCGGCGTCGCCAACGCGCTGTAGTTGTCACGCCTCCGGGTGCTCGGCCAGCCAGCCCCGGACGTAGGAGCACTGCGCATCGATCGCGAGCGACTGCTCCCGTGCCCAGGCGACGGCGGTACGGGTCAACTCGCCGCCGATCCCGCGCCCACCGACCTGCGGCGGCACGAGCGTGTGGGTCATGGCGAGCGCCGAGCCGTTCACCTCGTACGCCAGGAAAGCGGTCTGACCGGCCACCGTCGTCTCGAAGCGGGAGCGCTCCGGTACGTGCCTGATGGCCACGTCCATCAGGTGTCCGAGCCTGGGAGCAGGGTGACCAGGAGCCCGGCGATCACGTACAGCACGGCGGCGAAGCCATAGTTGACGACGAGTTCGCGCTCCGCGTCGTCCGCCACCTTGAACACGTCCGAGACGGGTCCGGCGATCACCGCGGCGAGATCGAGCACGGTGCTCACGACGGTGTTGTCCTGGTTGGTCGGCAGGAGGATGAAGGCGATGGCGATCAGCAGCACGAGGGCCAGCAGCAGGAGTACCACGCGTGACACCAAATAGATGATGCCGAGCGCCTTGCGGACCCCGTTGCGGGAATGGCGTATGGCCTCGTCCGTACCGGCCCGCTCGTGGCTGCGGCGCTCGACCGGCGGATCGACCCGCTCGACCGGCGGATCAACGCGCTCGACCGGGGGATCGACCTGCTCGGTCGGCGGCTTCTTGCGGAGCTTGTCGCCGAGCACGCGGTCGTCGAGCCTGCGGAGCGGAGCGGTAAGTCCCATGTCGGTTGTAGTTCCCTTTCCCGCCCGACTCACGCCCGCCGTCGTGCGATCGCCGGACGATCGACCGCTGATCGACTTATCGTGGTGCCGGTGCGGCTGACCGAGTTCTGGAGGCGAATGAACGGCCACTTCGGGTCGGCCTACGCCCGGTCCTACGCCGCGGACCAGGTGCTGGCCACGCTCGAGGGTCGTACCGTCGTGCAGGCCCTGGCCGACGGTGACGAGGTCACGGCGGTGTGGCGGGCGGTGTGCGAGGCGCTGGAACTGCCCGCTTCCGACAGATGACAGCGGCTGCGGCGTGTCGGCTGCGCTCGAACGGACGTTCGGTCTAGCGTGTTGCCTTGTCCGGGTTTCCACAGAGCCGCACATCCTCCTGCGAACTGTCGGAGGTGGCTCCTAGCGTCACCGCCGATCGGACCGCAGCACGAGCGTCGCGCTCGTCGACCACTGGAGAGACGACATGGCTGGACCCGACCGCGAGAAGGCCCTCGAGATGGCACTCGCCCAGATCGACAAGAGCTTCGGCAAGGGCTCGGTGATGCGCCTCGGTGACGAGGTGCGCGTGCCGATCGCGGTCATCCCCACCGGGTCGATCGCGCTGGATGTCGCGCTGGGCATCGGCGGGCTGCCGCGCGGCCGGGTGGTAGAGATCTACGGACCGGAGTCCAGCGGCAAAACGACGCTGGCGCTGCACGCCGTGGCCAATGCGCAGGCCGCCGGCGGGATCGCCGCCTTCATCGATGCCGAGCACGCACTCGACCCGGATTATGCGCAGAAGTTGGGGGTCGACACCGACGCCCTGCTGGTGTCCCAGCCCGACACCGGCGAGCAGGCGCTGGAGATCGCCGACATGCTGATCCGCTCCGGAGCGCTGGACATCATCGTCATCGACTCGGTGGCGGCCCTCACTCCCCGCGCCGAGATCGAGGGCGAGATGGGGGACAGCCACGTGGGGCTGCAGGCCCGACTCATGAGCCAGGCGCTGCGCAAGATGACCGGGGCGATCTCCAACACCGGCACGACGGCGATCTTCATCAACCAGCTGCGCGAGAAAATAGGTGTCATGTTCGGTTGTCTGGATCATGACACGAGAGTGGTCCTCGGCGACGGATCACGGAAGAAGATCGGCGAGATCGTCGCGAACAAGCTTCCCGTCGAGGTGCTGTCATACGACCCCCACCTCGGGAAGGTCGTGCCGAAGAAGGTCGTGAACTGGTTCGACAACGGCCCTACAGAGGCCTTCCTCGAAGTCACGGTGGGCATGCACGGCAAGCGCGGCCGTGGGGCCGGGCGGGCTGTCATGGCTCTCACCAGCAATCACCAGGTCCGCACTCCGGGTGGCTGGCGCGAGGCGGGGGAGCTTCGTGTCGGAGACCGCGTCATGGTGGCGCAGCCACAGCGGCTCGGGCCGCAGCAGTTGCAGGTGATCCTCGGCGGTCTGATGGGCGACGCGGCCCTCTCGCTGCCCGTCAGCCGACAGACGGTGAGCGCACGCTTCCGGATGGGACACGGCGCGAAGCAGATCCAGTACCTCGACTGGAAGGCGTCGCTGCTCGGCAACATCGACCAGAGTCGATCGACGAACGCCAAGGGTGCTGGATTTGTGGATCTGGCCCCGCTGGCCGAGTTGGCTGAACTGCGCCAGGCCGTCTACTGGGGCGACGGACATAAGCACCTGTCCTATGACTACCTGAAGGCCCTTACCCCTTTGGCGCTGGCCGTCTGGTACATGGACGACGGCTCCTTCACGCTACGGGCGAAAGGCCTGCAGGAACGTACGCGCAGTGGCAGCGGACGCAGCGAGATCTGCGTGCAGGGGATGAGCCCGGGATCGCGAGAACGTCTTGTCGAACATCTCGCAGGGGCGTTTGACCTTCACCCCACGCTGACGATCAAGGGAGCCCGCGAGCAGGCCCACTTGATCTTCGCCAAGGACGAGACGGCCAAGCTGCACCAGCTCGTAGCGCCGTATGTCCACCCATCGATGCAGTACAAGCTGCTCGATCGCTTTCGTGGGCTCTTTGCGGTGGAGCCGGAGTTCGTGGAGCCTGCCCTTGTCCCTCTGCCCGCACGGGTCCTCAACGTCATGGTGAAACCGCAGCAGGACAACATGCACCGCTACGACATCGAGGTCGAGGGGTCCCACAACTACCTCGCCGATGGTGTCGTTGTGCACAACAGCCCGGAGACGACCACCGGTGGCAAGGCGCTGAAGTTCTACGCCTCGGTGCGGATCGACGTGCGCCGCATCGAGACGCTCAAAGACGGCACCGACGCGGTCGGCAACAGGACGCGGGCCAAGATCGTCAAGAACAAGGTCAGCCCCCCGTTCAAGGTCGCTGAGTTCGACATCCTCTACGGCCACGGCATCAGCCGCGAGGGCTCGCTGGTTGACATGGGGGTGGAGCACGGCATCGTCCGCAAGTCCGGCGCCTGGTACACCTACGAAGGAGACCAGCTCGGCCAGGGCAAGGAGAACGCCCGGGCGTTCCTGCGCGACAATCCCGACCTCGCGGACGAGATCGAGAAGCGGATCAAGGAGAAGCTGAACATCGGCCCGCAGTTGGACAATGAAGCCGATCAGCTCGCCCCGGTACCCGTGGACCTGTAAACCCCTCGGCTCCCCGATCATGGCCTCCGCCCGGCGGTCGTCCGTCGCCCGCTCCGGCGATCCGGCTCGGTGGGATCCGGCTGGGCCGGCCGACCCCGTCGAGGTGGCCAGGCAGATCTGCCTGCGTTCTCTGGAGCACGCCCCGCGAACCCGGGCCGAGTTGGCCGGCGTCTTGCGCCGCAAGGGTGTCGAGGACGACGTCGCGGAGCAGGTGCTCAGCCGCTTCGCCGAGGTCGGGATGATCGATGATGCCGTGTTCGCCCAACTGTGGGTGAGCTCACGTCAACGCAGCAAGGGGCTCGCCGGCCGGGCGCTGGCGCAGGAGTTGCGTCGCAAGGGGGTCGATGACGACTCGGTCGCCGAGGCGCTCGCCGGCATCGACCCCGAGACGGAGCTGTCCACCGCGCGCGCCCTGGTCGAGCGCCGCCTGGCGTCGACTGCCGGGCTGACGACCGACGCTCGGGTGCGCCGGCTCGCGGGGATGCTCGCCCGCAAGGGCCACCCCGCCGGCACGGCGTTCCGCGTCGTCCGCGAGGCGCTGGCGGCCCAGGGCGAGCTGGCCGAGCTCGGCTTCGACGAGCTCCAGGCGCTCGACGACGAACCGTGAGGTGGCCCCACGGCGACCAGCCGGAGCATCGCCAGCCGGTCCCCCAGGGGTGCATGCATTTCTGCTAACGTAGATGTATGACCAGTACGAGCGTACGCATCGATGTCACGACACATCGAGAGCTCAAGAAACTGGCCGCGTCCCTCGGTACCAGCGTTGGGGACACGGTGGCCCTGGCCGTACGGCGGCTTCGGCAGGACCAGATCGCCGCCGAGCTGCGCGGCGACCTGAGCGTGCCTGAACAGGCCTGGCTCCATGCTGACCTCGGGTGACGTCGTCGTCATCGACCTCGGTCAGCCCATCGGCAGCGAGGCGGGCTACCTCCACCCCGCAGTCGTGGTCACCGCACAGCGCCTGCTCGACGTGTCGCCCTCGGTAGTCCAGGTCGTTCCGCTCACCTCGACGCTGCGCGGGTTTGGATCCGAAGTGGACATCGCAGTTGATCAACACAACGGTCTGGACCGGACCTCCGCTGCCCAGTGCCAGCACGTACGGGCAGTCGCCGCGGGTCGGCTCGGGCCCGTGCAAGGCAACGTCGGGGCGACCGCACTGGCACAGATCCGAGTGGTGCTCGGGCTCATCCTCGACGTGCCGCCGTGACGGTCACCCGAAGCCCGGACGAGCCTCACGCGAGAGCCCGCCAGTCAGCCGCTCGTTGATCAGGCACTCGATCCGGTGCAGATGACGGCCGGCGGACCGGCGGCTTGGCGCGCCGCTCAGGTCAACCGGCGCTCGCCGGGGCGCACCACTCGCAGCCACCGGAAGCCGTACGCCGGCAGTGGGACTGTCACCGATCCGCCTGCTGCGACGTCGTGCGCACCGTCGCAGAGCAGGTCGACCAACTGGGTTCCCGGCTCGGTCCCGGCGAGCGTCAGCGGCACCGTCACGGGATCGGCGGACAGGTTGTGCAGCGCCACGAGGCAGGCGTCGTCCCAGGTGACGGAATGGGCGAGCACGCAGGTGTGCGGCTGGTCGAGGACGGCGAACGCGCCCCAGCCCAGCTCGGGGCACTGCCGGTATCGGCGCACCAACAAGGTCATGAAGGACAGCAGGGAGTCCGGGTCCCGCCGCTGCGCCGAGACGTTGACGTGCTCAGGGCCGAACCCGCCCTCGACGAGGGGGGTCCGCAGGCGGGACGGCGCCGCGGTGGAGAAGCCGCCGTTCTTGCCCGCCGACCACTGCATCGGCGTGCGTACGGCGAGTCGGCCTTCCACGGCTAGGTTCTCGCCCATGCCGATCTCCTCACCGTAGAACAGCACCGGCGTACCGGGTAAGGAGAACAGCAGGCTGTACACCATCCGGATGCGCCGTGGGTCGCCGCCCAGCATGGGAGGCAGTCGCCGGCGCAGGCCCCGGCCGTACAGCTGCATGCCGGGCTCCGGCCCGAAGGCGGCGAAGACCTCCTGGCGCTCGGCGTCGTCGAGCTTGTCCAGCGTCAGCTCGTCGTGGTTGCGCACGAAGGTCGCCCACTGGCAGTCGGGCGAGATCTCCGGTCGCGACAGCAGCGCCTCGGCCACCGGTGAGGCGTCCTGGCGAGCGAGGGAGAGGTAGAGCTTCTGCATCGCGATGAAGTCGAACTGCATCGTCAGCTCGTCGCCGTCGCTCCCGCCGAAGAACTCCCGCTGCTGCTCGTGCGGCAGGTTGACCTCGCCGAGCAGCACACCGTCGCCGCTGCGGCGGCCGAGGAAGGACCGCAGGTCGCGCAGGTATTCGTGCGGGTCGCCGAGCAGCTGCGCGGCGGCATCGACCCCGTCGGTCTGCAGCAGGAACGGCACCGCATCGACCCGGAAGCCCGACAGCCCGAGCTGGAGCCAGAAGCCCATCACCTTGGCGATCTCGTCGCGGACCGCCGGATGGGTGATGTTCAGGTCCGGCTGGTGCTTGTAGAAGCGGTGCAGGTAGTACTGGCCGGCCTTCTCGTCGTACTCCCAGACGCTGTTCTCCTGATCGGGGAAGACGACGTCGGCGCTCGTCTCGGGTGGTTCATCGCGCCAGACGTAGAAGTCGCGGTACTTCGACGTGCGGCTCGCGCGGGCTGCCTGGAACCACGGGTGGCGGTCGGAGGTGTGGTTGACCACGAGGTCGGCGATGACCCGGATGCCACGGTCCCGGGCGGTACGCAGCACCTCGACCAGGTCACCGTGGCTGCCGAGGCGGGAGTCGACGCCGTAGAAGTCGACGATGTCGTATCCGTCGTCCCGGTTGGGCGTCGGGTAGATCGGCATCAGCCACAGGCAGGTCACCCCAAGGTCGGCGAGGTAGTCGATCCGCTGGGCCAGCCCGGTGAGGTCGCCTTTGCCGTCGCCGCCCGAGTCCAGGAAAGTCTCGACGTCGAGGCAGTAGACGACCGCGGTCTTCCACCACAGGTCGCTGGTGTCGGTGATCCTCACGCGGCGGCCCGCCTGCGCAGGCCGAGCTGCGCCAGGTGAACCTGCTCGGAAGTGGCGGGGACTCCGATATCGGTCATGGTGCTCCGGTGCCCCCCGAGCCCGAGCGGGAACCTCGACGCCGCCGGGTTGCCATCGGGTACGTTCCGGCGCTGGCTTGCCGAAAGGAGTCAGCATGGTCGAGCGCGACGCGCCGAGCGCTGCTCCGACGACGCTCGAGGGACCGCTCCGGGCCGACATCCGGCTGGTCACGACTCTGCTGGGCGAGACCCTGGTCCGCAACGAGGGCCAAGCGCTGTACGACCTCGTCGAGCTTGTCCGGAGCCACGCCAAGCAGGCCAGCCTGGCCGACCTGCGCGAGCTGCACTCGCTCGACCCGGTCACCACGATTCGGCTGGTGCGGGCGTTCACCTCCTACTTTCACCTGGCCAACACCACCGAGCAGGTGCACCGCGGACGGGAGCTGCTGCGTCAGCGCCAGGCCGACGGTGGCTGGATCGAGCAGGCCCTGGGCCGGGTGGCCGCGGCCGGGGTCGAGCCCACGGTGCTCGCCCACGAGGTCGCGCGGCTGTCGGTACGTCCGGTGCTGACGGCGCACCCGACCGAAGCCGCCCGCCGCTCGATCCTGGACAAGCTGCGCCGGATCGCCGCTCTGCTCGACGAACCGGCCAGCCCGCGCCGGAGCCGACGGCTGGCCGAGGCGGTCGAACTGGTCTGGCAGACCGACGAGCTGCGGCTGGACCGGCCCGAGCCGGTCGACGAGGCGCGCAACGGCATCTACTACCTCGAGGGGCTCGGTGGCCGGGCGGTCGGCGACGTCCTGGAGGAGTTCCGCGACCAGCTGGCCCGCCACGACGTGGAACTCGCCCCGCAGTGCCGACCACTGACCTTCGGCACCTGGATCGGGGGCGACCGCGACGGCAACCCGCACGTCACCCCGGAGACCACGTTGGAGGTGCTCGCGCTGCAGGCGGTGCACGGCATTCGCCTGCTGCTGGTCCTGGTCGACGACCTACGCCGGGAGCTGTCGGTGTCCCAGCGGGTGTCGGGCTGCTCGCCGGAGTTGATCGCGGCGCTGGACACCGCGCTGGGCCTGCTGCCCGAGGTGGAGTCGCGCTACCGCCGGCTCAACGCCGAGGAGCCCTACCGGCTGTTCCTCACCTGCGTGCGTCGCCGGCTGGCGCTGACCCTGGACCGGGTCGGCGGGCACGCCTCGGGCGGCGACGACCGGCACCTTCCCGGGCGCACCTACCCCGGCGCGCAGGAGCTGCTGGCGGACCTGCTGCTGCTGCAGTCCTCGCTGCGCGAACACCAGGGACCACTGGTCGCCGGCGGCGCCGTCGACCGGCTGATCCGTACGGTCGCCTGCGTCGGGACGCTGTTGGCCACGATGGACGTGCGCGAGCACGCCGAGGCCCACCATCACGCGGTGGGGCAGTTGCTGGACCGTACGGGGGAGCTGTCCTTCCCCTACGCCGACCTGGCCCGGAACCATCGGCTCGCCACGCTGTCGAAGGAGCTGAGCGGTCGGCGACCGCTGGCAGCCCGGCCGCTGCCGCTCGACCCGGCCGGCGCGCAGACGTTCGCCGTCTTCGAGGCCATCGTCCGGGCGCTGGACCTGTTCGGCCCGCAGGCGATCGAGAGCTACGTCGTGTCGATGACCCAGGGGGCCGACGACATCCTGGCCGCGGTGGTACTGGCCCGGGAGGCCGGGTTGGTCGACCTCGCCGAGGGGGTCGCCCGGATCGGCTTCGTACCGCTGCTGGAGACCGTCGAGGAGCTCGAGCAGGCCGGGACGGTGCTCGATGCGCTGCTGCGCGACCGGTCCTACCGGCGCCTGGTCGCGCTTCGCGGTGACGTCCAGGAAGTGATGCTCGGCTACTCCGACTCCAACAAGGCCGGCGGTATCGCCACCTCGCAGTGGCAGATCCACCGGGCCCAGCGCCGCGCCCGCGACGTCGCGGCGGCCCACGGCGTACGCCTTCGTTTCTTCCACGGCCGCGGCGGTTCGGTGGGGCGCGGCGGCGGCCCGACGTACGACGCGATCCTGGCCTTGCCCAACGGCGCCCTCGACGGCGAGCTCAAGCTGACCGAGCAGGGCGAGGTCATCAGCGACAAGTACGCGCTGCCCGCGCTCGCCCGCGAGAACCTCGAGCTGCTGCTCGCCGCGTCGCTCGAGGCCACCGTCCTGCACCAGAAGCAGCGTCGCAGCGCGGCGCAGGGGGTCCGGTGGGACGCGGTGATGGACGCGGTGTCCACCGCTTCGCACGCGCGCTACCGGGCGTTGCTGGACGACCCGGACCTGCCCGCCTACTTTCTGGCCTCCACGCCGGTCGACCTGCTCGCCGACCTGCACATCGGCTCGCGACCGTCGCGCCGCCCGGACGGCGCGGCCGGGGTCGAGGGGCTGCGGGCGATCCCGTGGGTCTTCGGCTGGACCCAGTCACGCCAGATCGTGCCCGGCTGGTTCGGCGTCGGCTCGGGCCTGGCCGCCGCCGCCAGTCCCGAACTGTTGCGCGAGATGTACCAGCAGTGGCCCTTCTTCCGCAGCTTCCTCGGCAACGTGTCGATGACCCTGGCCAAGACCGATCTGTCGATCGCCGCGCGTTACGTCGAGCGGCTCGTGCCCGCCCCCCTGCAGCGGCTGTTCGCCGACGTCCGCGACGAGCACGCCCGCAGCGTCGAGCAGGTGCTCCTGGTCACCGGCGAGAGCGACTTGCTCGGCAAGGACCCGATCCTGCGCCAGTCGCTGCTGACCCGCGAGACCTACCTGGCGCCGCTGCACCACCTGCAGGTTGAGCTGCTCGTCCGCCAGCGCGCGGGCGAGCGGGACCCGCTGCTGGAGCGGGCCCTGTTGCTGACGGTGAACGGCATCGTGGCCGGAATGCGCAACACCGGCTGACCCGCAGTCGGTCCTCATTAGGCTGCGGGAAGCTATGCGCCGAGGACCGGGAGGACCCCGCTGTGCCCAAGGACCCGACTGTGCCCCGGCTGCACCTCGACGGACGACCGCTGTCGGTCGTCGGGCGCGCCCGGATCTACGTCTGCGGGGTCACGCCGTACGACGTCACGCACCTCGGCCACGCGGCGACGTTCGTGTGGGTGGACGCCGCGGAGCGGGTGCTGCGCCGGCTCGGGGTGCAGGTCGAGGTCTGCCGCAACGTCACCGATGTGGACGACGTGCTGTTCGACGCGGCGGCCCGGGCTGGGGCGCACTACGACCGGTTCGCCGCCGTTCAGCAGTTCCACTTCGAACGGGACATGGACGCCCTGGCGGTCCGCCGGCCGGCGCACGAGCCGCGGGCCCACAGCTACGTCCCGCAGGTGGTCGCCCTGGCCGCCGTGCTGCTCGACACCGGCGCGGCCTACGCGGCCGGCGGCAGTGTCTACTTCCGGGGCGCCGACGTGCCCGGGGCCTGCGGACTGTTCCGCGACGACGCGCTGGCCCTGCTGGCGGACAACGGCGGGCGTACGGACGACCCGGCCAAGCAGGACCCGCTCGACCAGGCGATCTGGCAGGCGAGCGGCCCGGGCGAGCCGGCCTGGCCGTCCCCGTGGGGTCCGGGTCGGCCGGGCTGGCACGCCGAGTGCACCGCGATGGCGCTGTCGACCTACGGCTCCTCGATCGACCTGCACGCCGGTGGGGCCGACCTGCGTTTCCCGCACCACGCCTACGAGAGTGCGCAGGCCGAGGCCGCCACCGGGGTCACCCCCTTCGCGCGCTCGTGGCTGCATGTGGGTACGGTGCGGCTGGCTGGTCAGAAGATGGCCAAGTCGACCGGCAACCTGATCTTCGTCTCCGACCTGGTGGCGCAGGCCAGCGGCCCGGTCGTGCGCACGCTGCTGCTGGACCGCCGTTACCCGGTGCCGTGGGACTTCGACGACGCGGCCCTTGCCGCTGCCGCCGGACGCCTGGACGCGCTGCGGGTCGCTGCGGGCCGGCCGTACGGCCTGGACAGTGGACCGTCGGCGGTGCTGGCCGCCCTGGTGGACGACCTGGACGTCCCGCGCGCCATGGACATCGCGATCGAGGACGGCGGTCAGGCGGCTCGCGACCTGGTCGCGGTGCTGGGTCTTTGACCCGATCCAGATGATCCGATGAACCGGCCTCGGGACGAGGCGGCCGACGAGGTCGCCCGCGTGCAGGTCCAGCTCGCCGCCGCCGCCGCCGGAGCGACGCCGCTGGCCGAGCTGGACCCGACCAGCCGTGACCTCAGCCGCGTGACCCCGCTGCTCGAACAGCTCGCCGCCGCGGTCGCCCGGCTGCTCGGGACCGACCTCGCCGTCGTGTGGGTCACCGACCCGGCGCAGGACGTGCTCGTCGCCAGTGCCTGGGTGGGCTTCCCCGACGACTACATTGCCGCGCTGCGGGTCCCGTTCGGGACCGGGTCGGCGGGGCGGGCCGTGTCCGAGCGCCGGACCGTCCAGGTCGAGGACATCGCGAGTTTCGCCTCCTACGAAGCGTTCCGCGCGGCGGCCCTGGAGCACGGCGTACGCGCGGTGCTCTCGGTCCCGATGCTCACCCTGGCGGGGGAGCCGATGGGTGCGCTGTCGGCCTACTACCGATCGACCGTCGTTCCTGCCGAGGGGGATCTGGAGCTGGTCGAGCTGTATGCCCGCCAGGCCGCCGAGATCGTCGAGCGGGCCCGGCTGCACGGTCAGGCCCGTGCCCTGGCCAGCCTGGAGCGCCATCGGGCCGTCCAACTGCGGGCCCTGGCCGACAGTGCGCTCGCCCTGTCCCGCGCCGACAACCTGGAGGACCTGCTGCGGCTGGTGACCACTGCGGCGCTGAAGGTGATCGGCTGCCATCAGGCAGTGACCAGCCGGCTGCGGGCGGACTGGGCCGAGGCGATCAGCCACGTCTGCCTGTCGAAGAAGTACGCCGCCTGGCGCACCTTCGACCAGGTGCCCGAGGGAGTGGGCGTCCTGGAAGCGGTGCTGCGGGAGAGCCGTCCGCTGCGGCTGACCGGCGAGCAGCTGCGCGAGCACCCTGACTACCGCGGTCTGCGCGACGCTCCGGGCCACCCACCCCTACCGGACTACCTCGCCGCGCCGCTGCTCGGTCGGGACGGCGTCAGCCTCGGACTCGTCCAGGTCAGCGACAAGCGGGACGGCACGCCGTTCTCGGCCGAGGACGAGGCGATCCTGGTGCAGCTGGCGCAGATGGCCAGCTCGACCATCGAGCGGCTGGAGGCCTTCGCGGGGGAGCGTTCGGCTCGTCAGCAGGCGCAGCAGGCGGCCGAACTCCAACGGGTGCTGTCCCACGCCTCCGCGGTGTTCGCCGAGAGCTTCGAACCGCAAGGCATCGCAGCGGCGTTGGTCCGGTTGGTCGTACCGCGGCTGGCCGAGGTCTGCCTGCTGCACCTGGTCGACACCGCGGGGGAGCTGCAGCTGCAGTCGTGTCATGCGGCCGACGTCGACCGGCTGGCCCGAGTGCGCACCTTCTTCGGTGCTGCGCCGGTGCTGCAGCACGTGCCGTACGGGCCGGCGGCAGTTCTGGCCACCGGCCAGCCACAGCTGCTGCCGGAGATCACGACCGAGATGCTGCGGGCGGTGACGCGCACCGAGGGGCAGGCCGCCCGGCTGGGACAGGCGCTGGCCGGGAGCAACATCTGTGTGCCGCTGACTGCCCGTGGCCGCACCCTGGGCGTGCTGACGCTGTCGCGCGACGAGAGGTACGAGGAGGGCGATGTGGAGCACGCGCTCGACCTCGCCCGACGGGCAGCCCTCGCGCTCGACAACGCCAACCGTTACGCCTTCGAGCGTGACGTCGCGGTCACGCTCCAGCGCAGCCTGCTGCCGCGCAAGCTGCCGACGGGGCCGCTGTTCCGGGCCGCCGCGCGCTACCTGCCCGCGGCGCGCGGCACCCAGGTCGGCGGCGACTGGTACGACCTGATCGAGGTCGACGACTCGCTGGTGCTCGTCGTGGGGGACGTGGTGGGCCGTGGGGTGCGCGCCGCCGCCGTCATGGGCCAACTCCGGGCGACGGTGCGGGCGTACGCGCTGGAAGGCCACAGTCCCGCGGCGGTCCTGACCCGGCTGGACCACATCGTGCTCGGCTTCGAGGACCTGCACTTCACCACCTGCGTGGTCGCCCGGCTGGACGTGCGGTCCCGGCTGTTGTGCCTGGCCGCGGCCGGGCACCTGCCGCCGGTGGTCGTCTCACCCGGCGTCCCCGCGCGGCTGCTCGAGCTGGATCCCGGACTGCCGCTCGGGGTGGGCGGCGCGCAGTTCGTCGAGCAGACGTACGAGCTGGAGCCCGGTGCGCTGGTGCTGCTCTACACCGACGGGCTCGTCGAGTGCCGCGACGCCCCGATCAGCGACGGGCTGGACCGGCTGGTGGCGGCGCTCGACGCGCCGGTGGCCTCCGCCGGCGAGGCCTGCGACCGCGTGCTGCGGGCGCTCGGTCGGGACGGCGACCACGACGACGACACTGCCGTGCTCGCCCTGCTGTTGCAGCCGACCCCGGACCTCGAGTTGCGGCTGCCGACGGTGGCGACGTCGGCGCGCACGGCCCGGCTGGCGGTCGGCGAGTTGCTCGGTCCGTCCGGCTTCGAGATCGATGTGGCGCAGCTGCTGGTGACCGAGCTGGTGGCGAACTGCGCGCGACACGCCGGCCGGGGGAGCGTCGATGTGCGCGCGACGCTGCGAGGGGACCTGCTGCGCATCGAGGTCGACGACGACTCCGGCCGGCTTCCCGATGAGCCGCAGGAGCCGCACTGGCAGCAGGAGTCCGGTCGTGGCCTGTTCATAGTCGAGCTGATGTCGGAGCGGTGGGGCGCCGAGTCGTTGCCGAGCGGCAAGCGGGTCTGGGTCGAGCTGCGGCTTCAGCGGCGGGGGTGAGGCTGGCTACTTCGCGAGCGCGCCGTTGGCGTCGAGGCGTCCGCCGGTGAAGGTCATGCCGGTGAGGGAGGGCGTCAGCACCGCGCTGTCCAAGATTGCGGCCTTGATCTTGGCTGCCGATGAGCCGGGGTTGGCAGCGGCGTACAGCGCCGCCGCACCGGTGACGTGCGGCGTGGCCATCGACGTGCCGCT
>JBBSUR010000049.1:0-14275 GCA_038234255.1 Mycobacteriales bacterium | reverse complement strand
GGACGTCGTTCCCGTCGTCCTTCGCACACTAGCCCCGCTCGGGCCGCTCCGTCGGGTGAGAACGGCTCACCATGGCACGGCTCGGACGGGATGCCCGCCGACGGTGCCGGCCGGGTCCTGCACGGGGTTCAACCGCAGGTCTGCACTGCCCGTTCCCGGCCGGGCTACGCCAGAAGCGGAAACTGCCCGGAATGTGGCTCTCTGGTTGCCTGGCCGCCGGATCCGGCGTGTCGGCGCTGGGTCGGCATCGGTGACCGGGTCGTGGTTGCCACAGAGAGCAACAACCGGCAGATGTTGCGCTGTCTGGCAACACACCCGCGCGTCGCTTGCCCACCGGACCGCGACACGCGCAGGCTCCTGAACTCCTCAAGCCGGGTCACAGGTACGGGGGCGCGGCACAAGCATCCTCGGCCACCATCTCCTCGACAGCGCGGAGCACATGACTACCCACGGAAGCAACAGGAGAGCCCGGAATGTCCGGGGGTGCGGGTGGTGCGGGTGCGCGGCTAGGAGCGGCGTTCGTGCCGACCGTGCAGTCGCGCGACACGGGTGAAGGGCGCGCGACGCAGGTGTGCGCCTGCAAGCGGACGGCGCGCCGCGAGAAGCAGCCCGGCGCCGAGCAGGACCGCCAGCAGGCCGGTCGTCCCGGCGCTGCTGACCGAACCTCCGGTGACGGGCAGGCCGGGGCCCGGTCGCGAGGTCCGGCCGGAGCTGTCCCCGCCCGTGACACCCGCGAGCGGGGTCGGGGTCGCGAGCGGGGTCGGGGTCGAACCTCCACTCCCTGCGCCGCCGGCACCGGCGTTCGGCGCCGTCGGGCCGGGCGTCGAGCCGGGGGACGCCGCCAGATCCGGGGTGGTCGCGGGGCTCGGGGTGGCGCTGGAGCTGGGCCTCGGGGTCGGGGTCGGGGTGACCGTCGGGGTCGGGGTGACCGTCGGGGTCGGGGTGACCGTCGGGGTCGGGGTGACCGTCGGGGTCGGGCTGACCGGTCCGGCGGCGGCGGCACAGGACGGGCGGGTGACGGTGTTGGAGTCCAAAGTCACGGCGGCGTTGCGCGCCAGCAGCCGGCCAGCGATCACCGCGTTGGTGTTGGCCGTCACGGAGGTGAGAGCGAGCACGGTGCCGGCGAACACCGAGCTGGTCCCCAGCGTCGCCGAGCTGCCGACCTTCCAGAACACGTTGCACGGGTTGGCGCCGTTGACGGTCCTGACGGCGCTGCCCGACGCGGTGATCAGCGTGCTGCCCGCCTGGAAGATGAAGACCGCGTCGGGATTGCCTTGTGCGTCGAGCGTGAGCGTGCCGGTCAGCGCGAGAGTCGGCCCGGCGTAGACGCCTGGGACGAGGTTCTGCCCCCCGAGATCAGCCGTCACCTGGGCCGTCGGCGCCCGCCCCGCCGCGTCGTTGTAGGCGGTGGTGACGTCGGCCTGCGCCTGCGCCGCGACGGCGTCAGCGGCGTGGATCGTTCCGTTCGTGACCGTTCCCGGCGGGAAGCCCGTCACGGCCGTCCCCGGACTGACCCCGAGGTCACCGCTGACCACGGTCGGCCCGGTGTTGGTCACCGTGGAGCCGGCGAGTACGGCGAAGCTGGTCGCCGTCCCCAGACCGACGGGGGCCTCGGCGGCGCCGGCTGGACCGGCGCCGGCGACGGTCGCGCTCCAGAGCACGGCCACCAGCAGGGCGCCGAGCAGGCGGGAAGAAGCATCCATGGGCTGCCTTTCCTGGCGTGCCATAGGAGGCAGGCACCCTGCGGCACCCGATCGTCGGCGTATTGCCCTTTCCCGAGGTCGCCTGCCATCAGCGGCCCCGAGGCCGAGGTCATGGGCCGTCTAGTTCTCGTGCTGATCGGAGGCTAACACGGCGCTCCCGACCGGCTCGGCGCTCCTCGGCTCGGGCGGAATGTCGCGATGTCTATTCAGACCAACCACCCCGTCACCAGCGACACCGTCACTATTTCTGGCGGTCTGGCGGCAGGCCGACAAAGCCTTCTGACGGCAGGCAGACAAGGGCCGCCTCCGCCTCGGCCGTCGGCCGGTTGCGATTGGCTCTACTGCGCCGCCTCATAAGCTGCGAGCACGTCTGCCGACAGGCGACCACGGTCGCTAACCGTGTATCCCTGGCTGCGCGCCCACTCGCGGATCGCCTGCACCCGCTCGCGGTCGCTGCCCGCTGCGGCGGGCCGAGAGCTGCTCCGCGAGGAACGACGGGTCGGGGGGCCGGCGGAGCCGCGCCCCGCCCGACGCGCCGCACCGACGTACGGAGCAAAGGCGTCCCGCAACTGTGCGGCATGCTCGTCGCAGACGTCTATCTCGTACGCCGAACCGTCAAGACCGAGAGCGACCGTCTCGGTGCCCTCCACGTCGTCCTCGTGCAGGTCACACACCAGCAGGACTTGAACCCTCTGCGCCATTGATTCCTTCTTTCCGGACAACCGCTGCCAACGTCGGTTCGTGGATGATGCGTACAGGAAAGCATCAAATTGACCGGATGACAAATGATTGCCGATGATGCGGTTCTTGTTGACTTTAGCCTTGCGTGCGGGACCGCGAACACGGCAAACCGGGACCTTTTGGGACAGCGGGAAAAGGGTTTTGACGCGAACGACGCCGGGACTTGGCGGGAGTTGCTGTCGCTACTCCTGCCGTGGCCGGCTCGCCGCACTGCCCGCCTCCGGCCGGACGACCGGAAACAGAATCGTCTCGCGGATCGGTGATCCGGTGAGCAGCATGACCAACCGGTCGATGCCCATGCCCTGCCCCCCGGTGGGCGGCATGCCGTGTTCCAGCGCGCGCAGGAAGTCCTCGTCGAGCTGCATCGCCTCCGGGTCGCCCCCTGCCGCCTTGGCGCTCTGCTCGGTCAGGCGCCGGCGCTGCTCGACCGGGTCCACCAGCTCGGAGTAGCCGGTGGCCAGCTCGGTCCCGGCGACCACCAGGTCCCAGGCCTCGGCCAGTCGCGGGTCGTCGCGGTGGTCGCGGGCCAGCGGCCGGGCGCTCACCGGGTAGTCCCGCACGAAGGTCGGCTGCAGCAGGGTGTGCTCGACGAGCTTCTCGTACAACTCGAGCACCACCTCGCCGGCGTCCCAGCCGTCCTGCAGCGCGACGTCGTGGCGCGCGGCCAGCGCGATGACGCGGTCGAGCGCCGTGCCGGGGTCGACCGGCTCGCCCACTGCTTCCGAGACGAGCCCGTGCAGCGTGGCGCTGCGCCACGGCTGCTCCAGGTCGACCTCGCCGCCGTGGCCGTCCGGCACCGTCGTACGCCCGATCGCGCGGGCGGCGGTCAGCACCAGTTCGCGGGTGAGGTCGGCGACGGTGTCGTAGTCGCCGTACGCCTGATAAAACTCCAGCATCGTGAACTCCGGCGAGTGGGTCGAGTCGACGCCCTCGTTGCGGAAGATCCGGCCGATCTCGAAGACCCGGTCGATGCCGCCGACGACCAGCCGCTTGAGGTAGAGCTCCAGCGCGATCCGCAGCGTCATGTCGAGATCGAGCGCGTTGAGGTGGGTGGCGAACGGCCGGGCCGCGGCGCCGCCGTGCATCGTCTGCAGGACGGGGGTTTCGACCTCGACGAAGTGCTGCGCATGCAGGACGTCGCGGACCGCCCGCACGACCGTGGCCCGGTCGTGCACCATGCGGCGGCTGCCCGGGTTGACGATCAGGTCGAGGTAGCGCTGGCGGATCCGCAACTCCGGATCGGTCAGCCCGGAGTGCTTGTCGGGCAGTGGGCGCAACGCCTTGCTGGTGAGGCGCCAGTCGCTCGCCAGGACGCTCAGCTCGCCGCGCCGGCTGCTGATCACCTCACCGGTGACGCCGACGTGGTCGCCGAGGTCGACGTCGGCCTTCCAGTCGGCGAGGCGGTCGGCGCCCACGCCGTTCAGGCTGACCATGACCTGCAACTGTGCGGTGTCGGGGCCGGCACCCTCCTGCAGCGTGGCGAAGCAGAGCTTGCCGCCGGTGCGCGACAGCATGACCCGGCCGGTGACGCTGACGGTCGTGCCGGACGCGGTGTCGATCGCCAAGTCGGCGTGGGTGCTGCGCAGCTCGGCCAGGGTCGTCGTGCGCGGGGCGCCGAGCGCGTACGGCGGGGTGCTGTTGGCGCGCAGGCGGTCGTACTTCTCGCGGCGGACGCGTACCTGCTCGGGGAGGTCGGCTCCCGGCGGATCGGGCGGATCGGGCGGGGACTCGGGCACCGGAGCAGCCTAGTTTGGGCGGATGGGGGCGCCCGCCCTCAGCCGTCGATCAGCAGTTTGATCACTGCGGTGACCCGGTGCAGCACGATGCCGGGCGCCCGCCCGATCCGGTGCACCAGTCGCTCCTGAGACACCGACTTCACATCCTCGCACTTGGCGTAGCTGGTCTCGTGCACGCCGGACTCCCCAGCCTCGATCTCGACGTGCGAGGGCAGTCCTGCTCGACTCCGGGCCAGCGGAACGACGAGGCTACCGAGCGAGACAAGCACGATCCGGTGACGGAGTCGCGAGGATAGTTCAAGGCGCAGGACGCGTGACCGCGTCCTGCGTATACGCGCCGCGTGTAAGTTTGGCGGATGCGTCTCCGCCCCCTCCGCGGTCGCCAGGCCGACCTGTCGCGCCTGCGCGACGCCGTGACTCAGGCCGGCCACGGCCAGGCTCAGCTCCTCGTCGTCGCCGGCCCGCGCCGGGTCGGCAAGACCTTCCTGCTGCACCACCTGCTCGCAGAGCTGCCGGACGGCTTCACCCCGGTCTACTTCGAAGCGACCCAGGCCGGCGCCCCGGACCAGCTGCGCCGTTTTGCCGACGCCCTCACCGCCGCGCTCGGTCCGGATGCTCCCCCGACCGGCACCGCGCAGACCTGGGAGCAGGCGCTCGCCGCGTGCGCGTACGTCGCCCGACGCCGGTCCCTCGTCGTGGTCCTCGACGAGGCGACCTACCTGATGTCGTCGACGCCCGGGTTCACCAGCATGGTCAAGGCCGTGTGGGACCGGCTCGTCGTCGCCGCTGACCAGCCGGAGCTGGTCCTGGTGCTGACCGGCTCCGCAGTCGGGCTTATGGACGACGCGCTCGACCACAGCGGGCCGCTGTACGGCCGGCCCACCGACGTACTGCGCCTGCGGCCGTTCACCGCGGCTGAGGCCAGCCAGTTCTGCGGACAGCCGGACCCCGCCCCGCTGCTCGAGGCCTACGCGGCCTGCGGCGGCTACCCCCTGCACCTGGATGCCTGGGACTTCGACCAAGGGACCGAGGACAACCTGCTCCGGCTCGCCGGCTCGCCGGGTGGCCTTCTGGTGGAGGACGCCGACCTGCTGCTGGCCACACTGCCGGAAGGGCACCGTCGAGTGCTCATCGCGGTCGGGCAAGGTCGGGCCCGCCGAGGCGAGATCCTGAACGAGGTGGGCGCGCGCATCGAGCGCCCGCTGGAGGCACTTCTGCGTGCGCGTTTCGTGCGGGCGGCCACCCCACTCGGCGCGCCGCTGAAGGCGCGGCCGGAGTATCGGGTCGACGATGCGTACCTGCGGTTCTGGTTTCGCTGCCTGTCCAACGGCGTGCAGCGGATCGAGGCCGGCCAGGGCCGGGCCGTCCTGGGCCACACCGCCGGCGAATGGCAGGTTCAACTCGGATGGACGTTCGAGCAGGCCGCGCGGGAGCACGCCGCCCACCTGGTGTCCATCGGCGAGCTGCCCGCCGGCGCGCAGGTCGACGAGTGGTGGACGGTCAGCGGCGCACCATGCCAGATCGATGTCCTCGGTATGCAGGAGCACCGCACGGTCTTTGGCGGTGAGGCACGGTGGCAGCGTCAGCCGTTGGGGTCCTCGGCGGTGGAGGACCTGGCAGGCAAGGTCCGCCTCGCCCCCCAGCCGGTCCCGCAACCCGGGCTGCTGCTTTGGGGACGCGGCGGCGTACAGCCCGAGGTTCAGGTGGGAACGGTCCGCGGCTTCGGCCCAGCCGAGATGCTGCGACGCTGATCTTCCGCACCTGGTGGCTGTGTACGGCGGGTTGACCGCCAGATGCGGTAGATCGGCAAGCCGGCACCGCCGACCGCGACCTCACGCGTTCCGCTCGTACACCAGCCGCAGCCCGTGCAGCGTCAGGTCCGGTTCGTGGTGGTCGAGGGTCTGGCAGACCTGGAACATCAGGTGGGACAGGCCCCCGGTCGCCAGGACGACCGGCCGCGCGCCGAGCTCGTCGGAGATGCGGTGCACCATGCCGTCCACCTGTCCGGCGAAGCCGTAGAGCAGCCCGGACTGCAGCGCCTCGCTGGTGGTCTTGCCGATCACCGAGCGCGGCTCGACCAGCTCGACCTTGAACAGCCGGGCGGCCCGGGCCGCGAGCGCGTCGACGCTGATCTCGATGCCCGGCGCCAGCGCCCCGCCGAGGAACTCACCGCGCGCCGACACCACGTCGAAGTTGGTGGAGGTGCCGAAGTCGACGACGACGGCCGGCCCGCCGTACAGCGTGTGCGCCGCCAGGGTGTTGACGATCCGGTCGGGTCCGACCTCGCGCGGGTTGTCGGTGAGGATCGGCACCCCGGTCTTCACCCCTGGACCGACCACGATGGTCGGGACGTCGGCGAAGTAGCGGTCGAACATCGCGGTCAACTGGTCGAGCACCGCCGGAACGGTCGAGCAGACGGCGACCCCGTCCGGCGCGGGATGGTCCGACAGCAGCCCGCGGAACATCAGCGCGAGCTCGTCCGCGGTCACCCGTTGGTCGGTCTTGATCCGGTAGCTCTCGAAGAGCCTGTCTCCATCGAACAACCCCAGCACGGTCTGGGTGTTGCCGACGTCGACGGTCAGCAGCATGTGAGGTCCATTCCCAGGTCGAGTACGGGTGCGGAGTGGGTGAGCGCCCCGACCGCCAGGTAGGTGACCCCGGTCTGGGCCACCTCGCGCGCGGTGGCGAGCGTCAGGCCACCGGAGGCCTCGGTGCGCACGCCGCGTGCGCGGCACAGCGCGACGGACTCGGCGAGCGCGGGCAGCGTCATGTTGTCGAGCAGTACGAGATCGGCTCCCGCGTCGAGCGCCTCGGCCACCTGCGTGACCGTGTCGCACTCGACTTCCACTGCCAGCGAGGGAAACTCACCGCGTACGGCATCGAACGCCGCGCGCACTCCCCCGGCCGCGACGACGTGGTTGTCCTTCACCAGCGCCGCGTCCGACAGTGACATCCGGTGGTTGACGCCGCCGCCGCAGCGCACCGCGTACTTCTCCAGCGCCCGCAGCCCGGGGGTGGTCTTGCGGGTGTCCCGGATGTACGCGCCAGTGCCGTCGACCACCTCGACCCAGCGACGGGTCAGCGTCGCGATGCCGGACAGGTGGCACAGCAGGTTGAGCGCCGTCCGCTCGGCGGTCAGCAGCCCACGGACCGAGCCTTCGGCCTCCAGCACCGCGACGCCGGGGGTCACTGCTGCACCGTCGTCGCTCAGGACGCGGCAATGCCCCCCGGGCACGACGACGTCGAGCACCGCCATCGCGACCCCGACGCCCGCGACGGTTCCGGCCGTACGCGAGACGAATGCCGCCACGCCACGCAGCGCCGCCGGCACGGTCGCGACACTGGTGACGTCGACGCCGCCGTCGAGGTCCTCGGCGACCGCTCGGGTCACCAGGTCCAGGACGTACGCGCCGTCGAGCCCCGCTAGGTCCAGCCGCTCGCGGGTCGCGCCGCTCAGGCTCACCGGAGGTCCAGCGGCACGTACGTGGTCCCGGACGAGGTCGTCACCAGGTGGCCCCGCCAGTCCGGCGAGGTTTCGGGGAAGTCCTCGCGCCAGTGCACCCCGCGGGTCTCCTCGCGCCGGGCCGCGGCGGTCACCAGCGCGGTCGCGACGGCGTGCAGGTCGGTCACCTCCCAGGCCGCCGGACCCGAGGCGGTACTCGCTCGGTCCGCCAGCGCACCGAGCCGGTCCGCGGCGACCGAGAGCGACTGCGCGCTGCGCAGCACGCCGGCCCCCCGGGTCATGGCCGCGCCCAGGTCCGCGCGGATCGACTGGTCGAGCAGCACCTTCGGCCCGTCGAAGGCCAGTGGCTCGCCGAGCGGGGGCAGCGAGCGCCCGAGGTCGGCGCCGATGCGGGCCGCGAACACCAGTCCCTCCAGCAGGCTGTTGGAGGCCAGGCGGTTCGCCCCGTTGACCCCGGTGCAGGCGACCTCGCCGCAGGCGTAGAGCCCGGGCACCGACGTACGCCCGGCCAGGTCCGTCAGCACGCCACCGCTGGCGTAGTGCGCGGCGGGGGCCACCGGGATCGGCTCGACCACCGGGTCGATGCCGGCGTCGCGGCAGCGGTCGACGATGGTGGGAAAACGTGCGCGCAGCAGATCCGCGCCGAGGTGCCGGGCGTCGAGCAGGACGTGGTCCTGGCCCCGCTCGAGCATCCGGCGGTGGATCGCCTTGCCCACGACGTCGCGCGGCGCGAGGTCGGCGAGCGGGTGTTCCGCGGCGGTGATGACGCGGCGACCGGAGGCGTCCACCAAGAACGCCCCCTCGCCCCGCATCGCCTCCGAGACGAGCGGCTGCTGCCCGGTCGAGTCCGATCCGAGGAACAGTGCGGTGGGATGGAACTGCACGAACTCCAGGTCGCTGATCTGCGCGCCGGCGCGCAGGGCGAGAGCGACCCCGTCCCCGGTGGAAACCGGCGGGTTGGTGGTGCTGGAGTAGACCTGCCCCATCCCGCCGGTCGCGAGCACCACCGCCCGGGCATGGACGGCGCCGACGCCGTCCTGGGTGCCCTCGCCGAGTACGTGCAGGGTGAGGCCGGCCGCGCCGCCGTCAGCGGTGAGCAGCAGGTCGAGCACCAGCGCGTGCTCGACCAGCCGGATGGCCGGGTTCCGGCGGACCGCCGCGACCAGGGCGCGCTGCACCTCCGCACCGGTCGCGTCGCCGCCCGCATGCACGATCCGGTTGCGCGAGTGACCGCCTTCGCGGGTGAGCGAGAGCTCCCCGGAGGGGTCCCGGTCGAAGGCGGCCCCGAGCTCGACCAGCTCGCGCAGGCGTACCGGTCCTTCGGTGCACAGCACCCGTACGGCGTCGAGGTCACACAGCCCGACGCCCGCCACGACAGTGTCGCGCAGGTGCTGCTCCGGACTGTCGTCGGGCGCGAGTGCGGCGGCGACACCGCCCTGGGCCCATCGCGTCGAGCCGTCGTCGACCAGCTCCTTGGTGACCAGCAGGACGGTGCCGGCATCGGCGTGCACGGCGGCGGCGGCGTGCAGGGCCGCCGTCAGCCCGGCCACCCCCGACCCGACGACGACGACGTCGGCGCCGATGGTCCAGCCCGGCTCAGGGGCGAGCAGTCGCGTCGCGGTCCCGGACAGGTTCACCCGACCGGCGTCGGAAGGCGGTCGCCGCTGCGCAGACCACTGCCCGGCAGCGCCTCTGCGGGGTCGTGCCCGGTGCCGACGATCCGGTTGTCGGCATCGACGAACACGACGTGCGGTGCGTAGCGGCGCGCTTCGGCGTCGTCCAGCTGCGCGTACGCGATCAGGATGACGAGGTCGCCGGAGTGCACCAGGCGGGCGGCCGCCCCGTTGATCCCGACGACGCCGCTACCGCGGACACCGGCGATGACGTACGTCTCGAGCCGCGCCCCGTTGGTGACGTCGACGATCGCGACCTGTTCACCGGCGAGCAGGTCGGCGGCGTCCATGAGGTCCTCGTCGATCGTGACGCTGCCGACGTAGTGCAGGTCGGCGGAGGTGACCGTCGCACGATGGATCTTGCTCTTCAGCATGGTGCGGATCATGGCGCATCCCGCCCTTCGGGGATCAGCTGCAGGTTGTCGATCAGGCGCACCGATCCGACCCTCGCCGCGACGACCAGCAGGTCGCCGTCGGGGTCGAGGTGGAAGGTGGCGCCGTCGACCCGCTCCAGGTAGTCGACGTCGACGCCCGGCTGCGCCGCGAGCACGGCCCGGCCGGCGGCGAGGTTGCGGGTGGCCAGCGCCCGGTGCAACGCGAGGGCGGCGGTGCGCTGCTCGTCGGACAGGAAGCGGTTGCGGCTGGACAGCGCCAGTCCGTCGCTCTCGCGCACGGTCGGGACCGACACGATGTCGACCGGCAGGTCCAGGTCGCGCACCATCCGGCGGATCGCGGCGAGCTGCTGCGCGTCCTTCTGGCCGAACAGCGCGACGTCGGGGCGGGTCAGGTGCATCAGCTTGAGCACCACGGTCAGCACCCCGTCGAGATGACCGGGCCGGGTGGCGCCCTCGAGCACCTCGCCGAGTTGGCCGGCGCTCACCCGGACCACCGGATCGCCTGCGGGATAGACGGTTTCGAGGTCCGGCGTGAAAACCACGTCGGCTCCCTCGCGCATGCACCGCGCCAGGTCGGCGTCGAGCGTGCGCGGGTAGCGGTCGAGGTCCTCGTCCGCCCCGAACTGCAACGGGTTCACGAAGACGGTGACCAGGACCGAGTCGGCGGTGCGCCGGGCCGCGCGGATCAGCGCGGCGTGACCGTCGTGCAGCGCGCCCATGGTCATGACGACGGCGACCCGGCCGGTCATCGCCGGCCGGACCGCAGCCAGGTCGGCCCGCTTGCTCACCACGATCATCGCGGCACGCTCCCGGTCGGCGCGGCCAGCACCTCGAGCAGGGCAGCAGCCCGGTCCGGCTCCAACTGCCGGGACGCGAGCGCCCGGTCGGCGGTCAGCCGGGCCAGGGCGAGGTAGGAGGGGAGCACCTGCGGCGCCGCCTGTGCCAGCGCGTCGAGATGGGCGCGCACCGTCCCGGCGTCGCCGCGGACGACCGGGCCGGTGAGGGCCGCGTCCCCGCTGCGGAGCGCCCCGTCGAGCGCGGCGCCCAGCAGCGGGCCCAGCACCTGCCCCGGCTGCTCGACCCCGACCGAGCGCAGCAGGTCCGCGGCGCTCGCGACCAGAGTGGTCAGGTGGTTCGCCGCGTGCGCGAGCGCGGCGTGCCAGACCGGTCGCTGCCGCTCAGTCAGCCAGACCGGCTCACCGCCCATCTCCACCACGAGGGCCTCCGCGATCGGCCGCAGCGGATCCTCGGTGGTCACCCCGAACGATGCGCCGGTCAGCCGTTCCAGGTCGACGGCGGTGCCGGCGAACGGGAGTACGGGGTGCAGCGCGAGCGGCAGCGCGCCCTTGCGTACCGCCGGCTCGAGCACGGCCAACCCGTGCCGGCCGCTGGTATGCGCGAGCAAGATGCCGCGGCGGATCGCGCCGGTGGCCGCGAGGCCGCTGACCAACTCGGGCAGGGCATCGTCGGGGACGGTCAGCAGGACCAGGTCGGCGCGGCGCAGCACCTCCTCCACGGCGACAACGGGGACGCCGGGCAGCAGAAGGGCCGCCCGGTCGCACGAGGCCGGCGAGACTGCGGACACCGAAACGAGCTCGTGGCCGGCCCGGGCCAGCGCCGCGCCGAGCACCGCCCCGACCCGGCCGGCGCCGACCACGCCCACGGCGAGCCGGGCGGGGCGGGCGGCAGTGCTGGCAGGGCTGGCTGCAGCGGTCATGTGTCGTTCCAGTCCTCGGAAGGGGTACCGGACGGTGTGCCGCTCAGCCTAACGACTGCGCCCGGCGGATTCATCCCGGGTGGCCGGGATCACCCCGTACCCGCGCCCCCGGGGGGGCTGGGATCCGCGCGGGATGCTCAGCCGGTGAACTCCGCTGACTCCGGCTTCCGGCCCTGGGCGGTCGCCATGCAGGACGCCCTCTACGGCGAGGACGGCTTCTTCCTGCGGCACTCTCCCGCGCAGCACTTCCGTACGTCCGTGACCGCCTCGCCGGTCTTCGCCACCGCGGTACGCCGGCTCGCCGGCCTGGTCGACGACGCCCTCGGGCGGCCGGACCCGTTCGACGTGGTCGACGTGGGCGCCGGGTGCGGAGAGCTGTTGTCGGGGCTGGGCGACGTGCCGGCCCGCTGGCGGCTGACCGGGGTCGACCTGGCACCCGCGCCCGGGGGGCTGGCCTGGTCGGCCACGATCCCCTCCTGTGCAGGGCTGCTGATCGCGAACGAGTGGCTCGACGACGTGCCCCTGTCCGTGCTGTTCGACGGCCGGGTGGTGGAGGTCGACGCGGCCGGCGCCGAGCGGCTCGGCGGTCCAGCTGCCCCGCCAGACCTCGACTGGGCAAGTCGGTGGTGGCCGCAGGGGCGCCGCGTGGAGGTCGGGCTCAGCCGCGACCGGGCGTGGGCCGGCGCGGTCGGCCAGCTCCGACGCGGGCTCGCGGCGGCGGTCGACTACGGACATGTGCTGGGGGGCATCACACTGGGCGACCGCACGCAGTTCGGCGACCGCCGGCCGACGCTGACCGGCTACCGGGACGGGCGTCAGGTGCGGCCGCTGCCGGACGGGAGCTGCGACCTGACCGCTCATGTCGCACTCGACTCGTGTGCCGCCGCCACCGGTGGACGGGTGATCCGGCAGCGAGAAGCCCTGCTGTCACTAGGGATCGACGACACCCCGCC
The DNA here is from genome assembly GCA_038234255.1 of Mycobacteriales bacterium. GTDB lineage: Bacteria > Actinomycetota > Actinomycetes > Mycobacteriales > SCTD01 > SCTD01. Next base: position 1,894 of record JBBSUR010000049.1, on the reverse strand, counting down.
GCCACGGGAGCTTGCCCTCAGCGCTCCACGCCGTTACCTCACCCGGCTGCAGGAAGCGTCGCAGGCCGCAGAGCTACTCGACCCGCGCGGTCTCGGCAGCTTCGGCTGGCTGGTGTGCCCGGTCGGGGTGGTGGACCCGCTGCCTGCCTAGGCTGCGCACATGGCGTCGCGCGGTGAGAACCCGGGCGGGCTGGTCGTGGGCATCGGCGCCGCCGCGCACGCCAGCGCCGATGCGGTGCTGGCGCTCGGGCCACACCACCCGTCGAGCCACGGGGTCCTGCAGCTCGCCCTCACCCTGGACGGCGACCGGATCGTCACGGCCGAGCCCGAGGTCGGCTTCGTGCACCGCGGGGCCGAGAAGCTTTTCGAGGTACGCGACTACCGCCAGCTGGTGATGCTCGCCAACCGCCACGACTGGCTGTCGGCGTTCAGCAACGAGCTCGGGATCGTGCTGGCGGTCGAGCGGATGCTCGGCATGTCCGTACCCGACCGCGCCGTATGGCTGCGCACCCTGCTCGCCGAGGTCAACCGGATCCTCAACCATCTGCTCTTCCTCGGCGCATCCCTGTCGGAAACCCCGGTGCTGCTGGGCTTCGCCGAGCGTGAGGCACTTCAGACCGTGATGGAGGAGGCGACCGGCGGGCGGATGCACTACATGTTCAACCGGGTCGGCGGGCTCGAGCAGGACGTGCCCCGCGGCTGGACCGACCGGCTGCGGACCGCGCTGGAGGCGCTCCGCCCGGTCGCCGCCGACCTGGCCGCTGTCGTCCACGAGGACGAGGGCTTCGCGGCCCGCACCCGCGGGATCGGCCTGCTGAACGCCGCTTCGGTGCTGTCGCACGGCGTCTCCGGTCCGGTCGCCCGCGCGTCCGGTGTCGACCTGGACCTGCGGCGGGACGAGCCCTATCTGGCGTACGGGTCGCTGGACGTCCCGGTCGTCACCCGCACCGCCGGCGACGCCCATGCCCGGTTCTCCTGCGTGGTCGACCAGCTGGCGGTCTCGCTCGATCTCGCCGAGGCCTGCCTGCAGCGCCTGCCGCCCGGCCCGGTGAACCTGCGCCTACCCAAGACGGTGCGCGCGCCCGAGGGCACCACGTACGCCTGCACCGAGGGGCCGCTGGGCAGCTCGGGCTACTACCTGGTGTCGCGCGGCGACCGAGTGCCGTGGCGGCTGGCGATGCGGACGGCGTCGTTCAACAACGTCTCGGCGCTGTCCGGGGCGCTGGTCGGTTTGCGGGTCGCGGACCTGGTGACGGTGCTGTGCTCGTTCTTCTTCGTGATCGGCGACATCGACAAGTAGGTTGCTGCGGCGCGGAAGGGCGACCGCCTACTCGCGCAGGTAGTCCAGGAACCGAGCCCGCAGCAGCGGCTCGTCCTCGCCCAGTGGCACCTTGCCCATGAGCTCGCGCACGACGTGCACCGCCTCGGTGATCGAGCCGGTGATGCCGCCGGAGGAGCCGTCCTCCGCGGCGATGGCCTGCGACCCACGCATGTGCTTCGCCAGTTCCCAGAAGAAGCCGCGATCCTTGTCCTGCTCGGCCTTGGCGAACGCCCGGGTGCGCAACTCTTCGGTGGACAGGGTGTCGAGGTCGGTCACGCCAGCACCCTAGCGGCGTTCCTTCGGCGTACGGCAGGCGCGCTCGAGCAGCAGCGCCGCGACCACCAGCCCGGCGCCGGCGAGCACCGACAGACCGGCGACGGTGGCATCGCGCCCGGCGAGGGCCAGGGTGTCGCGCCGCGGCAGCGTCCAGGCCAGCAGACCGCCGTAGCCGCCCAGCAACACCGCTCCGGTCACACTGGACGCCTTGGCAAGCACGACGGCGCGGACGACCTGCAGCGGGTGCAGCGGCCGGCTGCCGAAGCCGCTGAGTCTGCCCTGCCCGCCGCGCCCGGG
>JBBSUR010000048.1:0-14390 GCA_038234255.1 Mycobacteriales bacterium | reverse complement strand
GCAGCTTCAGCGCTCGGGCGTTATCCCACGGCGCACATGGGACGCCCGGTCATGCTGCGGGTCGCAATCCTGCTCCCAGCAGCGCGCGGGATCGTGGCGTTCGCTCGCTGGGCGAGCACGCCGGGGCGGGTGCGATCACGGCGGCCGGCGTTGAGCAGAGAGGCCTTCTGGATGGAGTCCGTCGATCTCTCATGCCGATGTGCGGATGGGGCGACTGCTCGGGGCCGTCGGGGCGGCGGCGGTTAACGGCAGGGATGCGTCAGGCCGGCGGGGCGAAGAGCTCGAGCGCGATGCCGTCGGGGTCTCGGAAGCCGAGGCCCGAGCCGTAGTGGGCGTCGACGATGCCGCCGTGGGTGATGCCGAGATCGTCCAGTCGCCCTTCCCAGCTGAGGAGGCTGTCTCTGTGGGGGCAGCCGAAGCCGATGTGGTCCAGCCCGGTGCGGAGCTCGCTGAACGTGTCGTCCGGGTCGGTGCAGGGGTGCTCGTGCAGACCGAGCAGCGTGCCCTCGATGAGGAAGACGGCGTGATGGAAGCCGCCGTCGGTCGCCTCATCGAGGACCGGTGCGGCACCGATGAGGCGCTGGTACCACGGTCGGCTCACGGACAGGTCGGTGACGGTCACGGCGACGTGGCCGATGCCGGGGAAGTCGCTCATGCTGGTGTCCCTTCGGGGGTGATGGTCAGCGCCAGGACATCCGGCCGGGCGTAGTGGCCGGTGGGGTCGAAGGCTCGGCGCCCGATGGCGATCCGATCGAGGTCGAGGGTCGCGGTGACGGTTCCCGCCTCGCCGACGAGGGGGCCTTCGAGGATCTCGCCGCCGGGGGCGACGACGGTCGTGTTCCCCCGCGACATGAGGTCCTCGGCGCCGCCGTAGAGGTCATCGACGCCGGGAAGGTCTCGGGGTACGTCACATCCGCGGAGGTAGGCGGTGACACCGATGACGAACACCTGTCCTTCCTTCGCGATGTGCTTCAGCGTCGACAGCCACTCGTCGCTGTTGTCCCAGGTCGGGGCGAGCAGCACGTCGATGCCCTTCTGGTAGAGCGCGGCCCGGGCAAGGGGCATGTAGTTCTCCCAGCAGATGAGGGACCCGACCCTGACGCCGCCGATGTCGACCACGGTCAGCACCGGCCCTTGGCCGTTCGCCCACACCAGCCGTTCCGCTCCGGTCGGGACGAGCTTGCGGTGCAGCCCGGCGATCGCACCTTCGTCGTCGATGTAGACGACGGCGTTGTAGAGCGTTCCCGACGCGCTTCGTTCCGTGATCCCGAGCGCGACCCAGGTCGCGCTGTCACGGGCGGCGTCGCGGACCGGGTCGAGCTCCGGCCCGTCGATCTGCACGGCTTGATCGGCGAACCGTCGGTACCACTCGGTGTCGTTCCACGGCTTCTGTCGCCACACCCAGTCGGGATAGCCGGGCACGAACGACTCCGGGAACACCACGAGGTCGCACCCGTCGGCTCCGGCGGTCCGCACGTGAGCGGCCGCGGCTTCGATGGTCGCTGCGCGATCGAGGTACGTCGGTGTGGCTTGGACAGCCGCCACCCGGAGCTGGTGCCGGCCGCTCATCGCACGGCTGCGGCGACGACGAGCTCGCAGGGGCCGACGAACCCCGTGTCGGTCTCGAACTGCGCGAGCGCCTGTTCGATCTCGCCCCACACCGAGGACTGCTCGTCGGGGGTCAACGAGGACAGCATCTGGTGGAGGGCACCGAAGGACTCCCGCTCGAAGCGGGCGCACTCCGCCGCCGAGGGAAGCCGAACGGGCGCGTCGATGAGTTCGATGACGATGTCGTGGAAACCGGCCGCGGTGAGCTCGCGGTGGACGAGCTCGGGGTCGGCGAAGCTGAACGGTCCCGGCTGGTCCGGTGCGGGGGCGGGCAGCTCGGCGCGTCGACGGATGATCGACACGGGGAGTGCGAAGAACGGGTTGGTGGCAGCGGTGGAGTAGGTGATGGTGGCGAAGCGGCCGCCGTCCCTGAGTGCGCGGTGGATGCCGGTCAGGGCGCGGTGCCGGTCGGGGAAGTAGATGAAGCCGACCCGGGAGATCGCCGCGTCGAAAGCGCCTGCCTCGAGCTCGTGGAGGTGCTCGCCGTCGAGCTCGCGTGTCGACACGTTGTCCACTCCGGCGTCGGCTGCTGCCTTGGTTGCGTAGCGCAGGATCTCCGGTGACAGGTCGGTCGCCAGCACCCGTCCGGTGGGTCCGGCGCGGTGGGCGGCGGCGATGCTCTGCCCCCCGGCGCCAGCGGCGATGTCGATGACCGAGCTCCCGGCGGTGACTCCGGCGAGGTCGAGCATCCGGCCGGTCGCCTCGTCCAGCCAGGTCTCTAGCAGCGGCCCCCAGGCGTTCCATCCCGCGGCGTAGCCCTGCCACTGCTGGCGGGTGGTCGTCTTGTACTGCGCTGGGTCGAAGGTCATGAGCTCGTCTCCTCGATGATCGTGCCGTTGGCCTGTCGCCAGCGACGTGGTGTCATCTCCTAGGCGCCAGATTCGGACCGGATCCGCCAGATCGGTTCTGGCGATCCGTGCGCAGCCCCAAGGGAGGGCCATGGCCGACCCGACGCGAGAGCGCGTCTTCGGCCGTGAGGCGCAGCTGGACCAGATCGTCTCGGCCATGGACGCTCCCGGGTCGGGCGTGCGCATGCCGGTGTTCGTCAGCGGGTCGGCCGGCATCGGGAAGACGTCGGTGATCCGTGCCGCCCTCACCCGCTGCCGCAGCGTTCCGCTCGTGGCGTGGGGAACCTGCTGGCACGGTGAGGGCGCACCCGGTTTCTGGCCCTGGATCCAGGCGTTCGAGGACCTGACGCGCGAGGTCGGCGTCGACGCCGCGGCCGACGCAGCCGGTCGGGACCGCGATCTGCTGTCGGTGCTGGTGCGGGACCTCGGCCCGGGCCCGGACTCGGCCGACCCGGGGTGGGAGCGGGTCCTGCTGCTCGACGCGGCTCGCCGCTGGCTCGAGACGCTCGCCGCCGGCCGCGCCGTCGCGCTGGTGCTCGACGACCTCCAGTGGGCCGATCCGTCGTCGCTCGAGCTGCTCGGCCATGTGATCGCGACTCCGACGAGGGCGCAGCTGACGGTGATCGGCGCCTATCGGCATGACGAGCTTCCCGCCGGGATCCGCCTGCGCTTGGGCGAGATGGTCGCTCGCTGTGATCACGTCCACCTCGACGGGCTCGGTCCCGACGACGTCGAGAAGCTCGTGGCGTCGATCCGCGGTGGGGAGCTGGCTTCGCAGGTCGCTGGGGATCTGCACGCTCGAACGGGCGGACACCCCCTGTTCGTGCGCGAGCTGGCCCGGCTGAGCGATGTCGGTGGCGGGTCACCACTGCCGACCGCGGTGACCGGCGTCGTCGAGCGGCGGCTCGCCCTCATGCCTGCCGAGACCCATCGCGTCCTCGACGCAGCGAGCGTGCTCGGCAACCACCTCCTGCCCGACGTCCTCGCTTCGGTGACGGCCGTCCCGCTCAGCACGATCACCAGCCGGCTGGATCCGGCGATCCGAGCCGGACTCCTCCACGTCACCCCGACCGGGGAGGTGCGGTTCTCGCACGACCTGTTTCGCGAGGCGCTCTACGGCGCTCTCGGCCTTGCGGCACGGACGTCACTCCACTTGCAGATCGGCGAGGCCCTCGAGGCGCGGCTCGCGACCGGCGCGCCGGGAAGCCCCGGCGAGGTGGCCGAGCACTTCGCTCATGCCATCGCGGTCGACGGCTACGGCAAGGCCGTGCACTGGGCGAGCCGAGCGGCTGCCGACGAGAGGCGCCGCTCGGCGTTCGACGAAGCAGCCGCCCACATCCGCCGGGTCCGGTTGGCCGCGTCGAACGCAGGTATTCCGATCGAAGCGAAGACCCTGATCCAGCTGCTGATGGCAGAGGCAGACAGCCAGGTTCGATCAGGCGATCCTGACGCTGCCCGCGCCCTGCTCGGGACCGCCGGGCGGCTTGCTCCCGATGCCGGGGCGCAGGCGGACGTCGCATTGGCCGTTCAGCGACTCGGGGCCAGGTTCGCGGCACCCCGGGACGCCGTCATCGCGCAGCTCGCCGCTGCTTTGGACGCCGTCACCGGCGTCGACATCATCCGCGAGGCGCGGGTCACCGCGGCCCTGGCCCGGGAGCTTCAGCACTCGGTTGACGAAGAGCGCGCTCGGGCAGGCCCGCTGAGCCAGCGGGCCCTCGAGCTCGGCCGGCGGGCCGACGACGACGAGACGCTGGTCGCCTGCCTGCTCGCGCGACACGATGCGCTGTGGGAGCCCGGCACGGGCGCACCGCGAGCCGTGCTGGCCCAGGAGATTGCGGCAGTAGGCACCCGCCTCGGCGACACCGACCGCCTTGCAGAGGGGCTCATCCTCCAAGCCAACGGCCTGCTGGAGTCCGGGTCAGCCGGCTTCCGCCGGGTGCTCGACCGCTGGTTCGGCTTGCTGGAGGCCCGGGCCGAGCCCCGGGACCGGTACATGGTGCTGACACGCCGCGCCGCGCTCGCCCTGCTCGACGGCAACAGCGACTCCGCGGGGGATCTGATGCGGGAGGCCGCCGACGTCGGTGCAGCGATCCACGAACCCGACACGGGCAACGTCCTCATGTCCCAACGGGTGGCGCTGGCCCGTGTGCTCGGCGACCGCGACGAGCTCCTGCGCCTCGCACACGACGCCGTCGAGTGGTGGACGGGCGCGCCGGTACTCGCCCACGCCGTCGCCTCAGGCGCCTACGCCGGCGCGGGCGACCTGAGATCGGCTGCCCGCGAAGTCGCGATGGTCACGGAGGCGGGCGGGCTCGCCAACGAAGGCTCGTACCTCAGATCGGTGCTCATCGGTCATCTCGCGGAAGCCGCCGTCGCTCTCGACAATCATGTGCTCTGCCGAGAGCTGCTGGACGAGATCGAGCCTCTCGCCGGTGACTGCGGCGTCAACGGTGCCGTCGTCGCCTTCGCCGGTCCGTTCGCCTACCCGGCAGCCATCCTGGCACGAGCACTCGGAGACGAGCACCGCGCCCGCCGACTCGCCGAGACGTCGTTCGACAACGCTCAACGGCTCGGCGCCCGCACCTGGACAGGTCTCAGCGAAGAGCTGCTGGCCGACCTCGACCGTCCACAGCGCACGGCAACATCCGACCCGCGACGAGGTGGCACCGGCGAGCGAGCCGAGCTCACCCACAGCCAGGGCTTCTGGACGATTCGCTGGCGAGGAGGGCAGGCAACCGTTCCGCACGTCAAGGGCATGCACGACATCGCCACGCTCATCCGGCAGCGGGGGGCCGACGTGCCCGCCCTCCAACTCGCCAGTGGGATCCCGGGCGCCGCGGCAGGGATGACGGACACGATCATCGACATGCAGGCGCTCGCCGCTTATCGGGGCCATCTCGTCGACCTCGACGCCGAGATAGACCAGGCGGCCGAGGACAGCGACCGTGGCCGAGCAGAACATCTCAGCGCAGAGCGCGAGATGATCCTCGCGGAGATTCGTCGAGCCACTGGCCTCGGCGGCGGACCCCGAGTCGGAGCCAACGATCCCGCCGAACGCGCCCGCAAGTCCGTCAGCGCCCGTATCCGCGATGCCATCAAACGCGTCGAGCCACTCGCGCCCGACCTCGCCGCCCATCTGGACCGCTCGATCCGCACCGGGCTGCGCTGCTCCTACGACCCCGGCCCCGACGATGTCGTCGACTGGGTGATCCGGGACCTCACGCACTGAATCCTGAAGAAGCAGCGGCAATGGCACCTCGGCCCGTCGCTGTCGCAGATGTGCCGGGAGCATTGGTGACTGTCTGGGGGCAGGACAGCTTTGTCCTACCTTTACCCCACGTCGCGGCGTCGCTAGCGCATGTCGCCTGCCTCACTGCCGGGCGCCCGGGACCGGTCTGTGTTGGCCCGGACGGACGCGGCCATCTCGACCGCTCATGCCGCGCACCGCGTGTTGGGCGGCGTCACCCTGGCCTTGCCAAACAACTGAATGAGCGCCACAATTGTGTCCATGAGTGTGGAGCCGTTGCGCGAGGTCCGGGATCACTTCAGCGAGGTTGTCGATCGTGTCGAGCACCAGCACGAGCGTGTCACGGTGACGCGCAACGGGCGGGCTGCCGCGGTCATACTCAGCCCTCACGATCTGGCCGAGCTCGAGGAGACCCTTGCGGTGCTGAGCGACCAGGACGCGCTGGCGGACATCCGGGAGGCCGACGCGGCCTACAAGTCCGGTGACGTGGTGCGCGGTGTGGACGCGGTGCGTTCGCTCCGGTCGTGACCGACCCCTACGAACTGGTCCTGACTCCGCCAGCAGTCCGGGCCGTTCAGTCCCGATTGCCCGAAGCGGTAGCGGCAGCCGTGATCGAGTTCGTCACCGGTGCGCTGCTGGACAACCCCCGCCGCATCGGCGCGCCCCTACGCGGCGACCTGGCTGGCATCCACTCCGCACGCCGCGGCACATATCGCGTGCTGTACCGGATCAACGACGACCGCCACGAGGTCGTCGTTCTGCGCATCGACCATCGCGGCGAGGTCTACCGCCCCCAGTGACCGCTCATGCCGCTGATCGGGCGGGGGCGGGTGCGAGCACCTCGGGCGACGCCCGTCGGCCTGAGCCGGTGTACTGACCGGGCGGCTCGGCGACCGCACATGCCGATCAGCGGACGGGGCGACTGCTCGGGGTTGTCGGGGCGGCGGCTGCGCCATACCTACCTCACCGGGTGCCGCGGGCGAGTCGGCACATAACCACAGCTCGGAGCAGCCCACAGGAGAGGCCGTTCGCGAGCGCTCCGGCACCTGCCGTGATCCGCTGCGGTCCACGTTTCAGCCCGGCTCAGGGGCTGCCACAGCGTCGTTGCTCGCTTTGGTCGGGATGATGTGGCAGATGCCGTCCGCGGCGCAGTCGGCTGGGTCTAGCTCGGCGGCACGCTCTCGCAGCCGCTCGACGTCGTCGCGGGCCGAGACGAGCCCGGCGATGCGGAGGTCGAGATCGACGGCGTGCCGGTCGAGTAGCGCGACGACGTGAGCGCACGGAGGTCCCTGCGCCTCGCGGACGGCGACGATCTGAACGATCTCCGCGAGTGTCAGCCCTGCTGCCTGGGCGCCCTTGATGAATCGCAGCCGCGACAGCGCCGTCTCGTCGTAGTTCCGGTAGCCCGATGGGCTGCGCGCCGGCTCGGGCAGGACGCCTGCCCGCTCGTAGAACCGCAGCGCCTTCGTGGTGACGCCGGCCTGCTGGGCGAGCTCCCCGATCCGCATGGTGGTGACGCTACGACTTGACCTTCCACTGTGCTGGAACGTCTACGGTCCGGCGATGAGCAACGACGCGTGGGACCTGATCGTGATCGGCACCGGGGGTGCGGCAATGGCCGCTGGGATCGAGGCCCGCGGCCGGGGCAAGAACGTGCTGCTGGTCGAGCACGGCGTACTCGGCGGGACGTGTCTGAACATCGGCTGCGTCCCGTCCAAGAACCTACTCGCCGCAGCCGGTCAGCGGCACGGTGCGTTGTCGAACCGGTCGTTCCCGATGGTGCCGACAAGCGCTGGCGAGGTCGACCTGCCGGCGCTGTTCGCGCAGAAGCAGGACCTGATCGAGTCGATGCGGAAGGCGAAGTACGCGGCGGTCGCGGACGCGCACGGCTTCCCGATCAAGTACGGGCACGCCCGGTTCATCGACGAGCGGACGCTCGACGTGGACGGCGAGCGGCTGACCGCTCCGGTATACGTCGTAGCGACAGGCGCCGCGCCGCACGTCCCGGATTTGCCTGAGCTCGACGGCGTCGAGTACCTGACCAGCACGACCGCGATGGAGATGACCGAGCTGCCCGCGTCGATGGTCGTGATGGGCGGCGGGTACGTCGGGCTGGAACAGGCCCAACTCTGGGCGCACCTGGGCGTGCAGGTGACGGTCGTCGGACGGTTCGCCCCGCACACCGAGCCCGAGATCGCCGACGTGCTCCGCAGGGTGTTCGCCGACGACGGCATCGGCGTGTTCGAGGAGCGCGCGGTCTCCGTCGAGCGGACCCCCAACGGCGTCCGGGTGCGCACCGCCGGCGGAACCAAGGTCAGCGGCGAGCGACTCCTCGTCGCCACCGGCCGGTTCGCCGACACCGCCGATCTCGGCCTGGACGCCGCCGGCGTGAAGACCGACGAGCGCGGGTTCGTTGTCATCGACGCCCACCAGCGCACCAGCAACCCGCGGATCTTCGCCGCCGGCGACGTCTCCGGTGCCCCGCAGTACGTCTACGTCGCAGCGCAGACCGGGCACGCCGCCGCCGCCGGCGCGCTCGGCGAACCGGACACCGTCGACTACCGCGGCCTGCCGGCCGTAATGTTCACCACCCCGCAGCTCGCCAGCGCCGGGCTGACCGAGGAGCAGGCACTGGCCGCCGGGCACTCCTGCGACTGCCGGGTCCTGGGCGCGCAGGACATCCCGCGAGCGCTAGCGAACCGCGACACCCGCGGCGCGCTCAAGCTCGTCATCGACGCCGACACCCGCAAGGTCCTGGGCGTGCACGCGGCGCTGGACGGGGCGGGCGACGTGATGCTCGCAGCGACCTACGCGATCAAGTTCGGCCTGACGGTCGACGACCTGGCTGACACCTGGGCGCCGTACCTGACGATGAGCGAGGCTTTGCGGATCGCTGCCGGCCTATTCCGGTCCGACAAGCCGACGAGTTGCTGCGCGTGACCGACCAACGCGGTCGCGAAGCCTCGGACCGGTGGTGGCTGGCGCTGCTCGGCCTCCCGATCCTGTGCTGCGCCGGCACCACGTTGATCGCGGCGCTCGGTGCCGGCTCGCTCATCGCCGCCGTCGGCGGACTCGCGGGCAGCGCCCTCCTCGCGGGCCGCGGGGGTCGCGATCCTGCTCGCCGCCGCCGTCTTGATCGCGCGAGGACGAGTCCGACGCCTCCACGTCCCGCCAGTACCGCCGAACTTCGGGCGCGGCCCGGATTTTACGGAGCTCCGTCACGTGCACATCGGTGACGGGCACGGCCCGCGACTACGCCACCGGCGCGCAGATCCTGGTCGACGTCGGGATCCGGACCATGCGCCTGCTCACCAACAACCCGACCAAGCGGGCGGGCCTGGAGGGGTACGGCCTGGAGATCGTCGGCCGGCAGGCGCTTCCCGTGCATGCCACCAAGGAAAACCTGCGATACCTGCAGACCAAGCGCGACCGAATGGGCCACGACCTGCCCGACCTCGACGCGTTCGAGCACGAGGCCGTCGAGGCGAGCGCAGACGCCGTCGTCGAGGCCACCCCGTGAGCGGGCAGGGAGCAGATGCGGCGGACGAGAGGAACACCATGATGGCGACACAGTCCCCGCGCATCGCGCCGCTCGAGCCGCCGTACGGAGCCGAGGCCGCTGCTGAGCTGGAGCAGTGGATGCCGCCCGGCATGGAGCCGCTTTCCCTGTTCCGCACGCTCGCGGTGAACGTGCCGCTCGCCGAGGCGATGCGTCCGCTCGGCAGGCACCTGCTCGGCCGACAGAGCGGAATCGACCTGCTCGCCCGCGAGGTCGTCATCAATCGCGTCTGCGCCCGCCAGCGCTGCGACTACGAGTGGGGCGTGCACGCGGCCGTCTTCGGCTCGAGCGCCGGCCTCACGCCGCAGCAGGTGGCCGACACCGCCGCGACCGACGTCGATCCCGCGCTGTGGAGGAAGCGCGAGCGGGCACTGCTGGTGATGGTCGACCAGCTCTGCGCTAGGGGGCACGTCGACGACCACACCTGGCAGGCGCTGTCGAGCCACTTCGATGAGGCGCAGCTGCTCACGCTGCTGCTGCTGACCGGCTGGTACTGCGCGATCAGCTTTGTCGCCAACGGGGCGCGCGTGCCGGTTGAGCCGTGGGCCTCGCGGCTCCCGGCTCCGGATAGCGGGCGCCCGTGACCACCGCGCCCGCAGCGCCACGCGTCGAGATCGTCCCGCTCGCGGGTCACAAGCCGGACGACCGCTCATGGCGTCGCTGGACTTGCTCGGACGGCGGCACGTTCTGCGGGTCGTGTGGGAGCGCGACGGACCCGTCGGCTCCCGCGACCTGCAGGCCCGGTGCGACGGGCTGTCGCCTTCGCGCTGTCGGTTCCGGCTGGTCGAGCTCCGGGACGCGGGCTCGTCGCGGTCGACGACCGACGCAACACCCTGACCCCACGGGGGCTGTCGCTGCTGCGTGCGCTTCAGCCGCTCCACGACTGGTCGCAGGAGTGATCGGCGCGGGCTTGAACGTCAGGCGGCGGAGGCGCTCGTCCAACCGGCTTCTGCACTGCGCCGGTCCAGCGGCCGGCCGGCACCGCCACACGCGCAGGCTCAGCTGCGACTGGCCTTGCGTGGCCTGGATGTCCCGTCGGGATAACTACGCCGAGTCGTCGTCGAGCACCCGGCCCAGCGCCCGCGCGATCGTCTCGAGCTCGCTGTCGCTGAGCTGCTCGGCGAAGTGCTGGTCGATCGCCTTGAGGTAGGCGGGAGCAGCCTGCCGGTATCTGGCCAGTCCGTTCGCTGTGAGGACGGCGTAAGCGGACCGGGCATCAGCCGGGTTGTGCTCGCGGCTGACCAGACCTGCGGCGATCAGGTCCTCCACCAGCCGGCTCACACGGGTGCGGCTCAGCACCACGCGCTCACCGAGGTCGCTCATCCGCAGGCGCCGTTCCGGCGCTGCCGCGAGCTCGAGCAGCACGTCGTACCAGCTCAGCGACAGCCCGGTCTCCGACTGCAGCCGCTTGTCGAGCACCGGGACGAGAGCGGCATGCGTCTGCAGCAGCGCCCCCCAGGCGCTCGTCGACAGGTCCCGGCGACTCCGCTTCATAGCGCCATCGTACTGGAAGTTGCGTGCGCACGCACGCACATGTAAGGTGCGTGCAGACGCACACAACCTAGGAGGTCCCCATGACACACCTGTTGCACATCTCGGCCTCACCCCGCGGCGCCGCATCGGAGTCGCTGTCCATCGCCAAGACGTTCCTCGATGCTGTGCGCGACGTGCAGCCCGAGGTCGTCGTCGACACCTTCGACCTGTGGGACGGCACGCTGCCGCAGTTCGGCCCCGCCGCCGCCGACGCGAAGTTGGCGGTGTTTGCCGGGCAGGAACCGGAGGGCGAGCAGGCGACAGCCTGGCACATGGCCCGCGCTACCTACGAGCGGTTCGCGGCCGCCGATGAATACGTGTTCAGCGTCCCGATGTGGAACCACGGGATCCCGTACGTCCTCAAGCAGTTCATCGACGTCGTCAGTCAGCCGGGCATGGTCTTCGGATTCGACCCCGCAGCGGGGTACACCGGCCTGGTCACCGGCAAGAAGGCGGCGGTCATCTACACCAGCGCCGTCTACGGCGCCGGACGGCCGCCCTCCTTCGGCGCTGACTTCCAGGCGCCCTACTTCGACGGCTGGCTTCGCTGGGCCGGGATCGACGACATCACCAACGTCGAGTTCAGGCCCAACCTCGCGACCGGCGACGCCGAGGCTGGCCGACAGGCCGCGCACGCCGCTGCCCGGGACGCCGGTAGCACTTTCTAGCTCACCCACGGTCCAGAACGCCAACCAACACAGGAGATGCGCACCATGACCACATTGATCACCCGCGAGGAACTCCGCAACGCTATCGAGGCCGGGGCGGTCACAGTCGTCGACGCCTTGCCCGCCGGCTACTACGACCAGCAGCACCTTCCTGGTGCCGTCAACCTCGTCGAGGCCGACACCGACCAGCAGGCGAAGTCCCTGCTACCCGACAAAGGCGCGAGCATCGTGACCTACTGCTCCAACGCCGCCTGCGGCAACAGCCAGGCCGTGGCCAACCGCCTGGTGAAGCTCGGTTACACCAACGTGCGCAAGTACCGCGACGGCATCCAGGACTGGGTCGAGGCCGGCCTCGATGTGGAGTCGAGCCCGGTCCGCCTCAGCTGACGCCGGGCCGGCTTTCGAGCTCGCACCTCGTCAGGACCCTGGCTCGAGTCGCGGTCCCGGTAGGCGCCGGCCTGGTAGCCGGGCTCATCGAAGGCAAAGGCGCGGGCTTCGTCGGGACCCGGCAGACCGAGCATGTGGACGCTGCCGGTCAGGGTCCCGTCGCGCGTGAACGTGGGGCCCCGGGCGATCATCGTCGCGGCGAATCGATCCATGTAGGACCAGTGCTGCTCCACCATCCGGGCGCTCAGGGCAGCCTCAGTAACCGATCTCGTGATCCCCGGCCTTCACGAGGCCACTCTCGTAGGCGAAGACGACGATCTGGGTGCGGTCGCGCAGGCCGAGCTTGGTCAGCACGCTGGAGACGTGCGACTTGACGGTGACGCTGCCGATGCGGAGCTGGTCGGCGATCTCTGCGTTGCTCTGCCCGCGGGCGACAGCGGCGACGATGGCGCGCTCCCTGTCGGTCAACCGGTCGACCCGCCGGGCGAGCGCGCCGTCGAGCGGCAGTTGCTGCGAGAACCGGCTGACCAGTCGTCGGGTGATCGACGGTGCGAGCAAAGCGCCGCCTGCGGCGACAGTGCGCACGGCTGCTGCGAGGTCCGCGGCGGGGATGTCCTTCAGGACGAAGCCGCTGGCGCCGGCCCGGAGCGCCCGGTACACGTACTCGTCGGGGTCGAAGGTCGTGAGGATCAGGACGCGGACAGCAGCGCCGGACTCGGCCAGGATCCGCGTCGTCGCCTCCAGCCCGTCCATCTCCGGCATGCGGATGTCCATGAGGACCACGTCGGGGCGGTGGCTTCGGACGGCGTCGATCGCCTCGAGGCGCTGCGGCGGGTCGAGGCCGTGCTGCCGAGCGCGTCGCCGCGGCGGTCGTTCGTGCGCGAGCTCGAGCGGATGGGCGCGGAACCACTGCAGTAGCCCTACCGCTCCGTCGTCGCCTCGTGCAGGCAGCGGGCGATCTGCACCCGGTTGGTGACGTCGAGCTTGCTGAACAGCGCCCCGACATGCGTCTTGACCGTCGCCACTCCGAGGTGCAGCCGGTCGGCGATCTCGGCGTTCGTCAGCCCCTCGCTCACTGCCTTCGCGACCTCGAGCTCGCGTTCGGTGAGCCGGGCCAGCCGCGCACGCGCCGACCGCTGCACAGCCTCGTCGCGCGGGCGGGTGACCGTGGCGATGAGCTGTGCGGTGACGCTGGGCGACAGGATCGGCTGGCCGGCCGCAACCCGTCGTACGGCATCGACGAGGTCGGCAGGTGACGTGTCCTTGAGCAGGAAGCCCGCGGCGCCGTAGCTGAGGGCGGTGACGACCATGTCGTCGGTGTCGAACGTCGTCAGCACGATGATGCGCGCGGGAGTGCCGCGGTCGAGCAGGCGACGGGTGGCCGCGAGCCCGTCCATGCGAGGCATGCGGATGTCCATGAGCACCACGTCGGGCGCCTCGCGCAGCACGACGTCGACGGCGTCCTGACCGTCGCTCGCCTCGGCGATGACGTCGAGGTCGTGCGCACCGCCCAGGATCATCCGCAGGCCGGCGCGCACGAGGGGGTCGTCGTCGACCAGGACGACGCGCACCGTGGTCAGCTCTGCCATGGCAGCCTCGCCCCCACGACGAAGGACCCGTCGGCTCGTGCGCCGTGCTCGAGCGTGCCGCCCGCCAGAGCAGCGCGTTCGGTGAGGCCGGTGAGGCCGACGCCCGCCGAGGGAAGGCCGATGCCCGCGCGCGCCCCGATCGGGTTGGAGACCTCGACCTCGAGCTGCTTCCCGGGCGCACCGGCCAGCGCGACCCTCACCGGTACGCCGGGCGCGTGCTTGCGCGCGTTGGTCAGCGCCTCCTGCACGATGCGGAACCCGGTGCGAGACAGCGTGGTCGGCAGCCGGTCGAGCGCGCCGGTCAGCCCTGACGTGTCCAGCGTGACGTCGGACCCTGCCTCGCGGACCTCGCCGAGCAGCGCCGGGAGCTCGGCGAGCGTCGGCTGCGGCTGCTCGACGACGTCGTCGCCGTCGCTCGTCCGCAGCACGCCCAGCACCTGACGCAGCTCGGTCAGCGCGAGCTGCGCGTTGGCCTGGATGGTGGCCGCCGTCTCCGCCGTCTCCGCGCGGGTGAGGTCGTCGCGGTAGACGAGCGCGCCGGCGTGCAGGGCCACCAGCGAGATGCGGTGCGCGAGCACGTCGTGCATCTCGCGGGCGATGCGGGTGCGCTCGGCCTCGCGAACTGTGTCGGCGACCAGCGCCTGCTCGCGCTCGGCGGCGAGGGCCTGCTCGTGCCGGTTCGCGGCCAGCTCACGACGTGCGCCGATGTAGAAGCCGGTCACCGCCGCTGCGCCGTAGACGACAGGAGCAAGCACCAGGCGGGCGACCACCTCCCACGGCGCCTCGTCGGGCGGGCGCGTCGGCAGGTCGAGCGCGATGACGACGAGCAGGCCGGTGAGGAACACACCGCCGGTCAGCACGGCCCACGGCCTCCGGCGCCATGTCCCCATGGACACGATGGCGACCAGCGCTGGGGCGAAGCTCGCGGTGGACACCGACAGCAGCGCGACG
>JBBSUR010000047.1:0-14940 GCA_038234255.1 Mycobacteriales bacterium | reverse complement strand
CTGCGCCCGGAAGATCAGCGCGACGACGACGCAGACTCCCAGAGCGAGCAGGGACACGCCCAACCGGTTCCGGAGCTCTCGCAGGTGCTCGATCAGCGCCATCCGGCCGTCCGGAAGGCGAGCCGGCTTGCTCCCGCCCCTGCGTGCGGTGGGAGCGGTCACCTACAGCTGGCGCTGCGCGGACTGGTCGGTCACGGGGACCGGCGGCGCGAGGTGCGGAGGCGGGGCCGACGGGGGAGTGATCGCTGGTGGCGCGATCGGCGCGGGCGCCGCGCGGACGTCGGAGCCGGTCGCCTCATCGGCGTCGTCGTCGCGCAGCCCCTTCGTCTCGGCCTTGAAGATCCGCATCGACCGACCGAGCGAGCGGGACGCTTCCGGCAGCCGCTTAGCGCCGAACAGCACCATGATCACGAGCACGACCAGGACAAGTTCCCAGCCACCGGGCAGCGTCATGGGTACTCCTTTTCGGTGAGTCGACCGGTTCAGGCTACGCCTGCCCACAGCGGTTTGTCTGCCCCAGCGGTGACGGCTGGGTTAACGGTGAGCGGCCGGTGGGTGCTGGCCCTCGATCGCGCCCAGGGCCCCGGCATCTCCCACGACCTCGGTCACGCGCAGGCCGGCCGCGCCCACCGTGCGGCCGAGAGCTTTCACGGCGCGCAGCAGGACGCGCACGACGACCGCGAGGACTCCGAGCGCGACCAGCACCACCGCGACGTCGAGCAGGATCCAGCGCACGAGGCAGCGTAACGTGCCTCAGCTGCGGACAGCCGCCCCGGCAGCAGCGGCCAGCAGGTCGGTGGTCCCGAGCTGGAGGGCGAAGTCCAGCAGGTCGTCGTAGGACAGCGCCGGTCCCTGCTTGGGCTCCAGCGCCTCGTCCGGCAGCTCCCACACCTGAGGCTGCACCCCGCCGGAGATCAGCAGCGACACGATGTGGTCATCGGCTGGCTTGCGAATCTCGAGCCGGCAGGTGGTGCAGACGAAGGAGTAGTAAGACAGCGGGGTCGAGTTGCAGACCCGGAGCGACAGTTGCGCCGGGGTGAGCTCGACCTCACCGCAGGTGGGGCAGGAAGCCTTGATCGTGGTCATGGCCCGCTCTCCTCCGTAGTGCCGCACCGACTGCGACGTCTACGGCTTCGGCAGCCGACCGTGCCGCCTGAACCCCTGAACCCCTGAACCCCTGAACCCCGCTCCGCTGCGGCCGGCGGGTGGCTGACTCACTCCCGGTAGGCCGCCAGTGCCCGTGCCGCGTCGGCGCGGACCTCGTCGGCGAGGGCGGCGGGCGCCAGTACGCGCCCCTGCTCCCCCAGTCTCAGCGCCAGCCGACGCACCCACCCGGTGTCGCGGGTGCGCAGTCGCACGACCAGAGAACCGTCGGCCGACTCGGTGACCGACTCGCACGGGTGGTAGTCGGCGACCCAGGCAGCGGCCGGCCGGAGCGCCAGGGTCACCAGCAGGTCGTCCGGTCCAGGTCGGAACAACCCTTGGGACAGGTCACGGGAGCGAACGCCCGGCGGCGGTTCGGCCGGCAGGTCGAGCACCTGCACGGCGTCGACGCGGTCGAGTCGGAAGAGCCTGACGCTCTCCGCCTTGCGACACCACCCTTCGAGATAGCTGCGCCCCTCGACCAGCAGCAGACGCAGCGGGTCCACATCGCGCTCGGTGGTCTCGTCCCGACCGGGCACGTGATAGCTCAGATGCAGCCGCCGCCGGTCCTGCAACGCAGCGCGGACCACGGGCAGCACGCGCTGCTCGCCCTCGACCGAGATCTCCACCCGCGCGGCGGCACCGGCGGCCGCCCCCGCCGCCTGCTCCACCTTCGCCAGCGCCCGGTCGACCGCGTCGTGCTCGGACAGCCCCGGCGTGGCAGCCAGCGCCCGCAGGGCCACGATCAGGGCAAGCGCTTCGTCCACCGTCAGGCGCAGCGGGCGGGTCACCCCGGCCGGCTCGAGCAGCGTGACGGTGTCGCCCTCGAACTCCACGTCGATCAGATCGCCCGGCCCGTGACCGGGCAGGCCGCAGACCCAGAGCAGGTTGAGGTCCTTGCGCAGCCGGTCCTCGGTGATGCCGAACGTCGCCGCCACCTCAGCTACCCGTACGCCCGGACGCGACAGCAGGTAAGGCACCAGGGCAAGCAGCCGTGGCAATTGGCCTGCGGCCCCGGCCGGTCCTCGCGCGCCGGCCGAACCCGCGTCGGTCACGAGGCCAGCCCCCGCAGCCGGGCGATGACGGCCGCCCGCGCCGGCGCCGGCCCGTGCACGACTGCGTCCGCGCCGTAGCCGGCGATGCGGTCGGCGAAGCGCTCGGGGTCGGAGAAACCGACGTCGACGATCGACCATCCCGCGCGCTCAGGATCGTCTGCGGTGGCGGTGGCGGCCCGGCGCAGTTCCCATCCGGCACCCGGCCGGAGCGAGACCCGGGCGGTCAGGTGAGGCTCGTCCCGGGCCATGCGTTCGGCCGTCGCGCGCAGGTCGACGCCGGCGGGGACCACGACAGTGCCCGCCTCGCCGGTCGCGGTGACCGCCCCGACGACGCGGGACAACCGGAAGACCCGTTCAGCGGCGCGATCGCCATCCCACCCGACGAGGTACCAGCGGCCCCGCCAGGACACCACGCCCCACGGATCGACCCGCCGAGGCTCGGGGGCCGTCCGGCCCGAGGCGCGGTAGCGGAAGGACAGCGATCGACCGTCGCGGACCGCGCGCAGGCAACCCTCAAAGGCAGGCTCGCTGGCGCCGACGCGGGGTTCCAGCGCGGCGGGAACGACGGGAGCATCGACTCCCGCCGCCGCGAGTTTCAACAGGGCGCTTCCCGTCGCCGAGGCCAGTGGCGCGGACTGCCACAGTCGCGCGGCCAACCCGAGCGCCGCCGCCTCGTCTGGGGCGAGGGTGATGTCGGGCAGCTCGTAGTCGCGTCGGGCGATGCGGTAGCCGGGCTCGTCGTCGTGCGCGGCGCTGTTGGTCCCCGTCTCCAGCGGGATGCCGAGCTCGCGCAACTCCTCCTTGTCGCGCTCGAACATGCGGCGGGAGGACTCCTCGGTGTCCTGCTCGTAGCCCGGCACCGCAGCCCGGATCTCGTGCACCGACATGAACCGGCGGGTGGCAAGCAGGCAGATGACCAGGTTGAGGAGCCGTTCCGTCTTCTTGGCCGACACGGCGGCGAGGTTAGCCTGCACCCGGCAGATGGAGCGGGAAGAGGACCAGTGGTTCGGTGGCGGCGCGGCACGGTGGTCGCGCTCGGTCGCTCCTGGCCCGGCTCGGTCGAGTTGACGGTCGCCCTGCAGGACGGCAGTACGGTCGCCGCGCTGGCCCACCCCGAACTGGTCGGCCGGCCCGAACTGGGTGACGCCGTCCTGCTCAACGTCGCGGCGTTGCACCTCGGCTTGGGCACCGGCGGCTACGCCGGTGTCGTGGCGCTGCCGGACCGGTTGCCTGCGGACGTGGAGCGGCCCGGTCATCTGATCAAGGCGCGCTACACCCCCTTGCAGACCGTCGTGCTCGGAGTGGACGAACCGGACGCGCCCTCGCACGCGATGCTCGCGGACGGCGCGCTCCTGCCCGCGCCGGGCACGCCGGTGGTCGTGGCCGACCTGCACTCGTCCCTCCCGGCGGTGCTGGCCGGGCTGCTCGACGCTCGGCCCGCGACGCGGGTGGCGTACGTCATGACCGACGGCGGCGCGCTGCCCCTGTGGTTCTCGCACACGGTGGCCGCCCTGGCCGGACGGCTAGTCGGGACGGTCACGGTCGGCCAGGCGTTCGGGGGCGACCTGGAGGCCGTCACGCTGCACTCCGGGCTGCTCGCCGCCGTACGGGTTCTCGACGCCGAGGTCGTCGTCGTCACCCAAGGCCCCGGCAACCTGGGCACCGGAACCACTTGGGGCTTCTCCGGCGTCGCCGCCGGCGAGGCGATCAACGCCGCCGCCGCCGTCGGCGCCCGGCCGGTCGGCGTCCTGCGGATGTCCGAGGCCGACCCGCGGCCCCGACACCGTGGCGTCAGCCACCACAGCACGACGGCGTACGGACGGGTGGCCCTGGCACCGGCGGACGTGGTGGTGCCGCGCTCCTACGCAGCGCTCGCGGAACCGGCCCGCGTTGCGCTCGCGAGGCACCGCCTTGTCGTCGTCGACGACACCGGCCTGCCGGACGTGCTGCACGGGTGGTCGGACCTGCTGTCGTCCATGGGACGGACGCTGGCGCAGGATGCGGTGACGTTTGTCGCTGCGGCCGCGGCCGGCCGGCACGCCGCCGCCCTGCTCTGAGATGCGCCCGTGAGGCGCTCCGGGGGGACTACGTCACGTCGACGAGGTCGACCACGAAGACGAGGGTCTCCCCCGGCTTGATGACCCCACCGGCACCGCGCGAGCCGTAACCCAAGTCGGCGGGGATGGTCAGCCGGCGCTGCCCGCCGACCTTCATCCCGGCCACTCCCTGATCCCAGCCGGCGATGACCGAGCCGACACCGAGCTGGAAGCTGAAGGGCTGCCCCCGGTCCCAGGATGCGTCGAACTGCTTGCCGGTCGACCAGGCGACACCGACGTACTGCATCGAGCAGGTGCTGCCGTGAACCGCCTCGGCACCGTCGCCGACCGTGAGGTCGTCGATGATCAACTCGAGTGGAGCGGGGCCGTCGGGGATCTCTATCGTGGGCTTGTCGGACAAAGCAGTCTCCTCACATCGATGCGATCAACTTGTCCACCCGGTCGTCGACCGAGCGGAAGGGGTCCTTGCACAGCACGGTGCGCTGAGCCTGGTCGTTCAACTTGAGGTGCACCCAGTCCACCGTGAAGTCCCGGCGCTTCTCCTGAGCGCACCGGATGAACTCCCCGCGCAGCCGCGCCCTGGTCGTCTGCGGGGGCACGGACTTCGCCTCGAAGATGGCCAGGTCGGTGCTGGCGCGGGCTACGTGCCCCGCGTTCTGCAGCAGGTAGTACAGACCGCGCCGGCGGTTCACATCGTGGTACGCCAGGTCGAGCTGGGCGACGCGCGGGCTCGACAGGGGCAGGTCGTGCTTGGCCCGGTAGCGCTCGATGATCTGGTACTTCGTCACCCAGTCGATCTCGCGGTCCACCAGTGACAGATCACCGGTCTCGATCGCCGTTAGCGTTCGACCCCAGACGTCGAGCACGCGCAGCACCGCTGCATCGCCACCACGGCGGTCGATGAAGTCGACGGCCTTGGAAAAATACTCGCGCTGGATCTCCAGAGCGGTCGCCTCCCGGCCGTTGGCCAGCTTGACCTTGCGCTGTCCGGTCAGGTCGTGGCTGATCTCGCGGATGGCCCGGATCGGGTTCTCCAGCGTCAGGTCACGCAACACGATCCCGGCTTCGATCATCCGCAGGATCAGGTCGGTGGCGCCGATCTTCAACAGCGTCGTGACCTCGTTCATGTTGCTGTCCCCCACGATCACGTGGAGCCGCCGGAAGCGCTCGGCGTCGGCGTGCGGCTCGTCGCGGGTGTTGATGATCGGACGGCTGCGGGTCGTGGCGCTGGAGACGCCCTCCCAAATGTGTTCGGCCCGCTGACTGACGCAGTACACCGCCCCGCGTGGGGTCTGCAGGACCTTGCCGGCACCAACGACGATCTGCCGGCTGACCAGGAACGGGATGAGCACGTCGGCGAGCCGGGAGAACTCCCCCTGCCGGCCGACCAGGTAGTTCTCATGACAGCCGTAGGAGTTGCCGGCGCTGTCGGAGTTGTTCTTGAACAGGTAGATGTCTCCGGCGATCCCCTCCTCCCGCAGGCGCCGTTCGGCATCGACCAGCAGCCCCTCGAGGATCCGTTCGCCCGCCTTGTCGTGGGTGACCAGGTCCACGGCCGAGTCGCACTCGGGCGTGGCGTACTCCGGGTGCGAGCCGACGTCGAGGTAGAGCCGGGCGCCGTTGCGCAGGAACACGTTGGAGCTGCGGCCCCAGGACACCACCCGACGGAACAGGTAGCGGGCGACCTCGTCCGGGGACAGCCGGCGCTGGCCCTTGAAGGTGCAGGTCACGCCGTACTCGTTCTCGATGCCCATGATCCGGCGTTCCATCAGCGGACCCCGGCAGTCGTGGGCGTGTGCCGACGGCCGCCCGTTTCGTGGCTGGCCAACCACGTTCCTGCCACGCATCTCAGCAACGAGAGTGACAACCCGTTGCCTTCCGAGCCGCCGTTGAGGGCGGCCTCGGAAGTCCTCGGCAGCAGGGGAACGGCATGGCCAACCCCAAGCGCGCAGGCACAAAACCGACGCGCGCTGGCGTGTCGATCGAGGCTCGGCTCGCGGGCGACGGCAGCATCCGCTTCTACGCCCGCTTCACCGACCCCCGCGGCCGTCGGTGCGTGGCTCCCCCGCCGGACGGCGGCAAGACCTGGAGCGATGGGGCTCCGGCGTTCGCGGCGGCCTGCGCGCGGCAGGCTGAGGCGGAGCGGTTGAGCCATCGCAGCCGTGACGGCGAGAAGATCTTGTTCCGGGACCTGGTCGCCCACCACTACCTTCCCTCGATCGCCGACGCTGCTCCGAACACCCGTAAGAACACAGCCTCGCACCTCGGCGACAGCACCGGGGTACCGGTCCGCAACGGGCACTACGCGCGCAGAGCCGATCGGAGCCAGTTGCTCTTCGTCTTCGGCGCCTTGCCGATCGGCGCGATCGGGCCGAAGGAGGTGCAGCAGTGGATCAGCCAGATGGCGGTCGACGGCTACGACCACGCCACGATGGGCGCCAAGCGTTCACTGCTCAAGACCATCCTGCAGGTGGCGGTCGACCAGGGATGACTGTCGCACAACGTCGTCGACCGGGCTCGGCTGCCCCAGGGCGGTGGAGCAGCCAAACGAGAACCGGGTGATCACTACGGAGGAGTGGGCTCAGATCAGGCTCAACCTGTTCGGTGAAGGCACGCTGCTGCTGTGCGACCTGACGCTGGACTGCGGCCTGCGCTACGAGGAGGTCACGGCGCTTCGTCCCGTCGACGTGGTGGACGGCGACGCTCGCGACGCCAACCACCTGTGGATCCGCCAGGCGCAGAGGTGGATCTCGCGCTTGTTCCGTGACAGTCGGTTGCTCTCGATCGGCGGCGGTGCCGACGAGGTGATGCTCCAGGTCCTCGCCAAGCTCGACGAGTTCGAGCCATGACGATGCGGGCCGGTGTCATTCACGATGGGCGGCATCCAGTCGGGCGGCTGCCCGCACGATGGCGTTGCCTACCTCTCTGTCCATGGCCGCGGCGAAGATGGCGTCGACCTTCCATCCGCGCTGCCAGGCCGGGAGCAGTTCGCCGATCGTCGCGAAGGTGTAGCCGCGCTCAAGCATCCGGCCGATCAGCCGGAGCCGCGCCAGGTGCGCGTCGGAGTACCAGCCGGTACGCCCCTGCTTGCGGGGCGGTGGCAGCAGCCCACGATCCTGGTAGACGCGCACGTTGCGGACCGTCGTGCCTCTGGCGTAGAGAGCAATCGTCAACAGACCGTCGCGCCCCGTCGGTTTGCTCGGCCACGGCGCAGGTACGCCTACCGAGCCAGCGAAACATCCCAGAGGAGGACTCATGGTCGAGATCGGCAGCAGCAATCTCGTCGCGTTGAGCGACACGGATCTCACCGTCGCCGATCCGCAAGCCGACGTCCGGCGCCGCAAGGTCATCGATGCGACCGGCGAAGAGGTCGGCAAGGTCGACGACCTTCTCATCGACGACGAACAGACCAAGGTTCGGATGCTGCGGGTGCAGCATGGCGGCCTGCTGGGCATCGGCGCGGACCACTTCCTGGTGCCCGTCGACGCCGTTGTCTCGGTGACCGCCGATGCGGTGCACATCGACCGGGAGCGTTCCCGACTGACCGACGTGCCCGGTTACGAACCGGAGGTCGTCTACGACCCGACCTACTACGGCGGCGTCTACGGAGCATGGGGCTACCCCGCCTACTGGGGTCCGGGATACATGTATCCGGGGTATCCCTACGCTCTCTGAGCACACCTAGGCGGCGACCGGCACACGGCCGCGCGGCAACTCGACGACGGCCTTGGCGAGTCCGGCGTGGTAGCGGCCAGGATGGAACTGCGCCTGCAATACGTAGCTGACAGCGCGGGCGACCTCGAAAGGCAGCGGTGCGTGGTCGGTCAGGGTCACGCGGCCGGCTCGCTTCAACCCGGCCAACGCGGGCGGAGGCCCGGCGCTCAGCGGCGTGGTGCAGCGCTTTCGGCAGCTGCGCTACGACGCGAGCCACGTCGGTCCGGACCGCTGAGGATCGTGTTTCGCAGTGATCTCAGCGGCGAGACCGACCGTGTGGCAGGCAACCAGGCGATCCCACCCGGCTGGAGCTCCAACCCCTCCGCCTGGGGGCAGCGGCTGCCCATCGCGGCCGTCGCGACGGTCGGCTTCGCCATCGCGACTTACCTCACGCTGTTCCAGTACGGCGTCGTCGACACTGTGTGGGAGCCGTTCTTCGGCGACGGCAGCCAGAACGTGCTGGAGTCCAAGCTCTCTCGAGCGCTTCCCGTCTCCGATGGCAGCCTCGGCGCCGCCGGCTACCTGGCCGACGCCGTGTCGGGCGTGCTGTTCGGCGTGAACCGCTGGCGCACGACACCGTGGATCGTCGTGCTGTTCGCGCTCGCTGTCGGCCCGCTCGGACTCACCAGCGTTCTGCTGGTCATCGCCCAGCCGGTCCTCTACGGCAGCTTCTGCACGCTGTGCCTGGTGTCGGCCGCGATCTCCCTCGCCATGATCCCGCTCGCGGTCGACGAGGCGCTGGCCAGTGCTCAGCAGTTGCGCCGGGTGAAAGACGCAGGCGGCTCCGTCTGGCAGGCGTTCTGGCACGGGAGTGACACCGCATGAAACTCACCCGCGGCGAAGTGGCGCAGGCGGTCGTCGCCGGGGTCGGCGGCTGGCTGATGCTCGCGCCCTCGGTGCTCGGCCACGTCGGCAGCGACATCGCCCAGAGCGACCGGATCGTCGGTCCCGTCGTGCTTGCGATCGGCTTCCTCTCGATCTTCCCGATCACCCGACTGCTGCGCTGGGTCAACCTGCTACCTGGTGCTTGGCTGCTGCTCGCGCCGTGGCTGCTGGACGCGCCGACGGATGCGACGATCAGCAGCATGGTGGCCGGTGTCGTCGTGCTCGCGCTCGCGCCCGTCGAGAAGGCGCCGCAGGACCAGTACGGCGGTGGCTGGATCACCCTGGTGAGGCCGAGCGACCGTCCGGATAAGTGAACTACCCGCAAGCAGGCATGTTGTTCTACTGGCTGGTCAAGCCGTGCTGCGGCCGCTTTTCGTGCTGCTGTTCAGCCCGGTCGTCACCGGCGCACAGCACATCCCGCGCTCGGCCGGAGCGGTGCTCGTCAGCAACCACCTGTCGATGTGTGACTCGCTGTTCCTGCCGGTGATGACGCGGCGGCGCGTGACGTTTTTGGCCAAGCGTGAGTACTTCACCGGTCGTGGTGCCAAGGGTCGCGCCAAGGCAGCGTTCGTGCGCTGGACCGGTCTGATCCCGATCGACCGGGAGGACGCGGACGCGGCCGCGGCGGCACTCACGGCCGGCGCGCGCGCCGTGCGGCAGGGACGATTGCTGTGCGTCTACCCCGAGGGCACGCGCAGCCTCGACGGCCGGCTCTACCGGGGCAAACCCAGGGCGGCCCGCATCGCGCTCGAGACCGCGGCGCCGATCGTGCCCGTCGCCATGGTCGCACCGACGTCGTGCAGCCGATCGGTGCGGTGATGCCCTCACTCGCCCGGGTCGACATCCGGATCGGCCCGCCGGTGTGTTCACCGACGCAGACAGCGACCGAGGCCGAGCGAGCGGAAAAGGTGCGAGCTCACCGAGCGGGTCATGACCGCCATCGCCGCGCTGTCCGGACAGGAGCGGATCGAGATCGACGCCGTCCAGCACAAGCGGCACGGTGCATTCGGCCGAGCAGTCCGCGAAGGGCAACCCGCTGTTGGCGGGCGCGCTGAAGGAGCAGGCGTAGCAGTACAAGACGAGGTCAAGCAGGAGGCGCAGGGCTCCGCCCTGCTCGTCAAGGAGCAGGCCACGAGCAGTGGCTCCAGCGGCTCCTCCGAGCCGTACACCGCGCCAGCAGCGCGAGAAAGGGCAGGGCCGGCGATGAGCAGGAAGCGGAACACTGCTTCGAACGGCTCGTACGGCGCCACCACCGCCGCGCTGACGAGTGCGACGCCGTAGCACGTCGGCCGCGATGTCCCAGACCGATCGCCACTCACGCGTCACAGCGTGCATGTCTCACGTCCTGACGTCTGTGCGGCCAGACCATGCTGCGGCGAGGGAACTCGTCAGGCAAGTGTCATGCGGCGGGCGGCTGAGCGGCATGCTTGGGGGCACAGGGCATGGATGCGCGCGCAGCAGATCGACGCTCCCGTTTCGGTCGTGCAGCTCGACGACCGGCGGGCAGCCGACCCGCGGCTGGCAGGGGCGAAGGCGGCGACGCTCGCGGGCTACGGCAGCATCCGCTTCTACGCCCGCTTCACCGACCCCCGCGGCCGTCGGTGCGTGGCTCCCCCGCCGGACGGTGGCAAGACCTGGAGCGACGGGGCTCCGGCGTTCGCGGCGGCCTGCGCGAACTACCTTCCCTCGATCGCCGACGCTGCTCCGAACACCCGTAAGAACACAGCCTCGCACCTCAGCGACAGCACCGGGGTGCCGGTCCGCAACGGGCACTACGCGCGCAGAGCCGCTCGGAGCCAGTTGCTCTTCGTCTTCGGGCCGGGCGGATCGCCGCCCGCGAGCAGCTGCTGCAGCAGGTGTGGGCTACGACTACGTCGGCGACACCGCCTGCTCGACGTCCACGTGCGCCGGCTTCGCGCCAAGGTCGAAGACGACCCGGCCAGCCCCCGCCTGGTCACTACGTGCGGGGCGTCGGCTGCCGACTCGTCCCGCAGGCGACCGAGGACGACGGCCCGTCCGGAGCCGTGGCCGGCTGATGGCCCGCCGCGGGCTTGTTTTTCGATTGTGTGACGAGGCGTGCGCGTCTGGTTGGGTGGCGGTGCGGCGGGCACCACGGCTCCGGAGCCGAGCGGGCCACCGAGTCGTCCGGCGGCGCCGGAGTCGCCCGGCGACCAGCCCCCACCGAGGAGACCGTCATGCCACAGCCCTCCAGCGTTGTCATCAAGAACCGCGACACCGTCCAGCCCACCGGCTGATGCGGCGCCTGCTCTCCGCCGCGCTCCTCGCCGCCCTGTGCGCCGGGTGCGGCGGCCGCGACGTCGCACCCGTCGGCGAGCCCGTCGTGCAGGACGTCGGCGTGGTGACCGTGGTGTCCGACGACAGCCGCGCAACGGTCGAGCCGCTCTGCGTCGGTGAGTTGCCCGAGGACTACACGACCTGCGCCGGCGCCCCCGCCAACCTCGGGCAGGTCGAGCTGGACCAGACGCGCAAGGCGACCGTCAACGTGCCGGCCGGGGTCGCCCAGGGCGGTTACCGCCTGCGCGTGAACGGCGCTGAGCTGCCCGGGCACGCCGGCGTGCTCGAGGACATCTCCCGGCCCGTGCGGGTGCCGGTGAGCGCGGTAGCCGCCGCCGGGGAGACCGTGCTGACCGTCGAGGCGCTGCGCACGTATACGCGCCCGCCGGCGGTGTGGCAGTTCCTGCTGTCCGACCCGGCCGGCCCGCCGGACTGAGCCCGAGACCCCTTCCAGGAGGACCCACGACCCAGCACCCGCCTGTGGCCAGCGCGGCGGCGAGCAGCCACGGCCGGGCGCGCGGCCCGTACGCCGAGTTGTCGGCCGACAGGTGGGGGAAGCCGGCCAGCAACCCGGTCAGCGCCAGCCACAGCACCAGGGCCACGAGCCCGCTCAGCGCCAGCAGCGACCAGGCCGGCTGGCGCCGGGCCGGACTGGCGCGGAGCATGACCGTCAGGGCGCCGAGCAGCACGGTTCCGAGCGGCCGGACCAGCGCCAGGACGACCTCGTCGTCGTAGGAGGACACCGGCTCGACCGCCTTGGCGAACGCGGCGGGCCACGAGCATCACGAAGCCGGTCATCGCCGGCAGACCTTGCGAGCAGGGCCGGCGCGGCGGCGCGGCCGTACTTGCTCGGCGTCGGCCGGTCGCACTGGATGCCGTAGATCCGGTTGGCGCCCCGCTCGAGCTGGCCCATGGCGGTGACGAGCGCGACGAGCGTGCGCACCCGCTGGTGCGATCACGGCCCGTCGTCGACGCGCGCATGCCGGGGTCCAGCGGGTGCCTGGCCCCCGACACCACGTAGGCGGGCCCCCCTACGCTTCCTTCAACGCTCGCTGGGCGTCGCGCACCATCGCCGCGTCGAGGCCGACGCCGGCCATGGGCGACCGCGCGGACCGTGCCGTCACCGCCGCATGCGAGCAGCAGGTCGGCGCCCTCGGCGAGCGCCTGCTGGGCCACTCCGTCTCTGGCGTCGTCGACCGACGTCTCGACCCATCGCGGCGCCGGCCACCCGGCGTCGCGGAACGCGACCTCGACGGCGGACCGGAAGGCGGCCACATCGACCGACCCCCGGGTGGAGCACCCCCACCGGTCTGGCCGGTGGCAGCGCGCTCACCCGCCGTCCTTGACCACGAGCGGCGGCACACCGGTGATCTCGTAGGTGGCGGACGCGATACCGATTCCGGCCTCGTCGAGCGCGGCCATGACCTCGCGCGACATCTCGTCCTTCACCGCGCGCACCCCGTAGACGCCGGTCAGGAAGCGGACGGTGAGCTCGAGCCAGTTGTCGGTGATGCGCCAGTAGACGGCCGGCTCGACGTCGACGCCGCGCACGAAGTACTTCGACTGCATCGCCTGCAGCGCCTGGGCCGGCATGTCCTCCGTGGCGACGGTGTGCCGCCGCGCCACCTCGAGCAGGATCTTCTCGGCGCGGGCGCGGTCGTCGCGGTAGTGGATCGGGAGGGTCAGTTCCTCCCAGAGGTAGGGGAAGTCCCGTGTGTAGTTGTAGATGGCCTCGTCGAAGACCTTGTCGTTGGTGACGGTGACGATCCGCCCGGTGTACTGGCGGCTCTTGACCCACATGGCCGGCTCGGCGCCCTGCACGGCGGGCGGCTGGCCCATCTCCATGATCGTCGTCTTGATGAAGCCTAGCTGGATGACGTCGCCGCGGACGCCGCCCATGGTGATGCGGTCACCGACGCTGAACGTGTCGCCGCGCAGGATGACGAAGTAGCCGGCGAACGCCGTGATGACCTTCTGCAGCGCGAAGGCGAGGCCTGCGGTGAGCAGCCCGATGCCGGTGGCCAGGCGGGTCGGGTCGTCGAACCAGATGGACAGGAAGCCCAGCAGCAGCAGGACGGCGAAGGCCAGGGTGATGGCCTGGCGCGTCCAGAACCGGACGTTCTCGCTCTCGACGCCGCGCTGTAGCAGGCGCGAGATCCCCCGCGCGACCCAGCGAAGAACGAGCAGCACGAGCACGAGCACAACCGTGAGCAGCAGCTTGACGCCGTTCTCCTGCGTGAAGAACAGCAGCCGGATGCGCTGGCCGAAGGCGTCGAAGAAGAAGCCCTGCTCCGCGGTGCCTCCCTGGGCGAGGTCGGTCGCCGCGGTCGCCGCAGTGAGGACGAGGTCGAGGTCCATGCCGGCAGTGCTGCCCCGTCCGACGGCCGGTAGTCCGACGGTCCTGCGAAGGTTGTCACGGATCCGCATACCGCGGCTGTGACGCATCCCACCGCCGGTGGCCAGTGCACCGGCCGTCAACTGACGCGGACTTCACGCCCTGTCGCGGAGCATGGCTCCCGTGACCCCTACGCCCCCCGCCCCCGCCCCGTACTGGACCGCTCCCGCCCCGGCCCCCGCGGCGCCGCCCCGGATCCCCCGCACCGTCGCTCTGGTTGCCACGGCCGCCCTGGTTGCCGGTGCCGCTGGCGGGGTCGTCGGCACCACCGTCGCGCAAGCCCCCACAGCGCCGTCGGCGGCCGCCGGCGTGACCGGCACGCGCACCTCCTTCGTCGACGGGTCGGTCAGCGCCGTCGCCGCCCGCGTGCTGCCCAGCGTCGTGTCGATCGAGGTCCGCTCGCCCCGCGGCGGCGGCTCGGGCTCCGGGGTCGTCCTCGACGACGAGGGCCACGTGCTCACCAACAACCACGTCGTCGAGCCGGGTGTCGGCGGCACCATCTCGGTCGTCTTCGACGACGGCCGGCGGGTCGACGCCGACATCGTCGGCCGCGACCCCGTCACCGACCTCGCCGTGCTCGACGTCGACGGCGTGGACGACCTGCAGCCGATCGAGCAGGGGCGCTCGCGCGATGTCCGCGTGGGTGACCCCGTCGTCGCGATCGGGTCGCCGCTCGGGCTCTCCGGCACGGTGACGACCGGCATCGTCAGTGCTCTCGGCCGGACCGTGCGCACCTCGCCCGAGGCACCGCTACTCGGCGCCATCCAGACCGATGCCGCCATCAACCCCGGCAACTCCGGGGGCGCACTGGTCGACGCGCAGGGCCGGCTGATCGGCATCAACTCCGCCATCTCCAGCACGACCGGCGGGAGCGTCGGGCTGGGCTTCGCCATCCCCTCGGACGAGGCGCGCTCGGTGGCGGACCAGCTGATCCGCACCGGCAAAGCGACGCACCCGTCGCTCGGCGTCGCGGCCACCACGGTGGCCGGCAAGGACGGCGGGCCGCGCGGTGCGCGGCTCGAGAACGTCGCCGAGGGCAGCGCGGCCGCCGACGCCGGGTTGCGTCGGGGCGATGTCGTCGTCGCGGTGGACGACGTCCGGATCGACGGCGTGGATGAGCTCGTGCTGACGCTGCGCGAGCACGGCGTCGGCCAGCGCGTCGTCCTGACCTACGGGCTCACGCGAGAATAAGCTATGATTTGGCGAGATTTGATCTTAGTCTTGTGCTATGGCAGTCATTGTGGGGTCGGCGGAATCGTTCGCGCAGGGGTTCGTGGATGCGGTCGCCGAGGTGGCGGTGGTGCTCGATGAACGGGCCCGCCGGTTGTTACTGGGGGCGGCCGCGCGGCAGATCGGGCGTGGCGGGATCACGCTGGTCGCTCGGGCGTCGGGGGCT
>JBBSUR010000046.1:0-15112 GCA_038234255.1 Mycobacteriales bacterium | reverse complement strand
TCTCGGGCCAGGACCTGCGGACGTTCACCGGCGGCGCGGCGCCGGTCACTGACGCCACCGCCCGCACCGCTCCCCGGCCGCCACCGGACCTGTTCCGCCGATGAGGTGAGGCTCTCCGTTCGTTTCTGTGGGTCCGCTCTGGCCGGCCGCACGACAAGCCGGGGGGTCGCGCTGGACGCTGCGCGTGTCGCGGTCCGGTGGGCAAGCGAGGTGCGTGGGTGTTGCCACACAGCGCAACATCGGCCGGATGTTGCCCTATGTGGCAACACGCCCCGGTCACCGATGCCGACCCCGCGCCGACACGCCCGGACCTGCCGCCACCGATCGCGAACCCCTCGATCAGCGCGATGGTCGGCTTCGGGCAGCCGATCACGGCCTGTTCGCCGGACTCGACCGCCTCGCCGTAGCGCCGAGCCCCTTCGGGATCGCCTCTCAGCGACGCGAACTCGCCGATGTCTGCGCCGGAGGAGGACGGCTCACCGGGGCTGCCGCGCAGCACGACCACGTCGACGCCGTCGTCGCTCGCCAGCGGCGGCATGAGCCGGGAGAGGGCCTGCCACATCGCGTACGAGGGCGTTGCGCTTGTCCGGCCGGTCGAAGGCAACGATCACGACCTCCCGTCGCGGGACAGGGTGAACTGGCCGTCGGCCTCCTCCAGCACCGCCGTCAGCTCCACACTGCTCATGCCGGAACGGTCCGCTCCATCCCCCGCTCGATGGCGTCGATGAGCTGTGGACGCAACTCGGCGGCCGGGATGATGGCGTGCACCGATCCCACCTTCAACGCCCGCTCGATGTTGTGGATCCGTTCGAACTCCGCGGCCACCTCACCGAGCTTCTCCGAACGCACCGCCTTACGCAGTTCAGCGACCTCCAGCCGCAGGTGGGCCTGGGCCACCTTGTCGGCCGCGCTCAGCGCCGCCTCCAACTCCACCAGCCGGGCGTCAGCTGACGTACGCCGGTTGACCTCGCCGGAGAACACCACGGCGGCGGCGGGGGCACCGCCGATCACGGACGCGAACGACCCCTCGACGGCGAGCACCTCCATGTTGTCGTGCAGCGCCCCGGAGAAGACCACGAAGGCGCCGCCGTGGTAGCGCGAGATGACACAGAACACGATCGGGCCATCGAAGTTGACGATCGCCCGCCCGATCTCCGCGCCGTACTCCAGCTGGAGGTTGCGCAGCGACTCCGGTGAGCCGTCGAAGCCCGACAGGTTGGCCAGCACGACCAGCGGCCGGTTGCCGCTGCACGCATTGATGGCGCGCGCCGTCTTCTTCGACGACCGGGGGAACAATGTGCCGGCAGTCCACTGGTCCGGCCCGTCGGCGGGGAAGCGACCCCGTCGCTGCATGGGCCGGGACTCGATGCCCAGCACGGTGACCGGGTGCCCACCCAGATGGGCGTCGTACACCACCGTGGTCTCGGCCTCGGCCATCCCCGCCCACCGCTCGAGCACGCGGTGATCGGAGTCCACGACGGCGCGCATGACCGTGCGGATGTCGAACGGCTTCTTGCGCTCGGGGTTGACGGCACCGGAGAAGATGTCGCCGACGGTGGTGAAGTCGCTCGACGGGTGGGAGTGCGGGAAGGTGCGCACGTCCCGCGTCCGCGGGTCGGTCGTCACCGCCGGCCGGGCCCACCGCTCACCGGGAGCGCGGTAGCTGTGGTCGTAGTACGCGAACAGCACCTCGCAGGCGGACGTGAGATTTGGCGCCCAGTACTGCGCCTGTCCGTTCGGCCCCATGACGCGGTCGTACCCACCGATGCCGAAGTTGTCCTCGGCCGACACCCCCCCGGAGTAATCCAACGAGTGCTTGCCGGTGAGCACCATCGCGCTATCCGGCGTCATGACCAGGATGCCCTTGGTGTGCAGCAGCATCGTCGCCTCGGCGTTCCAGTAGGGCTGGGCGCCGACGTTGATCCCCGCCACGATGACGTTCACCTCGCCACCGGCCTGGGTGAAGGTGACCAGGCGGCGCAGCACCCGCGCCACCCAGTCCATGTTCTCGGTCCCGCTGTCCATCGAGATCCGTGCGCCGGAGGACAGCGCGAACCACTCGACCGGGACACCACGCTGCTCGGCCAGGTCCAGTGCGGCGATGATGATGGCGCACTCCGGCTCGGCCACCGTGCCGAGCGCCTTGGTCGGGTCACCGAACAGCACGATTCGGGTCATGCCCTCCGGGTGACGCGTGCTCGGCGTGTTCACCACCCCGGCGACGAGCCCGGCGCTGTTGCTTCCCGGAGCGCGGTCCACGGGCACCAGCTCGCCACCGGCGTCGAGGTCGTGCTCGACGAAGGAGCCGTCCGGACCGGTCAGCAGCGGGACCAGTTCATACGGGTAGACGGCGCCGCGGGCTCGGGAGCGCAACACCTTCTGGGTGTACCCGTCGAGCGGGCGCAGCGGCTCGGTGGGGCGGTCCGTCACGGTCATCCCGACCCCGGCCCCCGGCCGGTAGGCGAACCGCAGGGCCACCTCGCGCGGCTCGACGCCGGGCTCCTCCTGCAGCCGGGACAGCAGCACTATCTCCTCGAGGCCCGCGCCGGCCGTGAGGGCCGCGGTGTTGCGGGCGAAGCGGGCGACGGCCGACAACGGCATCTCCAGCGACGGCCAGGCGTAGAGGAAGATGCGGTTGTGGTCCAGCCGACGACTGGCCCCCCGCTGGGCCTGCTCCCGGCGGATGCCGTCCAGACAGGCCGCCAGCACCCGTTCGACGGTGGGGAAACCGACGATCTCACCGGCGGCGTCCCGCTGCGGCGTGACGTCGCGGACCTCGGCCATGGCGATGAGTCGTTCGTCGGCGGGGTTGTCTTTCGCGACGCAGTGGAACAGGTGGGTGTCCTCCGCAGACGGCAGGCGCACCCCGTCGAAGTTCTTCAGCCGCCACATGTTGAGCCGCTGCCCGGTGAGGGGATGGACACCGCGGATGACCCGCTCCTCGACCAGGCCGTCGGGTGCCGGGCGGAACGTGACGTGCTCGACCTCGCCGGTCGGGGTGCAGACGGTGACCGTGACGCGCCGGCCGTCGCGCAGCGACGGGACCTCGGCGAGGATCTCGTGCAGGGCGGCCACGACCTGGTCGGGATCGGCGGGACGGTCGGGCCAGGACAGGTAGAGGTCGACGACCAAGTTCGAGGGGTCGGAGAGGTCTTTCACGAGCCGGGCGAGTGAGTCCAGGGCGGCCGGCAGCGACGGCCGGTCGGTCATCAAAGCGACCAGGTGCAGCCGCTCCTGGAGCAGCTCGTAGTTGCCGGTGACGCACGGCGCCCCGTCCAACGAGAAAGCACGGACGTCCTCCAGGCGCCGTCTGCGGTAGTAGCGGCGGGTGAGGACCTCCAGGATCGGCTGCGGATTCGTCCCCGACGTCTCGAACTGCTTGCTCAGCAGGCGGATCAACGGCTCCGGGCTCGCCACCAGCGAGGCGATCCGCTCGGCATCGTTGCCGGCGTCCGGCCGCTTCGCGAGCTCGGCGAGGAGCCGCTCGGCCTCCTCGTACACCTCCTGGCGGGCCTGCAAGACCAACGGCTGGTCGAAGTAGCGGAACCGCACGGCGCGCGCGAGGTCACCCACCGCCGGGTAACGCAGCTGCGTCGCGACCACCATCCGGTCCAGCACCTCGCCGATCTCGGTCCGGGACGACCCGGGCGGCAGCTCACCGGCAACGAGCCACCGGTCCAGCAGTGCGGTGACCGCCGGCAGCTGGCTGGACGCGCGCTGCTGGGCGAGGAAGATCCGGTAGACGGCCGCCTCCAGCGCGGGATCGGCGTCGAGCGCACTGACCCCGTAGTGCAGCAGGACGCGTTCGAGCCGGGCCCGGAAGGTCTCCGGCAGCGCCTCCCGCTCCAGGTCCAGCGAGTGCAGGTAGGAGTGGAAGTACTCCCGGGGGCTGTGCACCTGGACGGTGGACTCCTCCTCCTCCGCGCTCGTCGGGCGGTTCCGCGACAGCTCGCAGAGGTCGGCGAAGACCGTCAGTACGGCCAGCTCGGCCCGCAACAACTCCGCATCCTCAGCCGGCAGCTCGCTACGGGTGCGCCCGTAGTCGACGACGATCCGGCGTCCCCGGTCCGCCCCCACGTCGTAGCCGGTGATCAGGGCCTGCAACGCCGAGAGCAGTGCCAGTGCCGTACCACGCGCGCTCGCCATTGTCTCCGCGACAGCCTCCGCGACGACCGGCGGGAAGGCGACTCGCGCGCCGGCCGGCACCTCGGCGTCGTCGCCGAGCCGGTCCAGCGCCAGCAGTGCCGCCCCGGCGTCGACCTGCGAGTTGACCGCAGCCAGGATTTCGCGGACCCGTCCCGCGGCGGGGGCGCGCACGGGCGTCTCCATCTTCATGCTCTCCAGCACCATGACCGTCTGGCCGGCCTCGACCTCCTGGCCCACCTCCACCCGGACACCGACGACGACGGCCGGAGCGGGGGCGCGTACGACACCGGCCTCGTCCCGACTGATCCGGTGGTTCACCCCGTCCACCTCGACGAGGTAGGAGGTGGTTCCGCGTACGGCAACGATCGCGTAGCGGTGCCCACCGATCGTCAGCCGGCTCTCGAGCGAGCTGAACCGGTCGACGGTGACGTCCAGGTGCTGCGCGTCGAGGACCACGTGGTAGCTGTCCCGGCTGATCTTGGCGACGTCGAGCCGGTAGACCTGCCCCTGGTAGCCCAACTCCACGGTGCGTCCGACCTCGTTGCTCGCGCGCGGCCGCCCGCCCCGGGCCGAGGCCAGGAAGGCGGCCCGTTCGATCGCCTCCTGCGCGTCGTAGACATCGATCGCCACGTGCACGAAGGCGACGTGGGCCAGCCGCGCCGGCTCCGCCGTCGACAGCGTGCCGACCCGGTCCAGCCACCCGGTGTCCGCGGTGCCGGCCACCACCTCCGGGCGGTCCAACAGCTCCAGCAGGAACGACTTAGTCGTGGTCCCGCCGCGCAGCACCACGGTAGTCTCGCGCAGCGCGCACCGCAGCCGCGCCATGGCTTCGGACCGGTCGCGGCCCCAGGCGATGATCTTCGCCACCATCGAGTCGTAGTCGGGGGGGATGACGTCGCCCAGTCCGATGCCGGTGTCGACCCGGACACCCGGACCCGAGGGCAGCCTCACCAGCTCGACCACCCCGGGCGCGGGGGCGAAGTCCTGGTCGGCGTCCTCAGCGTTGAGCCGGGCCTCCACGGCGTGACCGAACTCCCGCGGCGGATCGCCCTCCAGCCGTCCGCCGTCAGCGACGTGGATCTGCAGCTTCACCAGGTCGATGCCCGTGGTCTCCTCGGTCACCGGGTGCTCGACCTGCAGCCGGGTGTTGACCTCGAGGAAGGTGAAGATCTTCTCGGTGGGCTGGTAGAGGAACTCCACCGTGCCGGCCCCGACGTACCCGGCGGCCCGGACCAGGGCCATCGCGGAGGTGCGCAGTCCCGCGACCTGCTCGGGATCCAGGGCCGGTGAGCTCGACTCCTCGATCAGCTTCTGGTTGCGCCGCTGCACCGAGCAGTCGCGCACCCCCGGAGCCCAGACCGTCCCATACGCGTCGGCGATGACCTGCACCTCGATGTGCCGCCCACCCTGGATGAGCCGTTCGAGGAAGACGACCGGATCGCCGAAGGTGCGCAGCGCCTCGCCCTGCGTGCTTTCCAGCGCGTGCGCGAGTTCGCTCTCGGCCCGCACGATCCGGATGCCCCGGCCGCCGCCGCCGCTGCGGGCCTTGACGATCAGCGGGTAGCCGATGTGCTCGGCGTGCCGCAGCGCCTCCGGCGCGGTCTCGACCGGACCGCCGCTCCACGCCGCCACGGGGACGCCGCTCTGCTCGGCCAGGAGCTTGGCCTCGACCTTGTCACCGAGCCGTCGCATCGCCTCCGGCGGCGGGCCGATGAACACCACCCCGAGGCCGGCGCACAGCTCGGCGAAGGCGGGATCCTCGGCAACGAAGCCCCAGCCGACCCAGGCCGCATCGGCGCGGCTCTCGGTCAGCGCCCGGCCGAGCTCGGCGTGGTCCAGGTAGGGACTGCCGGTTCCACCGGCGCGGAGCACGACGCCCTCGTCGGCGGCACGGACGAAGCTGGCCCGCCGCTCGGCGTCGGTGTGCAGCGCGATGACCCAGATCCCGTAGCCGTGCTGCTCGTTGAGCTCACGGACCGCCCGGATCAGCCGCATGGCCGGCTCGCCCCGGTTGACTACCGCAATGCGACGGAACACCTGGTCGCGCCTCCTGTCGGTCTCTGGCGAATACTCGGCGGAGCTTGTGTCAGGACCGTACGCAGATCTGGCGGCGATGGTGCAAGCGGGACCGTCGGCGCGCGGCAGGTCAGCCGGCCCGTCGGCGCTGCGAGGGCGGTGGACCGGACGGGAGTACGGGTGGCGCGCTCGCGTCGATGGCGCGCAGCGAGGCGAGCACCGCCGCCTTGGACCGGGCCCGGTAGAACGGCGGGAGGCTGTCGAGCAGGAGCCCCGCGTAGCCGGCGGTCTCCAGTCGCGGGTCGAGCACGACGACGACCCCGCGGTCGGTGGTCGAGCGGATCAGCCGACCCGTCCCCTGCGCGAGCAGCACCGCTGCCGGGGGCAGAGTGACCTCCAGGAAGCCGTTTCGTCCGGCATCGGATGCGGCCGCGAGCCGGGCCTTGCTCAGCGGGTCCTCGACATGCCCGAACGGGATGCGGTCGAGAACGACCAGCTGGCAGGCACTTCCGGGGGTGTCCACGCCCTGCCAGAACGAGCGGGTGCCGAACAGGCAGGTGCGGGCGTCGGTGGCGAACCGGTGCTGCAGCGCGCCGGCTGAGTCCTCGCCCTGGAGCAGGATCGGCAGGTCGGTCGCCGCCCGGACGGCGGCTGCTGCCCGTACCGCCGCGGCGGTGGAGCTGAACAGCCCGAGCGTGCGTCCGCCCGCGGCCTGCACCAGCTCGACGAGTAGCTCGTCGACCTCGCGCGCCCAGGAGACGCCCATCCGGCCGGGGTCCGGCAGCGACCGGGCGACCCAGAGCTGGCTCTGCATGGCGTAGGCGAACGGGCTGCCGACATCGAGGTGCCTCCACCGCGGCGGGGGGTCGTCCTGCGCCAGCACCTGCTCGATCGCCGCCGGCTCGCGATTGTCCGGCCCGCGTCCGTCCGGCCCGCGCGCTCCCACCGGCGAACCGGCCAGCCAGGTCAGCCCGAGCTGCTGCGAGGCATGCCGGAATGAACCGCCGAGGGTGAGCGTCGCGGAGGTCGCGACGACGGTGGTGTCCCCGAACAGGTGGCTGTCGAGGGCGCCGCCGACGTGCAGGGGTGACACCCGCAACCGCGTGGTCGAGCCGTCCGCGACGGCGTAGACCGCCGAGGACACCGACGGTTTACCGATCTCGCGGGCCGCCTCGGCCACCGCGGTGAGCCCTGCCTTGGCCCGCTCGCGACGGGCCAACTCGACGTCGTCGCCGGTGCAGTCGGCGTTGCCGCGGCTGATCTCGCCGCCGGCCTGCGTGGCCACCGCGTCGAGCAGGCCGAGCACGTCCCGCGAATGCGCGTCGAGCTGTCGTACCCAGCCCGGCGGGCACAGGGCCAGGACCCCGTCGAGCCCGTCGCGCGCGTCGTCGAGTCGCTGCTGCATCGCTTCGGTGACCAGTCCCGACGCTGCGCCGACCGCCCGTTTCACCTCGCCGCCGGACAGCTCGTGCGACAGCGCGTCGGTGACGGAGGAGGCGAACTCGTGGGCCTCGTCGAGGACGACGGCGTCGCGCTCGGGCAGCACCTGCACGCCCGTGAAGACGTCCAGCGCGAGCAGCGTGTGGTTCGCCACCACGATGTCGGCCTCCCGGGCCGCCTCCCGGGCCAGCTCGGAGAAGCACTCCACCCGGTCGGGGCACTTCACGCCCAGGCACTCGCGGGCACTGACGGACACCTGCCGCCAGGCCCGGTCCGGGACCGGGAACGGCACCTCGTCGCGGTCCCCGCTCTCGGTCTGCTCCGCCCACTCACGCAGCTTCAGCACCTGCGAGCCGAGCGAGCTCTGGGGACCCTCGAACAGCCCCTCCGGCTCCTGTTCGCGCGCCCCCGGCCCACCGTGCACTTGCTGCAGGCACAGGTAGTTGCCCCGCCCCTTGGCGAGGGCGTACGTGGGCGTACGCCCCAGCACCGGTGCCAGCGCCGTG
The DNA here is from genome assembly GCA_038234255.1 of Mycobacteriales bacterium. Classification (GTDB taxonomy): domain Bacteria; phylum Actinomycetota; class Actinomycetes; order Mycobacteriales; family SCTD01; genus SCTD01. The sequence continues at coordinate 7,004 of JBBSUR010000046.1, read as the reverse complement.
ACCAGGCGAGGCAGGTCCTTGTCGACCAGTTGGGCCTGCAGCGCCTTGGTGGCGGTCGCGACGACGACCCGTTTGCCCGAGGTCAGCGCCGGCACGAGGTAGGCCAGCGACTTGCCGGTGCCCGTACCCGCCTGGACCAGCAGGTGCTCGCCGGAGTCCAATGCGGTCGCGACGGCAGCGACCATCTCCCGCTGACCGGGACGGTCCTGCGAGCCGGGTACGGCCGCCAGCGCAGCGTCGAGTGCCGTCAGCGCCTTGCGCGCGCGCACTCCCGTCATGGCGGTCCACGGTAGTGCGAACACCCGCGGAACTAGCCTGTCCTCCCACGACGTTGTGCAGAATCCACCTCACGGAGCGGGAGGAAGTTGTGAACGGCGACCCGGCCGAGCTCTACGTCCTCGATCCCGAGTGCCCCGACCTCGGCAGCCCGGTACTCATCCAGGCGCTCGACGGCTTCATCGATGCCGGCTCCGCGAAGCGGCTGGCCCGTGAGCACCTGCTCTCGACGCACGGCTCTCGCGTCATCGCGACGTTCGACGTCGACACGTTGCTGGACTACCGCGCACGGCGGCCGATGATGACGTTCGACATCGACCACTGGTCGGCGTACGAGGACCCGCAGCTCGCGCTGCACCTGCTTCACGACGGCGACGGCACGCCCTTCCTGGTCCTTGCCGGCCCAGAACCCGACGTGCAGTGGGAGGCGTTCACCGCAGCCGTGCGCCAGCTCGTAGAGCAGCTCGGCGTCCGGCTGACGGTCGGGCTCAATGCCATCGCGATGGCGGTTCCGCACACCCGGCCGCTCGGCATCATCGCCCACGCCAGCCGCCCCGAGCTGATCGACGGGAACGAGCGCTGGGTCGGGACGGTGCAGGTGCCCGCCAGCGCCGGGCATCTGCTGGAGTACCGCCTCGGCCAAGCCGGTCTGGATGCGGCGGGCTTCGCGGTTGCGGTGCCGCACTACCTTTCCGAGGCCGCCTATCCCGCGGGCGCAGTGGCGCTGCTCGACAGCGTCGCCACGCTGACCGGGCTGTCGCTGACGACAGGCGCACTCGAGGAGTCGGCCGAGCAGGTCCGCACCGAGGTCGACCGCCAGGTCGGCGAGGCCGAGGAGGTGACGGCGGTCGTGCAGGCCCTGGAGGTGCAGTACGACGCCTACCTCGCCGGCGCGCGACGCAGCCTGCTCGCGGAGATGGGTGGTTCGCTGCCGACGGCCGACGAGCTCGGCGAGGAGTTGGAGCGCTATCTCGCTCAGCAGGCGGAGGACGGTCCGGGCTAGTCAGCCGGCCGTGATGGCTGCTCCGGTCGAGCCTCCCGTCGCTGATCTTCCCCATCTGGTGGTCGACGCGCCGCAGTTGGCCACCAGCCGCGGTAGATCATCGGGCTAGACGGCCGGCGGGTGTCGGATCGCTCATGCACCCCTCTTGACCCACGAACGCTGCAGGCTGTCCCCATGACCGTCGCGCTCGAGGGATTCCACGCGGTGAAGCACGCGCTGCGGTTCGCTCCGCACCTGGTGACGGACGTACGAGTGCGTAGCCTCGACGCCGCACGCGCCCTCACCGACCGACTGGCGCCCGACATCGCCGACCTACTGCTGAGCCGGGCCAGGGTCACCGAGGTCGCCCATCACACCGGGGTCGAGGCGACCGGGCAGCGGCCGCCGGTCGACGGCGCCGTCCTCGACGCCCGTGGCGCACCGCTGGTGCTGTTGGACCACCCCCGCTCCCCCGGCAACGTCGGCGCCGTCATCCGGGTCGCCGCGGCGGCCGGTGCTGCAGGTGTCGCGGTGACCGGACCGCTGGACCCCTGGCACCCCACCGTCCTGCGCGGCAGCGCCGGGCTGCACTACGCCCTGCCGGTGCTGCGGGTGCAGCCCTCGCAGGTGACCGGTCCGATCGTCGTGCTCGACGCCGGTGGGGACCCGAACATCAGGCTGCCGGCCGACGCGGTGCTGGTCGTCGGCAGCGAGCGGGCCGGCGTCGGCGCCGAGCTTCGCGCCCGTGCCGACCTGGTCCTGGCGCTGCCGATGCGCCCCGGGGTGAGCAGCCTCAACCTGGCGACGGCGACGGCCGCAGCCCTGTATCGGCGATAGGCCCGTCCGGCGATCGGCCGGGTCAGCCGGCGTGCGGCATCAGCGCTCCGGCGGGGATCTGTCCGAAGCGGCCGGCCTGGAAGTCCTCCACCGCCCGTTGCAGTTCCGCGCGGGTGTTCATGACGAACGGACCGTACTGCGCGACCGGCTCACCGATCGGCTCACCACCGAGCAGGAGCACCTCGAGCTGTGGGTGGCGACCGTCCTGGACGTCGTCGGCGGAGATCCTCACGTGGTCACCGGCGCCCAGGACTGCGGTCTGCCCGGTGCCGATCGGTCGCGCGGCGGCGCCGAGCCGGCCGTGACCGGACAGCACGTAGACCAGCGAGTTGAAGCTCGGCTTCCACGGCAGCGACAGCGACGCCCCTGGGCTGATCGAGGCGTGCACCAGCGTGATCGGCGTACGGGTCGAACCCGGTCCGCGCAGCACCGTTCCGTCGGCCGCGGGCAGGTCCCCGGCGATGACCCGCAGCAGCGCACCGCCGTCGGAGGACGACAGCAGCGTCACGTCGCGGCCCTGGAGATTCTGGTACGCCGGGTCGGTCATCTTCAGCCGGCTCGGCAGGTTCACCCAGAGCTGGATCCCGTGGAAGACCCCGCCCGAGCGGACCAACTCGACCGGAGGCGTCTCGATGTGCAGGATGCCGCCACCGGCGGTCATCCACTGCGTCGCGCCGTCGGTGATGAAGCCGCCGCCGCCGTGGCTGTCCTGGTGCTGGAAGGCGCCGTCCAGGATGTAGGTGACCGTCTCGAAACCGCGGTGCGGGTGCCAGGACGTTCCCTTGGGTTCCCCCGGCGCGTACTCCACCTCGCCCATCTGGTCCATCATGATGAACGGGTCGAGCTGGCGAGGGGAGATGCCGGCGAAGGCTCGGCGGACGGGGAAGCCCTCGCCCTCGAACCCCTGCGGTGCGGTGGTGACGGACACGACGGGGCGCTCGACGTCGCCCAGGCCGGGGCGAGACACGCGGGCCAGGGTGAGCGGGTCGGCGTTGACAGCGGGCATGATCGGCTCTCCTCCAGCTCGTTGCGATTGCAACTAACGACTAGAGCGACGGGTGACCCGTCGTTGTTCCGCTACAACCAGGCCAGCATGCGCGTGTTGCCCAGGGTGTTCGGCTTGACCCTTTCCAGGTCCAGGAATTCGGCGACCCCCTCGTCCGCGGAGAGCAGGAGCTGGGCCTGGACCTGCGGATCGACCAGCGCCTCGTCGACCGGGACGAAGCCGTGCCCGGCGAAGAAGCCGGTCTCGAAGGTGAGGCAGAACAGCCTGGAGACTCCCAGCTCCCGGGCGTGGTCCATCAGCCGGGCGAGCAGTCCTGCGCCGATGCCTCGCCCCTGCACGTGCCCGGCGACCGCGAGCGTGCGGACCTCGGCCAGGTCCTGCCAGAGCACGTGCAGCGCGCCGCAGCCGACGACCCGCTCGCCGTCGACGGCGACGAAGAACTCCTGCACGTCCTCGTACAACGTCACCGGCGCCTTGCTCAGCAGCCGGCGGCCCGGGACGTAGGTGTCGACCAATGCCTGGATGCCGGCCACGTCGCCGACGCGGGCGCGGCGAACCTCGGCCGGCAGCGGCTCGGGCGAGGTCACAGCCGGGGTCATGGCCAGATACTGCCCCGTCGGTCCGGCATGGGGCCCGGCCGACACCCGCTCGCCGGCGATGGGATGCAATGAGTCATGACCCTCGGCAGCACTGGCGCCCGGTCCCGGGTCGTCGTGATCGGCTCGGGCTTCGGCGGGCTGTTCGCCACCAAGTCGCTGCGCCGGGTCGACGTCGACGTTACGGTGATCGACCGCACCAGCCACCATCTGTTCCAGCCGCTGCTCTACCAGGTCGCGACCGGCATTCTCTCCGAGGGCGAGATCGCTCCGCCCACTCGGGACATCCTGCGCACGCAGGCCAACGCCCGGGTGCTGCTCGGCGAGGTCGAACGGATCGACCTGGCGGCCCGTACCGTCACGCATGCAGCGCTGGAGCGGACCACCATCACGCCGTACGACCGCCTGATCGTCGCGGCCGGCGCCGCGCAGTCCTACTTCGGCAGCGACCAGTACGCCGAGTTCGCTCCCGGGATGAAGACCATCGATGACGCACTGGAGCTGCGCGGTCGGATCTTCGGGGCGTACGAGATGGCCGAGCTCGAGACCGACCCGACCGAACTGGACGCCTGGCTCACCTTCGTCGTCGTCGGGGCCGGACCGACCGGAGTCGAGATGGCCGGTCAGATCGCCGAGCTGTCCCGGCGTACCTTGAAGCGGAATTTCCGGACGTTCGACCCCGCAACCACCCGCGTCGTCCTGCTCGACGCCGCCGACGCGGTGCTCGGCTCGTTCGGCGACGCGTTGTCCCTGCATGCCCAGCGCGAGCTGGAGAAGATGGGCGTCGAGGTGCAGCTGAGGGCCAAGGTCGTCGGCGTCGACGCGAACGGGATCGAGATCGAGGACCCGGACGGCGGGCGTCGCCGGCTCGAGGCGCGGACGAAGATCTGGGCGGCCGGCGTCGCCGCCTCCCCGCTCGCCCGCCAGCTGGCTGACCAGTGCGGCGCCGGGGTGGACGGCAGCGGTCGGATCCGCGTGCAGCCGGACCTCACCCTGCCAGGACATCCGGAGGTGTTCGTCGTCGGGGACATGATGGCGCTCGGCGACCTGCCGGGGGTGTCACCGGTGGCCATCCAGGGCGCCCGGCACGCCGCGAAGCAGATCCGGCGCAGCCTGTCGGCGGAGGAGTCCGCTCGCCCGTTCCGCTACGTCGACAAGGGCACCATGGCGACCATCTCGCGCTTCCGGGCGGTGGCCAGCGTGGGCAGGTTCCGCCTGCGCGGCATACTGGCTTGGCTCGCCTGGCTGTTGGTGCACCTGGTCTACCTGACCGCGTTCAAGAACCGGGTCACCGCGCTGCTGCACTGGACGGTCAGCTTCATCGGCCGCGGCCGGTCGGAGCGCACATCGACCTGGCAGCAGGTCGTCGCCCGGACCGAGCTGCAGCGCCTGCAGACGAGCGACTCAGCGCGGCGGGCGGACGGGTAGCCCATGGGCCGCGGCTCCGGCGGACGGGCCAGCCAGCCAGCCAGCCGGCCAGCGACGAGAATGACCCCGCACCCACCCGTGCCCTTTCCAGGAGGACCACCTATGTCCGACGTAGCGCTCGAGCATCCGGGCGGCATCCTGCCGTTGCCCGTCAAGGAGGGCACCGATGGTCCGGGCGGCATCGAGGTGACCTCGCTGCTCTCGGCCACCGGCCTGGTCACCCTCGACCCGGGCTTCGTCAACACCGCCGCCTGCGAGTCGGCGGTGACCTACATCGATGGCGACGCCGGGGTCCTGCTCTACCGTGGCTACCCGATCGAACAGCTGGCCGAGCGCGCGTCGTTCCTGGAGGTGGCGTGGCTGCTCATCTACGGCGAGCTGCCGACCGACGCGGAGCTGACGACGTTCAAGACCAAGATCCGCAGCCACACGATGCTGCACGAGGACTTCCGCGAGTTCTTCGGCGGCTTCCCCACCGACGCCCACCCGATGGCCGTGCTGTCCTCGGCGGTGAGCGCGCTGTCGACCTTCTACCAGGACAGTCTGGACCCCTTCGACCCGGAGCACGTAGAGATGTCGACCATCCGGCTGCTTGCCAAGATGCCGACGATCGCCGCCTACGCGCACAAGAAGTCAACCGGCCAGCCGTTCCTCTACCCGGACAACACCCTGGGCTACGTCGACAACTTCCTGCGGATGACCTTCGGTGTACCGGCTCAGGACTACGTCGTCGATCCGGTCGCCTCCACGGCGCTGAACCTGCTCTTCCTGCTGCACGCCGACCACGAGCAGAACTGCTCCACCGCGACCGTACGGCTGGTCGGCTCCTCGCACGCCAACCTGTTCGTCTCCGTCTCTGCCGGCGTGGCTGCGCTGTTCGGCCCGCTGCACGGCGGGGCGAACCAGGCGGTCCTGGAGATGCTCGAGGACATCGCCCGGGACGGCGGGGACGTGGGGCGATTCGTCCAGCGGGTAAAGGACAAGGAGCCGGGGGTGAAGCTGATGGGCTTCGGACACCGCGTCTACAAGAACTACGACCCGCGGGCGGCGATCGTCAAGAAGGTCGCTCGCGAGGTGCTCGCCTCACTGGACCGGCAGGACCCGCTGCTGGACCTGGCGATGGAGTTGGAGGAGGCCGCGCTGGCGGACGAGTATTTCCGTGAGCGGCGGCTCTACCCCAACGTCGACTTCTATACGGGAGTCATCTACAAGGCGCTCGGGTTCCCTGCGCCGATGTTCACGGTGCTGTTCGCGCTGGGTCGGCTGCCGGGCTGGATCGCCCAGTGGCGCGAGATGATCGAGGACCCGGCGACGAAGATCGGGCGTCCGCGTCAGGTGTACGTGGGGCCGGAGTTGCGCGACCTGCCGTGAGCCGCCGCCCGACGCGGCGACCGACTGCACCCCTCCCCGATCATCTGGCGCCGGGCCGGGCCCTTCCCTGATCGTCTGGCGCCGGGCCCGCCCCTCCCTGATCACCTGGCGAGTTTCGCTGGCTGAGCGGGCCGGAACGCGCCAGTCGATCAGGGAAGGGGGGGCGCGGTCCGCCCCGGCGCGCCACGTGGCCAGGTAAGGGCCGCGGACCGTGGGAGAGGGCGGTGCGCTACCCGCGGGTGCACACTTCCGCCCATCGGGCCGCCGCCGGTCGCCCGGGACAGGAGGCCGTCATGGCGCAGCGTTACGAGTACCTCGTCGTGGAGATCCGCGAAGGCATGATCGGGGACAAGATGTCGGGCAACAAGATCGAGAAGGTGCTGAACGAGAAGGCAAAGAACGGCTGGCAGCTCAAGGCGCTCACCGCGGGCGACGTGCGCGGTCGGATCGGCCCCGGTGGCACCGAGGGCATGCTCGCCACCTTCGAGCGGCCGGTCGAATAGCCCGA
>JBBSUR010000045.1:0-15462 GCA_038234255.1 Mycobacteriales bacterium | reverse complement strand
CGACCGCCGCGCCGAACGCGATGTAGACCAGGCGGCGGCTCACCGGCGGGACTTCCGGGTGCTCTTGAGCTCCTCGCGGACCCGCTTGTTGACGTCCTTCTCGCTGCGCTTGCTGGCCACCGAACGCACCCCGTAGGAGAAGGCCGCGACCTTGATGATCGGGCTGCCGAGGGTGGCGGCGAACAGGCTGGTCAGGGCGCTGACGTTGCCGCTCATCGACTGCACGTTCGCCGTGATGGCGTCGACGCGGGTGATCTCGTCGTTGACCTTGTCAACGGTGATGTTCACGTCACCGAGCAGCGGCACCACCTTGTCGGTGAGGCCCACCACGAGCCCTTCCACCCTGCCGACGGTCTTGGCCAGCTTGAGCACGAGGAAAGACAGCGCCAGCATGAGCACTGCGAAGAACACCGCCGCGATGAGCGCTGCGACCTGACCGCCGGTGAGCACCTAGGGACGCTCCTTCTGTGCTGCGAGGGCACGAAGCTCCTCGTCGGTGGGTGGTACGGGCCTGCACCGGGGCCGGAAGCCGTCCGCGGCGTCCTCGGGCACGACTGCGCGGTCCCCACGCAACACCTCGCGCAGTCCCGCGAGCCGCTGCGAGGCGACGCGCTCGACCCCCAGACCGCCCGGCGAGAAGTACTCCCGCCCGACGACCGGGTCGGGCGCGTACTGCTGCGCCACGACCCTTCCCGGGAAGTCGTGAGGGTATCGGTAGCCCGCGACCCCGATCTTCCTGGCACCGGGATAGTGGCTATCGCGAAGCGGTGCGGGCACCGAACCGGTGCGGCCGGCGCGGACGTCGGCGAGGGCGCTCTCGATCCCGGCGAGCACCGCGTTGCTCTTCGGTGCGAGAGCCAGGTGCACCGTGGCCTGCGCCAGGTTGAGCCTGGCTTCGGGCATCCCGATCAGCTCCAGCGCCTGCGCGGCGGCGACCGCGACGCCGAGCGCGGACGGGTCGGCCAGGCCGATGTCCTCGCTGGCAAGGACCACCAGGCGCCGGGCCAGGAAGCGGGGGTCCTCCCCCGCCTCGAACATCCGGGCCAGGTAGTGCAGCGCGGCGTCGACGTCCGAGCCACGGATCGACTTGATGAACGCGCTGATGACGTCGTAGTGCTGGTCCCCGTCGCGGTCGTAGCGCACGGCGGCCCGGTCCACGGCCCGCTCGAGCAGCTCCAGCGTCACCTGGTCGCTGGCCCCCGCCGCCGCCTCCAGCGCGGTCAGCGCCCGCCGGGCGTCACCGCCGGCCAGCCGTACCAGGTGCTCGAGCGCGTCGTCGTCGACGGTAACCCGTCCGCCCAGGCCACGGTCGTCAGCCAGGGCGCGGTCGACGACCGACCGGATGTCGTCGCCGGACAGTGGTTCCAGCGTGAGCAGCAACGACCGGGACAGCAGCGGCGAGATGACGCTGAAGAAGGGGTTCTCGGTGGTCGCGGCGACCAGCGTCACCCAGCGGTTCTCCACGCTCGGCAGCAGCGCGTCCTGCTGCGTCTTGGAGAACCGGTGCACCTCGTCGACGAACAGCACCGTCTGGGTGCCGGTCTCGCCGAGGGCGCGCTTGGCCTGCTCGACCACCTGACGTACGTCCTTGACCCCCGCGTTCACCGCAGACACCTCCCGGAACCGCCGCCGGGTGGAGGCCGCGATAACCATGGCCAGCGTCGTCTTGCCCGTGCCCGGCGGCCCCCACAGGATCACGCTGAGCGGGGCGTCACCCTCGATCAGCTGGCGCAGCGGCGCGCCGGCGCCGAGCAGGTGGCGCTGACCGACCACGTCGTCGAGCGTGCGCGGCCGCATCCGAACCGCGAGCGGGGCGACCCGGTCGGCGGCCTGCTGCTCGGCGGCGTCGAACAGCGAGTCGCCGAGCACGCCGAGACTGTACGTCGCCGGCTTGGAGCCGCGGCGTCAGATCCGCGGGGCGTCCAGCCGCAGCCCACCGAGGCCGCCCACCGCGTACGGGGTCTGCGGACCGTACGGCCGCTGGCTCTGGGTGAACTGGGTGGCCCGCGGAGCGGCGTACGCGAACGCCTCCTCGACCGTGACGACCCCGTCGGCGTCGGCGTCGCCGGCCCTACCGCGCAGGGCGTCGCGAATGAAGATGCCCGTCCAGACGCTCAAGCCGGTTTCGGGGTCCTCGTAGGACTTTTCGGTGGCCTGCGAGGAGCCGGTGAACAGGTGCCGCGGCGAGGAGATCGCCTCGTCGAAGCCGGCCGCCTCGCAGCCGCTGATGCTGGTCCAGGCGGTGCCCCGGATCCCGCGCAGCACGCCCGCCACCTCGGTGTCTCGGAGGAAGGCGCTGTCGACCGGCCAGAGGAACTCGGCGCCGTCGCGCTGCTTGACGTGTCCGGAGTAGTGGAACATCGAGAACGTCGTCGGGCTGCTGTTGGCCTGCAGCCACCGCAGACCCTCCGCGACCGCAGCGCCGGTGGCCTGCTCCTCCACGAGCAGCCGGATGCGGTCGGGCCGCCAGCCGTTGTCCAGCAGGACGTCTCGGACCAGCCGGGCGTCGTTGGCCCCACCGACGGTGCTGGACACCTTGCCGAAGTAGTCGGTGACCCCGACGATCAGCGCCCAGCGGTCCTGCGGCGCGGCGGTCGGCGGGCCGGGGTCCGGCTTGGGGGCCTCGGGCGCCGGGGCCGGGGCGCCGGGGCGCAGCAGCGGCGGCAGGGGCGGGAGCGAGGGCAGTTCGAGGCCGAGCCGCGGACCGGTCGCCGCCTGCCCGGTCGCCACGGTCAGCGCAGCGAGCAGTCCCACCAGGAGCAGCACGACGGTGCGTCGCATGGATGGCCTTCTTCCGTTGTGCCCGTTCTACACCAGTGGTTCCCTCCCCACAGAAAGCTCAGCGGATGTCGGCGCCCGGTCGGCAGAGGGGCAATCCCCGCCGTACGTCTGATCCAACGGAGCAGCCCACGTGGCAAAAGATCAGACGCAACGGGGTTACGCTGGCCTGGCCGGTGCGACGTCGATCCCGGCCTCCCGGCGCTGCTCGGCGCTGATGGTCGTCGGCGCGCCGGTGAGGGGGTCGCCGCCGCCGCCGGTCTTCGGGAAGGCGATCACCTCGCGGATCGACTCGGCGCCGGTGACCAGCGCGGCGATCCGGTCGATGCCGAAGGCGATCCCGCCGTGCGGCGGCGGGCCGTAGCTGAACGCCTCCAGCAGGAAGCCGAACTGCTCCTGTGCCTGTTCCGGCGACAGCCCGATGACGTCGAACACCCGCCGCTGGACGTCGGAGGAGTGGATGCGGATGGATCCGCCGCCGAGCTCCGCGCCGTTGAGGATCAGGTCGTACGCCCGCGCGGGCACGTCGGCGGGCTCGGCATCGAAGGTGTCGAGGTGGGTCGACGCGGGCGCGGTGAACGGATGGTGCACCGCGTGCCAGGCGGGCGCCCCGTCCGGTCCCTCGATCGGCTCGAACATCGGGAAGTCGGTCACCCACAGGAACTCCCAGCGGGCGGCGTCCAGCAGCCCGAGCCGCTTGCCGATCTCCAGCCGGGCCGCGCCGAGCAGCGCGAGCGCCTCGGTGCGCGGGCCGGCGGCGAAAAAGGCGCAGTCGCCGACGGCCGCACCGACCGACACCCGCAGTTCCTTGCGCTCGGCCTCGGACAGGTTCTTGGCGATCGGACCGCCCAGCGTCCCGTCCTCAGCGAAGCTCACGTAGGCCAGGCCGCGGGCGCCCCGCTGCTTGGCCCACTCCTGCCAGGCGTCGAAGGTCTTGCGCGGCTGGCCCGCTCCGCCGGGCATGACCACCGCGCCCACGTGCGGCGCCTGGAACACCCGGAAGCCGGTGTCGGCGAAGTAGGCGGTCAGGTCGACCAGCTCGACCCCGAAGCGCACGTCGGGCCGGTCGACGCCGAAGCGGCGCATCGCCTCGTGGTAGGTCATCCGGGGGAAGGGAACCGGCAGGGACTCCCCCAGCACGTCGGCCCAGATCTGGCTCATCACCGCCTCGGTCAGCTCGTAGAGGTCCTCCTCGTCCGGGAAGCTCATCTCGATGTCAAGTTGGGTGAACTCCGGCTGGCGGTCGGCTCGGAAGTCCTCGTCGCGGTAGCAGCGGGCGATCTGGTAGTAGCGCTCCATCCCGGCGACCATCAGCAGCTGCTTGAACAGCTGCGGCGACTGGGGCAGGGCGTACCACGTGCCGGGCTGCAGGCGTACCGGCACGAGGAAGTCGCGAGCTCCCTCCGGCGTCGAGCGGGTCAGCGTGGGTGTCTCGATGTCGAGGAAGTCACGCTCGTCCAGCACTCGGCGGATCGCCCGGGTGATGAGCGACCTGGTGCGCAGCATCCCGGCCGGGCCGGCCCGGCGCAGGTCCAGGTAGCGGTACTTCAGCCGGATCTCGTCGCCGACCGGCCCGTCGTCGTCGAGCGGGAAGGGCAGCGGTCCGGCCGTCGACAGCACCTCCACCTGTTCGGCGGCCACCTCGACCGCACCGGTCGGCAGCGCGTCGTTGCGGTTGCCCCCCGGGCGCACCCGGACCTCACCGACGACCCGTACGCAGTACTCCGCCCGAAGCTCGCCGGCGATGTCGCTCTCGCGGACGACGACCTGGGCGATGCCCGACCCGTCGCGCAGGTCCAGGAACGCCACCCCGCCGTGGTCGCGGCGCCGGGCCACCCACCCGGCCAGCGTGACGGTGGTCCCGGCGTCGTGCTCGCGCAGCGTGCCGGCCTCGTGCGTGCGGATCACAGCAGTCCTTCCAGACAGCAAGCGAGATCGTCCAGCGGTACGGCCTGCTGGCCGCCGTCACGCAGGTCCTTCACCTGGGCGACCCCGTCCGCCAGGTCGCGGTCGCCGAGCACGACCGCGTACGTCGCGCCGCTGCGGTCCGCGGCCTTCATCGCGCCCTTCAGCCCGCGGTCGCCGTACGCCAGGTCCGCCGCGATCCCGCTCCGGCGCAGCCCCCCGGTCAGCACCACCGCCCGGGCCTTGGCCGCCGCGCCCAGCGGGACGACGAACACCTGCACCCCCGGCTCGGCCGGCACGTCGACACTCTCGGCGCGCAGCGCGAGCACCGTGCGCTCCACTCCGAGGGCCCAACCGACACCGGGCAGCGGCGGACCGCCGATCGCCTGCGACAGACCGTCGTAGCGACCGCCGCCGCCGACCGCCGACTGGGCGCCGAGCCCGTCGTGCACGAACTCGAAGGTGGTGCGCAGGTAGTAGTCCAGCCCGCGTACCAGCCGGGGAGCGCTCTCGTAGGGAACACCGAGCGCGTCGAGCCCGGCCTGCACGGCGGCCAGGTGGTCGCGGCAGGGCGCGCACAGGGCGTCGACCATGAGCGGCGCCCCGTGGAGTTGGGCCTGCACCTGCGGCCGCTTGTCGTCCAGCACCCGCAGCGGGTTGAGCGAGGCCCGGCGCCGGGTGTCGTCGTCCAGGTCGAGCCCGGTCAGGAACGCCGAGAGCGCCGCGCGGTAGGCCGGCCGGCAGGCCGGGTCGCCGAGCGAGGTCAGCAGCAGGCGCACCTGGGTGAGCCCCAGGTCGGCGTAGGCCTGCGCGGCCAGGGCCACGACCTCGGCGTCCAGCGCCGGGTCGTCGACGCCGATCGCCTCCAGGCCGACCTGCTGGAACTGCCGGTAGCGCCCCGCCTGCGGCCGCTCGGCGCGGAACATCGGCCCGGCGTAGCGCAGCTTCACCGGCAGCTGCCCCTTGTGCAGGCCCGCGTCGAGCACCGCCCGGAGTACACCCACCGTCCCCTCGGGGCGCAGCGTCAGTGACCGGTCGGCGCGGTCGGCGAAGGTGAACATCTCCTTGGTCACCACGTCGGTGCTCTCGCCGACACCGCGGGCGAACAGGTCGGTGTGCTCGAACACCGGCGCTTCGGCGTAGGCGTAGCCGGCGAGGCGAGCGGGCGCGAGCAGTGCGTCGCGTACCGACGAGACGGACCCGAACTCAGTCCCCGGCAGAACGTCGTAAGTGCCTTTGGGCGCGGCCATCACAGACCTCGGGACGGCGGTACGGGCGGCAGGTCCTGCAGGAAGGGGTTGTCCGCGCGTTCGCGCCCGATCGTCGTGGCCGGACCGTGCCCGGGCAGCACGACCGTCTCGTCCGACATCGGCAGGACGACCGTGACCAGGGACCGCTGCATCGACTCCCAGCTGCCGCCCGGCAGGTCGGTGCGCCCGATCGAGCCGGCGAACAGCACGTCGCCCGAGAGCAGCACCGGGGCGCCCGCCTCGCCGTCGATCTCGTCCCCGGGCAGCCGGAAGACCACCGACCCCGGGGTGTGGCCGGGGGCGAGATCGATGCCGATGCGCAACCCGGCGAGCTCGAGCGGCCGGGTCGGGTCCAGCAGGCGTACGTCGTCGGGCTCAGTCCACTCCAGGCGCCCGCCGAACAGCTGCGAGGACCCCTCGGACAGGTACCTGATCGGATCGACGAGCTGGTCGCGATCGTCGGGGTGGATGTAGGCCGCGATGCCGCGCGCACCGCAGACCGGGGTGACCGAGAAGGTGTGGTCCAGGTGCCCGTGGGTCAGCAGGACGGCGACCGGCGACAGGTCGTGCTCGCGCAGCAGCGCGTCGAGCTCGGGCTCCACGCCGATGCCGGGGTCGACCACGACGCACTGCTCGCCCTCCCCCGGAGCTACCACGTAGCAGTTGGTGCCGAAGGCCTGTGCCGGGAACCCACGGACGAGCACGGACGTCCTCTCAGGTGCACGGGGCGCGTCGGCCGGAGCAGACGACCGGGTTCGGCCGGTCGGGCGACCCTACCGGCGGGCGGTCCGGCTGCTGGCCGCGCTTGCCTAGACTTCCGGCTGCGCGCGGCACCCCGCAGCGCGACGGCAACGACCTGCGGGAGGAACGGCGTGGCGAGCAGCAAGCGCGAGAGAGATCTCGCCCGGCAGCGGGCCGAGCGCCAGGCGGCCCGGCGCGCAGCGGCGGCAGCGAAGCGCAGGCAGCGCAACGCGATCATCGCCAGTGTGCTTGCGGTGGTCCTGGTCGCCGGCGCGGCGGTGTCGCTCGCCCTCGCCACCCGGTCCGGTGACGGCGACCAGACTGTCGCCACGGACGAGCCCAGCTCCGCAGCCTCGATCGAGCCGTCCGCCGACGCCGAACCCAGCGCCGACGCCTCTCCCCCGACCCCGGGCAGCTGCGTCTACACCCCGAACGGCGAGCCCCCCTCCCGACCGGTTCCGCCGCCCCCCGCCGAAGGCGTGGAGTTCACCAAGCTCTTCACCGCGACCGTCACGACCAGCCAGGGCCCGATCGTGCTCGAGCTGGACAGCACGCAGGCTCCGTGCACCGTGAACAGCTTCCGCTCGCTCGCGGCCGCCGACTACTTCACCGACACCCCCTGCCACCGGCTGACCGCGTCCGACAGCCTCAAGGTGCTGCAGTGCGGCGACCCGACCGGGACCGGCACCGGTGGTCCGGGCTACTCCTTCCCCGACGAGAACCTCTCCGGGGCGACCTATCCGCGCGGCACCCTGGCGATGGCCAACTCCGGACCGGACACCAACGGCAGCCAGTTCTTCCTGGTCTACGCCGACAGCCAACTGCCGCCGGCCTACACGCCGTTCGGCACCATTACCGCCGGGCTGGACATCCTCGACCGGGTCGCGGCCGGTGGCGTGGATCCTGCCGCCGCCCCGGCGCCGGTGATCCCGGTGCAGATCCAGTCGGTGACCGTCGAGCCCAAGGCCTAGCTGGTGACGCGGTAGTCGTCGTGTAAGAACGGTTAAGCGCTGTGCGAATACGCCTGCCGCGCTTGAACTTCTCGATCGTTGACGACCAATCTATTGGGTGACCTTCGGACCTACCGAAGCAGCCCAGCCCAGATGTCCCCCTGGACCAACTTTCCCACGATGCCCGACCTGCACTGCCCCGACTGGTGCGACCGCGACATCGCTCATGGCCGATGTGCGGACGGCGACCGGCTTCGCTCCCTGGCCACGTGATGAGCGGCTGCCATGAACTTTGGCAGGCGACGCTCATCACGGCGTGACTGGATCGGGGTGGCGGCGATCGTCTGATCAAGGGTGGCTTGGACCGGCTCGCGTCCAGGCTGCTCTGACCGCAAGCCGAGCCAGCTGCGGTACTGATCATCCCGTCTCTATGACGGGCTGTCGTCGTGCCGACGAACGCTCCCCGGGTGTTCGGGATGATTGCCACGATCCGCACGTCGCCTGGCCTGGCTGGCGATCTTGATCGGGTTTGCGCTGCCGCGAACGCTCGTCTACGTTGCCGTGCGTGAGCACGCGCGAGGGCTACCCGGCCGGGGTGCCCTGCTGGGTCGACACCAATCAACCCGACGCGGCCGCGGCCGCCGCCTTCTACGCCGGGCTCTTCGGCTGGGAGACCGAGGACGGGATGCCGCCCGACTCGGGTCAGAACTACTTCATGGGCCGCCTCGGCGGCCGGGACGTCGGGGCGATCTCGGGGCCGTCCAAGAAGGCTCCCGTTTGGACGACCTATATCAGCGTGGAGAACGCCGACACGGCCGCCGGGCGCGTGCGCGACGCGGGCGGACAGCTGATCACGGAGCCGTTCGACGTCTTCGACGCTGGGCGCATGGCCGTCTGCGCCGACCCCGAGGGCGCGGTCTTCTGCCTCTGGCAGGCGGGGCAGAACCGCGGCTCCGCCGCGGTCAACGAGCACGGCGCGGTGAACTTCAACAACCTTCACACGGACGACCTTGAGGGGGCGAAGGCTTTCTACGGCGCGGTGTTCGACTGGGAGACGATCGATGTCGGCTCGCCCATGTGGACGCTGCCCGGCTACGGCGACCACCTCGAGGAGGTCAACCCGGGGACGCGAGCGAGTTTCGAGGAGATGGGCGCCCCGGAAGGGTTCATCGACGTGGTGGCGGCGGTCCTGGCGCGCGAGGGCGGCCCGGCGCGCTGGAGCGTCACGTTCGCCGTGGACGACGCCGACGCCGCAGCCGAGCAGGCGCGCGGGCTCGGCGGCTCGGTGCTCGCCGAGCCCCAGGACGCGCCGTGGGTGCGCTTCGCGGTGCTCGCCGACCCGGCCGGCGCGGCCTTCACCGCCAGCCAGTTCGTGCGGCCGGAGGACTAGATAGATAGTGATTCCGCCGCTGTCGCCGACCTAGGCGCGGACCTGGTCGACGTGTACGGCCGGGCAGTCGTGGAGGGCGGGGCATAAGACAAGGGGTCGAAGTCGGCGGTGCTCTGTGGCGCCGTCGACCCAGGGGCGACGATGCTAGCCAACCTCGACCTGCTGCTCATGACGGTGTTCTGCCCCGCCGACGATCTCCTGCCCGAGCGGGCGAAGAACGCCCGCAGGGGGCTCGGGCTACGGGACACTTGCGAACGCCGCCGGATCGCTCTGCTCCTTGGGCCACGGCCACACGAGGCCGAAGCGGTCCGGGTGGCGCGGGAGCTGCTCGACATGGTGGCTGTGCTGCGACGCACCATCGGCGCGGCGGCATGAACGCCCTCGACCTCAGAACGCTGGTCGGCGACCTACGCCGAGTCGCTTCGCTCCTTACCGATCACCCGGCGCGGCAGGCGTGGATGGTGCGGAAGCAGGACGTCCTCGACAGGATCGCGGCCAGTGAAGGAGGGGGCGCTGCAGGACCCGGGACATGATGACGCGACGATGACCACCGACTTGCGCCGCGTCGCGGCGTTCCACGAGAGGCCGAGCACGGGCGGGGTGCCGCGCTAGAGCTAGAGGTGCGGCGCGTCGCCGATGTAGATCACGCGGAACCAGTCCGGGTACTCGGTGATGGCGCGCAGACGATCACAAGGTCGTCCCGGACGTACATGATCACGGCGTGCTTCCGTGTGACGTCGTCCAGGTGCACGTACTTGTCCGCCCAGGCGGCAAGCCACTGCTCGACCGGCAACCACCAGCCGGGCATCGCCAGGCAGGCGGCGGTCCCGGCCCGATGGCAGGGCTTGATCCCGAGCCGGTCCCGGCGATGCTTCCGGGCGTACCCCCGCCGCCTGGCGGGAGCGAGGTCGTTGACTGGATCACCAGCGCAACCCGGCTCGGCCGGACGATCACGGCCGCGATCCCTCCGACCTATGCCCGCTACGCGACCGTCGTCGTTCCCGATGGGGACACTGCGAAGACCCTCGCCGACGCTGCGCTGGTCGAGGTTCTGGAGGCGCACACCCCCGCACAGCCGTGGTGGCTCGGCTACCTCGACACCGGGGTCTCCGACCTCGTCGCCGGGCTCGCCGACGTCGTCGCGGCCGACGCGCCCAAGGTCGCGGTGTACGTCGGCTGGCCGTACGTGCTGCTCGAGGGAGGTCCGGAGCGCGCTCTCAACGCACGGCGCAACCTCGACGTCATCGGCTGGCACAGCGCTCTGCCGGAACTGGTGTTCCCGAGCGACCGCTCCTGGCTCGTCTCCACGTTGTGGGATGACGACTGGCGATGCGTCGGCGGACCGGCTGCCCTGGTCGACGCTCTGCTTCTGCGCCCGAACCTCCAGGTCCGCGCCGTCAGCCTCGACGAGGACGTAACGCCCCCCGGCCATGCAAGCGGGTGACGCATCGTCAGCGGGGCCGTCCCCGTGGGCGATGGACTGGCGGTGACCGCTGCGGCTGGCCGTGCGGGCATCCGCGACAGTGGCAGGGTGCCTGAACCACCACCCGCTGATGTGACCGCGGCCGCGGACGCCTTGGCTCCACTGGCCGCGGTTGATGACGACGACCCCCGTTGGTCGACGATCGCTGCGCCGACCGGGTGGACAGCGGCGCGAACCGTTGAGCACATCGCTGATGCGCTGCTGTTCTACGCGGCTCAGGTCGCCAGGCGCGCCCAGCATCGGCTCCCGGTGCTGCGCGACGGGCGGACAGCACCGCCCTCGGAGCAGGTCGACAACGCTGTCACCGCCGCGCACGTGCTCGACGGGCTGCTGCCCGGCCTGGGTACCGGTCGGGCCTGGCATCCCAGCGGCCTTGCGGACGCGGGCGGATGGGTCGGGATGGCAGTGACCGAGATCCTCGTCCATGGCCACGACGCGGCCGTCGCGCTGGGGGTCGAGCTACCACTGCCGCGGCAGGTCTGCGCTCGGACCCTGGCCAGAGTGTTCCCATGGGTGCCAGCCACCGCGGCTGAACCCGAGCACCTCCTGCTGGCGGTCACCGGCCGCGCAAGGGTTTCCGGCCTGTCCGCCGATCCGGAGTGGTGGTGGCAGTCCGCGCCGATCTCGGAGTGGGACGGCCGACCCCGCCGACGGACCAGCCCACCCGGCTGGTGCTGAAGCGCCACCGGCGGCTCCGAGAACATGCCCCAGAGTGCGATCCTCAAGTGACACTCGCGCGGCAGATGCCCGCACCGTCCACCTGACGTAACACGATGCGATACGCTGCGATACGTGGTGGATGATCTGTGGTGGCGGGATGAGGAAGCCGAGTACATCCGAAGCAGTGGCCAGCGCTACTCCGGTGCGAGCGGTATCGAGGTCGAGTGGACGCTCGAGGTGGTGGCCGATCCCCGACGGATCGTGCGCGATCCCGATCCGAAGAGTCGTACTGGAGCGGTCCGAGTTATCGGGTACTCGCCGTCTGCAGGGTCGTCATCACAGTGGTCGCTACCCGATCCGACCACGCGGGCGCGACTGCGTGGAAGACCAGCGGAGCCGACCTCCGCGCACACGAAGGGCAGGGCAAGTCCTGAGCGAGAAGGAACGCGACGCGCGGATCGCCGCGGAAGTGCAAGCGGTCCGTGACGAGTACGCCGAAGAAGACGCAGAAGCCGCCGAAGCAGAGATCGCCGAGGGCAACGCCGCGCTGGACATGCCGTTGAACCTGCGCATCGACAGGGACTTGGATGCGAAACTCAAACGGCAGGCAGCAGCCGCGCAGATCCCCACCTCCGCGCTGGTAAGACGCCTGCTGAGGCAAGCGGTGCAGGATCCCAGCGGCCAGGTGCTCACCGTGGAACAGGTCGAAGCGATCGCCCGCCGCGTGGTGGCCGAATCAGCGAACGCCTGACCCCGAGGCACCCAAACAGGTAGCCCGCAAGATCGGGTGCCCGCTGCGGGATGGCTTCCGGGACTTCCGCGGACAACGTGTAGCCGGCGTTATCCGTCCGTCACTTCGTCTGCGGACTGCAGCGGTGCGTTCGGCGGCGGAGTCCTTCGTGGCTCCCGAACTCCCGTGTCGGGTCCCGACTCGACCCATACCGTGACGGCATCCCAACGGTGCGCCCGCGTGCCGGTGGGCGGTTGCTGATGCGCTACGACACCGTGCATGAGCGGAGTCGGGGCGTCGGGGTCGGGACCTTGCAGCAGGAGGCCATGGCCATGGCCATGGAGCCAAGCGTTGAGCGCCTGCATGCCGACGAAGTCCGGCACGATGACGTGCTCGTCGGTCACATGTGGTCGAGTCAGAACGAGTTCACCACCCAGTCCGCGACTATCCGCCTCCCCCGCCCCGTTGTCCAGACGGCGGTAGGTGCCGTTCACAGCGAGATGAAGCGGCGTTATCCGCGGCCGCCGCGCCAGCGTGGGTCGGCGTTTCACATGGCGGGTGACAAGCCTCCAGTCGAGTGCCGGTCTTGCTGCATCGTGGGCGATGCAGATACGATGTAGCGGTGCGTACCACCGTGGACCTACCGCCAGCTGTCCACCGACGCGCTCAGGAACTTGCGAACGCTCGGGGTCAGTCGCTGTCTGCGACGCTCGCCGAGCTCACGGCACGAGGACTGGGCCAACTTGACGAGCCGATGATCGTCCGGACAGACCCCACCTCGGGTTTCCCCGTGCTTAGCGTGGGTCGTCGGGTCACCTCGGATGACGTCGCCACCGCACTCGACGAGGAGTGACCACGTACCTGCTCGACGCCAACGTGCTCATCGCACTTACCGTCGAGGAGCACGAACATCATGAGCTGGTTGCCGCCTGGATGAGCGGTGTCGATCGCGTCGCCCTGTGCCCGATCAGCGAGGGCTCGCTCGTCCGCTTCCTGGTCCGCATCGGCGAGAGCGTCACCGTCGCAACAGAGGTGTTGCGCCGGCTCCATAGCAACCCGAACTGCGAGTTCTGG
This sequence comes from Mycobacteriales bacterium, assembly GCA_038234255.1. Lineage (GTDB taxonomy): Bacteria > Actinomycetota > Actinomycetes > Mycobacteriales > SCTD01 > SCTD01. Next base: position 2,501 of record JBBSUR010000045.1, on the reverse strand, counting down.
CCGGACTCCGTGACCTACGCCGAGGCCGACCTCAGCGGGGTACACGGACATCGTCAGGTGACAGACGCCTATCTCGTTGCGCTCGTCGCTTCCCGTCCCCAGGCCCTCCTGGCGACGCTCGATCACGCCCTGTCTCAGCTGCGCCCAGATCTGACAGCCTTGATCGCAAGGCAATAGAACCGGCTACTTGCTGCGGGGCTTGTCCCAAACGAGCGTGTAACGCCACAGGAGATGGCGCCGCGGTCGGGCGCCACGCATGTGCTGGGACGCTGCGCATTTCGCCGTGCGCCAACCAGTCTGATCTAGCGTCGCGGGCGCGGTCATGCTGTCCGGACCTCGGCGCAGTCGCAGCCACCAGTTGAGTGCGCACGATGCGAGGTTCAGAGGGAGATCGGTGCGGGCGCTGTCTGTCCACACGCCAAGGACAACAAGGCGCCCGCCAGGCTTCAGCACTCGCTGGACCTCACGCGCTGCGTCAGCGAAAGGCATGTGGTGGAAGGCGGCGAGGGCAGTGACTACATCGAACGCCTCGTCGGGCAGATCCGCCGTTAGGAAGTTGGCTTGGCGGACAGACACCTGCGGCAGGTGTGCGCACCTGTCCCTCGTCGCATCAACCTGCGCTGGGTCAGAGTCGAGCGCGACCACACGCGCGTACCGGCTAGCCAACGCCGCGGCGAAGGTGCCGTCGCCGCAGCCCACGTCGAGAGCATCACTGCCATGGCGCGGCACGAGGGACAGCAGCAAACGGTGGTAGTGCGTGTTGTGGTTCCACCCGACGCTCATGCGGTGAGGCTAGGTCCCGCCCCCCCAACGCATCTCGGAGAGCATCTTCGGCTGAGAGTGCTCTCCTGGATGCGGTGGGGGACCGGCGTTAGCCTCCGTGCCATGCGGCCCGAGGTAGAGCGAGTCGTCGGCCTCGGACGCATGCCAGCTGAGACCAGTGAGTCCGACTGGACTGCCTGGCAGGACGCGACGGGCGCTTTACCAAGTGCGGCGACGGACGAAGAGGCGCTCGCCCTTCTCGACTCGCTGCCCCTCGGTGAGGACTCCGGCTTCGGCCTTGTCTGGTCACTTCTGCACTTCATCGAGTCCGCTCCGAGCTGGCCTCACGTCGCGCTTGCCCCCCGAGGCAGCTACTGGCAGGCGTTCCTGCACGACAGGGCGAACCGCGGGGTAGCCGGCCGGCATTACCCTCGGTCCCGTGGTCACGACATTCAGCGGCGAGCCGACGGCTGACCCGGGCGCTCTCGACGCTGCCCTGGAAGGGTCCCGAAGTGCGCGCATCACGGCGGACGGCTGCTTGGTCTATGCCGTAGACCCGGAGGCCGACGTTTTGGACCCGGCCACCGAGAAGCACGTCGTTCTCATGCGAGACGAGCCGCTGGCACACGTTAGCGACGTCGCCGAAATGTCAGACCTGCGGCGGCTGATGAGCGTCGCCGAGTTCTCGGACTTCATCTGCATGTGTCCTGGAGACCTTGCTCTGGAGTTCTTCGACGCGCAGGGCGAACGCTTGGCCGTCGTCCGCTTCGACGCGCCCGGCTGGCTCGACTGGCCCCTGTGGGCGGGGCGCGGCCGAGTGTCTGACCCAAGGGCCCTGCAGCGTTGGCTCGTCGCGCACGGGGCCGACGCCCAACGCGTCGGGCTGGCCGACTGAGAGGCTATGTGATGCTCCTCGAACTGCAACCGGGATTACCCTCGCGGCTGTGCCGCGCCCCGCTACGCCGTTCGTGCCGAAGTCGAACGCTCACCTCCTGCCCGGCGACTGGTGGGCTGTCCCGTTGAAGGACGGCCGGTTCGCCGCAGGACGGGTGCTGGCGCGTCAGGCGTTCGGACCGCGCGACCGCACCGGCGTGACCATCGCACTGCTGGACTGGGTTGGAACTGAGCCACCGACGGAGGACGACATCACGGGGCGTCCAGTGCTGGCTTGGGCGCTGTCGCGCGTGGAGACTATCGCCAAGACTGGCGGCGAGGTGCTGGGGAACCGAAGCCTGGACGCGGACGACATTGGGAACGGTTATGGCGCGGCGACGTTTGACGAAGGCAGTCTGTTGCGGACCGGACGGTCCGGTTGGCGATCACGTCGGCCACCGCTACCCTCCGCACAGACCCGAGCAGGGAACGAGGAGGTGGTATCCGTGAACGTATCGACATGGGTGCTCCTCTTGGGGGTCACGGTCGGGCGATAGGTCGTCCGGGAGCGCCATCACTCGCACCCGAAGGACACGACCATGCGATTCACTTCCGAACAGCGCCTTGACGACGACGTCCGCGAACGCGGCTTTACCATCGGCGAGATCCCCGGCTTCCTGTGGACGCCCGAATCTGCATCCGCACCGGCCCCGCTCATCCTGCTCGGCCACCCCGGTGGACTGAACAACATGTACCCGCGGCTTGTCGCGCGGGCTCAGCACTCTGCCGCGGAGGGCTTCGCCGCGGCCACCATCGAACTCCCCGGAAGTGGGGACCGCCCCTGTTCTACCGCCCTCGACGAGGCT
>JBBSUR010000044.1:0-15599 GCA_038234255.1 Mycobacteriales bacterium | reverse complement strand
GATCGGCGCGGACGGCATCCATCCGCGCCTCCCGCGAGGGCTGCAACGACTGGCCCGGTCGGGCGATCCGGTGGAAGGCATCGATCCCGGCGAGCTGCAGGGCGACGAGATCAGCCAACGAGGCCGGTCGGCTGCTGAGGACGAACTCACCGGGTGCGTCGACCGGGAGTGTGCGGCGTCGAGGCACAAGTCCTCCGAATGACGTGTTCGAAGACCGTGCGCAGGCAGACCTCTCGGCACGACCGTGGCTGAATGTTTAGCCTCACAGACAGCATAAGCGCGCATTACTCGCTCCGTCCACCTGACGGGGCGCGAGGTCGCCCCGCGGGGTGCGGGCCCGCACCCCGCCCGCACCCCGGTTCCTGCTGCCGGATCAGCACGGCCGCCGGCCGAACGGCTTCACAGGGCGCCTGCGCGGGCACATACCTGCCATGACGGTGCGACGAAGGCTCGAGCAACGACGCGTGTCGGTCTGTTTGCCAACGGATGACACAGCGCCGGCGAGAGCCCGTCGCAGCGCCCGGTTGGTGCTCGACCAGTGGAACCTCGACCACCTGCGGGACACTGTTCTGGTCGTGGTGTCCGAGTTGGTCACGAACGCGGTCCGGCACGGTCACCCGCCCGTACGGATGAGTTTTCGTCAGGACAGCGACCGACTCACCGTGGGCGTCCACGACAGCGTGCCGCCTCCCAGGAACGGTGCGGCATCAGATCCCGGTCCTGAGGCGGAGTCCGGCCGTGGTCTGTACATCATCTCCGCGCTCGGCTCCCTGACCGGCAGCCGGGACGAGCCGGCCGGGAAGGTTATCTGGGTCGAGTTCGACGCTTCCGAACACCCGGCGCCGGAAGCGCGGTAGCGGATCTGCTCGGTCAGCTTCGGCGTGCTGCCACCGGAGCCGATGTGCCCGGACGGCCTTCTCTCCGTCGGCGAGGTCTCCCGGCGCAGCGTGTTCGCGGCCTCGGCGTTGCGCTTCTACGAACGCCGGGGCCTGCTGAGCGCCACGCGGACGACCGGCGACCAGCGCCGCTACGAGCGCAGCGTCCTGCGCCGGCTGGCCTTCATCCGCGCCGCCCGCAACATCGGCCTGTCACTCGACGAGGTAGCCGAGGCGCTGGAGCGGCTGCCCGGCGTGCGCACTGCGAACAAGAGCGACTGGGCTCAGTTGTCCCGGGCCTGGAGATCCCGGCTCGACGAGCAGATCTCCGCCCTGGAGGCGCTGCGGGACGGCTTGGACGCCTGCATCGGGTGTGCCTCGCCCGGTGACCGTGGCGGACTGGGAATGACCCGCCGTCACGCCATGCGGTGATCGGTCTCACATGCCCGAGCTCGCTCCGCCACTTGACCTTCACCGGACTGCAAGGTTGATGCTGGCTTCACGGGCGACAATCCCTGTCTCCCAGCGTATCGACGGGAAGGTTCCTCGACATGACAGTGACCGGTCAGACGGACGACACAGCGGTCTGCAACTGCGGCTGCGCCACCTCAGCAAACCCGACGGCGACCGAGCAGAGCGACAGCACCGCCTGCGGCTGCGGCTGCGGGGACAAGGCGGCGAAGAGCGGCGGTTGTCAGTGCGCCACGTCCGACTCAGCCTGCGGCTGCAGCTGATACTGCGAGATGAAGTTTCGACCCCTTCGCGGTACGCCGTGGCTCGGGTGGCCATACTGCAGGTAGATGTAAGAACGCAGTAGTGGCCATCCGAGTTGGGACCGACATCGGCTTGCCTTCAAGCCGTCTTGAATCACTAGGGTCGAGGACATGACGAAGTTCCGGATCGCTCAACTGGCCGCACACACCGGCTTCACCCCGGCGACGCTGCGCTACTACGAGGAGCTCGGGCTGCTCTCGCCGCCCGAGCGGTCCCCCGCTGGATACCGGCTCTACGGGGAGCGCGACATCGAACGGGCCCTGTTCATCGGGCGGGCGAAGCGCCTCGGCCTGAGCCTGGAGGAGATCCACTCGCTGGTCGACGTGTGGGCCGGCGGGCGGTGCATGGCCACCCGGGCGCAGCTGCGGGGCGTCGTGGACACCAAGATCGACGCCGTACGCCAGCAGTTGGACGACTGCGCGGTGTTCCTGCAGCAACTGCAGGCCGTGTCGACCCGGCTTGCCGAGAGCGTCGAGGAGGGTCCGGGCGACTCCGGGTGCGGTTGCGCCCCGGAGCTGCCCGCGATCGAGACCGTCCGCACCCGTCAGCAGGCGTCCGCCAGCTGACGCTAGCGCCACTCGCGGCGGTAGCGCAGCCGGTCAGCTCCATTCGTCGTGACCCCAATCTGGCGCTGGTCGTCGAGTGCGCCGACACCGAGGACGTCATCCGCAATCCCACCCATCCTCCCTACACCCGTGCGCTGCTTGCTTCGAGCGGGAGGCGCGCCGATCGGCTCAGATGACCGTGCCCGAACCGCCGTCGGAGCGGACCACCGGTAGCCCGGCGGCCACCCAGGCGTGCATTCCGCCGTCGAGGTTGCGCACGTCGTAGCCGGCGGCGGTCAGCGCCTGCGTCGCCCGGCCGGACCGCTGACCGCTGCGGCACACCGCGATGATCGGACGGTCGTCCGGCACCGACGTCGGGCTGAGCAGACCCATCGGCCGGTGCACGGCATCGGGCGCGTGCCCGCTGTTCCACTCGTCATCCTCGCGGACGTCCAGCAGCAGCACCTGTCCGCTGGCGGACAGCCGGGCGGCCTCGACCGCGTCGACCGCGCTGACCTGGGGCGGCTCGGTCACGGGCGCTCCTCCTGCGCGTTGGGGGACAGGTCTAGTTCAGCGGCTCGTCCTGGAAGACCCGGCTGCCCAGGAAGTCGTCCGGCGTGAGCGTCACCAGGTCGTCCTTGCTCACCTCCCCGTCAGTGTCGACCAGACGGCGGGCCTGGCGGAGCCGGGCGCGCTCCAGGGCGTTGCGGACGCTGCGCGCGTTGGCGAAGCGCGGCTGCTCCCGGCGCCGGCCGATGTAGTCACGCAGCACCGAGTCGGCGTTCTCAGCGAGGCGGTAGTTCTGCTGGCCCAGCAGCAGGTCGGCGATGCCGACCAGTTCGTCCACCTCGTACTCCGGGAAGTCCAGGTGGTGTCCGATGCGGGAGCTCATCCCCGGATTGGACTTGAAGAAGATGTCCATCCGCTCGGCGTAGCCGGCCAGCACCACGACCAGGTCGTCCCGGTCGTTCTCCATGACCTGCAGCAGGATCTCGATGGACTCCTGGCCGTAGTCCCGCTCGTTCTCCGGGCGGTAGAGGTAGTAGGCCTCGTCGATGAACAGCAAGCCGCCCATGGCCCGCTTGACCACGTCCTTGGTCTTGGGCGCCGTGTGCCCGACGTACTGACCGACGAGGTCGTCGCGCGTGACCGAGACGAGGTGCCCGCGCCGCAGGTAGCCGAGCCGGTACAGCAACGCAGCCATCCGCATCGCCACCGTGGTCTTGCCGGTGCCCGGACTGCCGGTGAAGCTCATATGCAGGTTCGGCCGCTCGGACTCCAGCCCGAACTGGCGACGAGCCCGGTCGACGAGCAGGAGCGCCGCGATCTCGGAGATGCGCTGCTTGACCGCGACCAGACCGATCAGCTCCCGGTCGAGCTCGGCCAGCACCTCATCGACGCCGGACTCCTCCCGCTCCTTCACCAAGTCGACCGTGGCGTCGTCGGGGAGCAGGTCCGGCTTGGGCTCGGACTGCTCGGAGTCCGACTCCGCCCCTTCGGGCGGCTCCGACCCCGAGGTGGGCTTCTTCGAGCGGCCTGGCGCGGCGCCGAAGCCCTGTCGTACGGGCTTCGGCGCCGCGCCGGCGTCGTCCTTCGATGTCACTGAGCGCTGTACCGCTGTCCGGACGGCCGATCGGTGACGTAGGCGTGCGTCGTGTAGCGCACGACACGGTCGTTGGACTCCTGCCGCTCCAAGCGGAAGCCCGGCTCGTTCGTCGGCCGCTGGACGAGGTAGGACATCGCGACCGTCTGCCGGCTGAGGCTGGCGTCGTAGGCGTTCACCCGGATGTAGGTCTCCGGGTGGTCCTTGCGGGCTTGGTTGATCTCCTTGACGACGCCGGCGGCGTCGGCGAGGTCGAACATCGGCAGGGCGTGCATCTCCCAGTAGGTGTTGCGGGGATGCGGGTCGTCGGTGTACTCGATCGACAGCGGCCAGTCGTTGTCGAGCGCGTACTGCACCTGCGCGAAGATCTCTTTGTCGGTGAGTTCAGGCAGATATGAGAACTGCCCCTGGGTGATGCGCATGGTCCGTCCTCTCAGGAATCGGTCGGCGTGGCGACGACGTCGGGCACGTCGGTGGACGTGTAGTCGAAGGTGATATCGCCCCAGAGGTCCAGAGCGGCGTCGAGCGCGGGGCTGTGCTTGGCAGCGCCCTTGAGGATGTCGCGGCCCTCCTTCATGAAGTCACGCCCCTCGTTGCGGGCCTGGACCATAGCCTCGAGGGCGACCCGGTTGGCCTCGGCACCCGCGGCGATGCCCATCGGGTGGCCGATGGTGCCGCCGCCGAACTGCAGGATGACGTCGTCGCCGAGGTAGTGCAGCAACTGGTGCATCTGGCCGGCGTGAATGCCACCGGAGGCGACCGGCATGCAGCCCGCCATACGCATCCAGTCCTGCTCGAAGTACAAGCCCTTCGACGGGTCAGCCTCGACCTGGTCCTTGCGCAGTGTGTCGTAGAAGCCGGCGGTGGCCATCGGGTCGCCCTCGAGCTTGCCGACGACGGTACCGGCGTGGATGTGGTCCACCCCGGCCAGACGCATCCACTTCGCGATGACACGGAACGACACGCCGTGGTCCTTCTGGCGGGTGTAGGTCCCGTGGCCGGCGCGGTGCAGGTGCAGGATCAACCCGTTGGCGCGCGACCAGTTGGCCATCGACTGGATCGCGGTGTAGCCGACGGTCAGGTCGATCATGATGATGATGCTGCCGAGTTGCTTGGCGAACTCGGCGCGCTCGTACATCTCCTCCATGGTGCCGGCGGTGACGTTGAGGTAGTGGCCCTTGATCTCGCCGGTCTCGGCCTGGGCCCGGTTGACGCCCTCCATCGAGTAGAGGAAGCGGTCGCGCCAGCGCATGAAGGGCTGGGAGTTGATGTTCTCGTCGTCCTTGGTGAAGTCGAGCCCGCCGCGGCAGGCCTCGTAGACGACCCGGCCGTAGTTGCGGGCCGACAGGCCCAACTTGGGCTTGGTCGTCGCGCCGAGCAGCGGGCGGCCGAACTTGCCAAGGTATTCGCGCTCCACGACGATGCCGTGGGCCGGTCCCTGGAAGGTCTTGATGTAGGCCGGCGGAATCCGCATGTCCTCCAGGCGCAAGGACTTCAGGGCCTTGAAGCCGAACACGTTGCCGATGATCGAGGAGGTGAGGTTCGCGATGGAACCCTCCTCGAAGAGGTCGATGTCGTAGGCGATGTAGGCGATCCACTGGTCGTCGCGACCGGGCACGGGGTCGACCTTGTAACACTTGGCCTGGTAGTGCTCGTGGGCGGTCAGGCGATCGGTCCACACCACCGTCCAGGTTGCGGTGGACGACTCGCCGGCGACGGCGGCTCCCGCCTCCTCCGGCGGCACCCCGGGCTGCGGGGTGATGCGGAACGCGCACAGGATGTCGGTCGTCTTGATGTCATAGTCGGGCTCCCAGTAGCCCATCTCCGCATAGGGAATGACACCAGCGTTGAAACGGTCCGGGTTCTTCTCGCGCTCGGTCTTGGGCGCTTCGGTCTTGGTCATGAAACCTCCTCTGGTCGACTCCGACTGTGCTCGCCTTTGCCGGAGTAGTCAATCAACTCTTCTTGCAGCAAAGTGAAGCGATGAGTTCATCTTCGATTCCGCCGGTGACCGTGGCCCAGCTGCGCAGCTTCCTGGCCGTCGCCTCCACCGGCTCGGTACGGGAGGCGGCGGCCCAGCTCGTGGTGACCGAATCGGCTGTCTCGGCCGCGGTGTCGGCGCTGAGCCGTCAGGTCGGCGTCGCCCTGCTCGAGCGCGACGGGCGCGGGGTGCGGTGCTCGCCGGCCGGCGAGGCCTTCCACCCGTACGCCCGGCGGGTCCTCGGGCTGCTGGCCGAAGGGTGCGCCGCGGCGGCCGGCGGGGCCGACCCCGAGCGCGGCACGGTGCGGGTCGCCGCCGTCACCACGGCGGCGGAGCAGGTGCTGCCCGAGCTGCTGGCCGGCTTTCGCGCCCAACACCCGGCGGTCACCGTGCACCTGACGGTGTCCGACAGCCGGGCCGTGTGGGTCGCATTCAGCTCGCACGAGGATGACGTGGTGCTCGCCGGCCGCCCGCCGCCCGCCGTCGACGGAGCCGTCACCCGGGCACTGCGCGCCAACCGCCTGCTCGCCGTCGCTGCCCCGGACATTTCGATCGACCTGCGCCGGAGCACCTGGCTGGTCCGCGAGGTGGGCTCGGGGACCCGGAGCACGCTGGAGGCGCTGCTGGAGAAGAACGAGTACCGACCTCCGCTGCTGCACATGGGCAGCAGCGGAGCGGTGATCGCGGGGGCGGTGGCCGGACTCGGGATCGCCCTGGTCTCCGAGGACGCCGTCCACCTGCTGCTGGCCGAGGGCGCACTGCGCGTCGTCCGCGTCCCCGACCTGCCGTTGCTACGCCCATGGCACCTGGTGACGCGCGCGGCGCCGACCCCGACCACGCAGTTGTTCGTGCAGCACCTGCTGACCGCCGCGGGCGGGCACTTCCGGCGGGCCTGACCATGTTTCGCCGGGGTGTCGCGCGCCCTCCCCCGGACTCTCCACCCCCCGGGGGAGGCAGCCGCTCGAGCCCGCCCCTACCCTGGCGGCCGACGCCGGACGGCCGCGCGTAACAGGTCCGCCCCGCCCAACCTCCAGGAGGAGCAGTGACGAACCCGCACGCTGATCGGCTGCACACCACCGCGCAGGCGATGGTCGCCCCGCCGCGCGGCATTCTTGCCGCGGACGAGAGTCCGGGCACCATGTCGCAGCGCCTGCAGAAGGTCGGCGTCGAACCCACCGAGACGGCTCGCCGCGACTACCGCGAGATGCTGCTCACCACCCCCGGGCTGTCGGAGTCGGTCAGCGGGATCATTCTGGCCGACGAGACCTTCAACCAGGAGCTGTCCGACGGTCGCACCGTCTCGCAGGCGTGTGTCGACGCCGACGTGCTGGCCGGCATCAAGGTCGACACCGGGGCCAAGCCGCTGGCCCTGAGCCCCGGCGAGACGGTGACCGAGGGGCTCGACGGCCTGCGCGACCGGATGACCGACTATGCCGCCCGGGGAGCTGCGTTCGCCAAGTGGCGCGCCGCACTCGCGCTGGACGCCACGCTGCCCAGCGACCGAGCGGTGGCAGTCAGCGCCCACGCGCTGGCCCGCTACGCAGCGTTGTGCCAGGAGGCCGGCATCGTCCCGATCGTCGAGCCCGAGCTGCTGATGGACGGCGACCACGGACTCGCCCGCTGCGAGCAGGCGACCGCCTTCGTGCTCGACAGCGTCTTCGCCGCCCTGGTGGCCCAAGGGGTGGACCTGGCCGGCATCGTGCTCAAGCCGAATATGGTCGTCGCCGGCGCGAAGTGCCCGGAGCAGCCGTCGGTGGAGGAGGTCGCCGCCGCCAACCTGCGGGTTCTGCTCGCCCACGTGCCGGAAGCAGTGCCCGGCATCGCCTTTTTGTCCGGTGGCCAGCCGCCGGAGCAGGCGACGACCCACCTCGCGGCGATCGCGGCGCAGTCCACCCCGTGGAAGATCACCTTCTCGTTCGGCCGGGCCCTGGTCGACCCGGCGCTGCGCGCCTGGGCCGGTGACCCGGACCACTGGAAGGACGGCCAGGCCGCCCTGGACGAGCGGGTCCGCGCCAACTCCGCTGTGTTGGCCGGCTGACCGGCTGGGCAGAACGCCGAGCTCAGAACGCTGAGCTCAGAACCGCAGGGCGACCCGGACCGTCGTTCCCTGACCGGGCCGTCCGGCGATGTCGAGGTCGGCGCCGATGAGGCGCGCGCGGTCGCGCATGCTGGTCAGCCCGTGCGTGGACCCGGGCGGCTGCGGCAGGACGCCGCAGCCGTCGTCCATCACGAGCAGGACGGCCAGGTCACCGTCGCGGCGCAGCCGTAGCCGGACCCGCTTCGCACCGGCGTGCTTGACGACGTTGTGCAGCGCCTCCTGGGCGATCCGGTAGAGCGCCGTCTCCTGCACGGCGGTGAGGGGCAGCGGCTCCACCGATACGGCGATCGAGAGCCCGTCGAAGTCGCGGGCCAGGGCATGCAGGCCCGCCGCCAGCCCGAGGTCGTCCAGCAGCGGTGGCCGCAGCGCCCGGACGGCCGCCCGCGTCTCCGCGGCCGTGAGGTCGACCAGCTCGGCGGCCCGGTGCAGTTGCTCGCTGGCCACGGTCGGGTCGCCGGGCAGTGCCTCCTGCGCTGCCGACAGGTGGAACGACAGGGCGGCGATCCGCTGGGCAACACCGTCGTGCAGTTCGCGGGCCAGCCGGGCCCGTTCCTGCTCCTCCACATCGACCAGTCTGGCCGAAAGGTCCTGCTGTTCCTTACTTCTCAAGTCCAGGTGGCGCAGGAGCCGGGCCGTGTGAACGGCGCCGGCCACCATCCGGGCGGTCGAGCGCAGCAACGCCAGGTCGTCAGCGTCCCAGTCGCGCCGGTGCACGGTGTGGACGTTCAGCACCCCGACCACCTCGCCGCTGGAGGTGTCCAGCGGTACCGAGGCCATGGACACGAAGTCCTCGCCGCGCAGCTGGGGGAAGCGCCGCCAACGGACGTCGTCGAGTTTGCCGTCGGGCAGGACCACCGGCGTGCAGTGGCTCGCGACCCAGCCGCTGACCCCTTCGCCGAGCGGCAGGTGGACGGTGCCGACCGCAGCCTGGAACGGGTTGGTGGCCCCGGTCAGGGTGAGCTGTCGGTCGTCGTCGTCGAGCACGAAGACGAAGACGACATCGACACCGGTCGTACGACGCACCAGCTCGGCCACCTCACCGGCGAGCGCCCGGACATCGCCGAGCTCGACGGTGAGGTCGACGACCTGCCGGAGCAGCTCGCAGCCCTGGTGGTCGTGCGCCTGCGGCAGCTGGCCGGCTCGTACGGTCGTCACCGGAACAGTCCCTCGCGCAGGGCGACGGTGACCGCGCCGGTGCGGTCATTCACCTCGAGCTTGCGGTAGAGCCCGCGCAGGTGGGTCTTGACCGTCTCCTCCCCCAGGACCAGCTTGCTGGCCACCGCGCGGTTGGACAGGCCGGCCACGATCAGCTCCAACACCTCGCTCTCTCGCTGGGTGAGCCCGATGCCGGCGCCAGGCCAGAACTCCCCACCCTCGAGCCGGGCGGCGTGCAGGGCCACCCGGCCGGCCAGGGCGGCGTCGATGACCACCTCCCCGGCCGCGGCCCGCTCCAGCGAGCTCACCAGGTCCACGCCCTTGACCTGCTTGAGCAGGTAGCCCGCGGCGCCGGCGCGCAGCGCCTGGTAGAGGTACTGCGGCTCGTCGTACACGCTGAGCATCACCACCCGGGCCGCGGGCAGCCGGGTCGCCAGCCGCTCGCAGACGTCCAGGCCGCTGGCGCCGCCGAGCCGCACGTCGCACAGGACGACGTCGGGCGCCAGGTTGAGGGCGAGCCGCTCGGCCTGCTCGGCGTCCTCGGCCTCACCGACGATCCGGATGCGCTGCGGATAGCGGGCGAGCATGGCCGTCACGCCCTGGCGTACGACCTCTTGGTCGTCCACCAGCAGCAGCCGGATCGGGCGGGACAGCACAAGCCGGATCGTACGGCCCTCTCCCCCGGCGGACCCCCTGCGCGGGGGACGTTCCCGGACGCCGCGACCTCTAGCGTGCGAGCTTCGCCCGTACGTCCACGGTCGCCCGTGCACGCCCCCGCCCTCTGCTGAAAGCGAGAATTTCGATGCCCGACAAGGACATGAAGCTCCAGCGCGCGGGGCTGCCGTCCCGTACCAGCCGTCCGGTCATGCTGGCCATCGCCGGTGACAGCGCGGCCGGCAAGACCACGCTGACCAAGGGGCTGGTCCAGGCGCTCGGCGAGGACCGGGTCACGGCGGTCTGCGTGGACGACTACCACCGCTACGACCGCACCGAGCGCAAGGACAAGCCGTTCACGCCGCTGCACCCGGACTGCAACTACATGGACATCATGGCGCAGCACCTGCAGCTGCTCGCCACCGGCCAGCCGATCCTCAAGCCGGTCTACGACCACAGCAGCGGCGAGCTGGTCCGGCCCGAGCTGATCGAGCCGCGCGAGTTCGTCATCATCGAGGGACTGTTGCCGCTGCACAACAAGCTGCTCCGGGCCTGCTTCGACGTCGCCGTCTACCTCGACCCGCCGGAGGAGATCCGGATCGGCTGGAAACTGGCCCGCGACACCACCAAGCGCGGCTACGACGAGGAAGCGGTGCGGGCCGAGCTCGCCCGGCGCGAGCCCGAGTCGGAGGAGCACATCCGGGTGCAGCGCGAGTTCGCCGATATCGTCGTGCGTTTCGCCCCGATCCCGGGCAAGGACGACGAAGGTACGCCGCTGTCGGCCGAGCTGCTGCTGCGCCCCACGATCCGCCACCCCGACCTGTCCGCCGTGCTGACGAACAGCCGCAGCAACGCGATGCACCTGAAGATGCTGCGCGACGACGACGGCCGTCCGGTCGATGCCCTGCACGTGCACGGCTACGTCCCGCGCGAGGACATCGCTCCGCTCGAGCAGGCCATCTGGGAGGAGCTGGACCTGCACATGCCGTTCCCGGAGGACCTGGGCGACTCGGGTGCCGACGGGCGCAGCGAGCCTCTGGCGATCACCCAACTCCTGCTGCTGCGACACATGCTGACGGTGGGCTGAGCCCAGCTCCCGCCTGGGCGGGCTAGCGCTAGCCTTTCGCCGCCAGGTGTCGAGCGCGGGAGGCGCGGTGCCGATCACTGCCCTTCGACCGATGGACCCGACGGCGATGGGTCCGCACCGGCTGTTGGCCCGTCTCGGCCAGGGTGGAATGGGCACCGTCTACCTCGGCGTCTCCCCCGACGAGCGGGCGGTGGCGGTCAAGGTGCTGCGCGAGAGCGTGACCGACCCGCTGGCACGCCGCCGGTTCCGTTCCGAACTCGAAGCGCTACGCCGCATACGCGGTCCACACCTGGTCGAGGTGCTCGACGCCGACGTCGAGGCCGACCCGCCCTACCTGGTCACCCGCTTCGTCCCGGGCGAGCGGCTCGACGATGTGGTCCGGCGGTGCGGTCCGCTGCCGGTCGAGGCGCTGCGCCAGGTGGCCCGCGGGCTCGCCGACGCGCTCACGGCACTGCACGGCGTCGGCGTCATCCACCGGGACCTGACCCCGGGCAACGTGCTGGTGCTCGACGGGCAGCCCTACGTCATCGACCTCGGGCTCGCGACGGCCGCCGACCTCACCGCCCTGACCAGCAGCGGGCTGGTGATCGGCACAGCGGGCTACCTGGCCCCCGAGCAGGTCACCGGCTCGGGCCTCAGTCCCGCCGTGGACGTCCACGCCTGGGGAGCGACGGTGGCGTTCGCCGGGACCGGACGGCCGCCGTACGGCATCGGACGTCCGGAGGCGGTGCTCTACCGGATCGTCCACGAGTCACCGGATCTCGAGGGCCTGCCGCCGCCGCTGGACCGGCTGGTGACTGCCGCGATGGATTCCGATCCGCTGCGCCGGCCCTCGGCCCACGCCTTGCTCAGCGGGCTCGGCGGGGCGAGTGCGACCGAGCCGGTCACGGTGCGCCTGTCCCGTGACGCCGACGTCACGACACTGCTGGGTCCGGAGGTCCTGCGCGCTGGCCGGACCCCGTCGACCGCGCGCGAGTTGGTGTCGGCGACCTCCGACGCCCGACCGACGATGCCCGCGTCCTGCGGCCCGCAGGAGTACGACGCCGCGTCGTACGACTCGGCCACCCACTCGCTGCCGCCGTATGTGACGCGGGGCGAGCCCGATGCGCTCCGGGGCGAGGACGACTCGCTCCCCGCCGAGCGGATTTCACCGGCCAGGTCGCTCCAGGCGGTCCTCACGAGCCTGGCGGCCCTGGCTCTCGTGGCGGCCGGGACCCTGGCTGCGCCGATCATCGGGGCGGGCACCGCGCTGGTCCTGCTCACCGGCCTGCGCGCGGTCGGACGCAGCAGCCAGCGGCTCACCGACCGTCGGCAACGTCGCGGCGGGTCGCGGCGGCGGGACCCGCTGGTGAGCACGCTCGGCGCTCCGTGGCACCTGGTGCTCGCTGGCTGCACCACCCTGCTGAGCCTGCCGCTCGTGCTGGCGGTGGCCGCTGTCCCGGCCGGCGCCGTCTGGCTGCTGGACCCGCAGCTCAGCGGACTGGAGCGGCCGGAGCTCACCGCGGCCACCGCCACTGCGGTGGGCCTGGCTGTCGGGCTGCGGGACGGCGCGCATCGGCGGACCCGCCGGATGCTGCGCCGCGGGCTGTGGCGCAGCACCCCCGGACCGGTCAGCGCCATCGCCCTGCTCCTGGTGATCACCGCGCTGGTCGGCCTGCTGCTGGCCACCGCCGAGGGCGCGGCCCCGCTGTTCTGGCCGGCTACCTGACCCGTATGCCCCACCGACCCGTACGCCCCACCGACCCGTAGCGGCGTCAGCCGGTGGCGCGGACGACCAGCACGGCGAGGTCGTCGCGGGACGGTTCGTCGCCGAAGTCGCGCACGCTCGCCTCGAGGTGTCCCGCGAGGGCGTCCGCCCCCAGACCCGCGGCTGCGGCGCAGCTGGCCAGCAGGCCGGTCTCCCCAAACATCCGATCGCCACTGCGCCGCTCGGTCACGCCGTCGGTGTAGAACACCAGCGCGTCGCCCGGCGCCAGGAACAGCTCGTCCTGCGGCACGTCGACCTCCGCCATCACCCCGAGCAGGCTTCCGCTGGTGCCGACGAGTGCCGCCCGGCCGGCTGCGGTCACGTGGACCGGCTGCGGATGCCCGGCGCAGGACAGGCGTACGCGCAGCCCGTCCGCCGACGGCAGCACCGTGGCCAGGCTGGCGGTGCAGAAGCGCCCCCGGTCGCCGAGCTCCAGGATCGCGGCGTTGAGCCGGCGCAGCACCGCCTGTGGCGGACGACCCTCCCGGCCGAGCAGCCGCAGGACGTTACGGGCCAGACCGGTGATCGCCGCTGCCTCCGCGCCTTTGCCGCAGACGTCGCCGATGGCCACTGACCACTGGCCGTCGGGCAGCTGGAAGACGTCGTAGAAGTCGCCGCCCACCTCGTTGCCTTCGCCGGCCGCGGCATAGCGGGCGCCGAGTTCGACGTGCGCCACCGTCGGCAGCTCGGGCGGAAGCAGCGAGGCCTGGAGGGCTTTGGCGACGCCGACCCGCTCCTCGTACAGCCGGGCGTTGTCCACGGCGAGCGCGGCGCGGCGCGCAAGGTCCAGCAGCAGGCCGCTGTCGTCGTGCGCGCGGCCGGCGCCGCCACGCCGGCCGACGAGCAGCACCCCGAGCAGCCGGCGGCGGGCCACGAGCGGGACGGCGAGGATCCCGCCGTCCGAGCCGACCAGCCCCGCCGGCACGTCCGCTGCCGCGATCAGCGACGGCTGCTCGCCGAGCTCGCGGAACAGCTGCTCGGCCAGCAGCTGCGCCTGCGGGCTCTCCAGGCCGGTACGCAGGTGCGCCAACCCGGCTTCGTCCTCGTGCGCCACGGCAGTCAGGTGCACCCCCCGCTCGTCGGCGGTGTAGACCCCGGCCCAGGGGGCGAAGCGGGGGACGACCAGCTGCGCCGCCAACGTCACGGCGAGGGTGACGTCGAGGGTGCCCGCGAACAGCTCACTCGCCTCGGCCAGCAGCGCCAGGGAGCCGCGGTCGCGCAGTTGCGCGGCGTGCGCCCGGTCGTCGCGCAGCACCACACCCATCCGGTCGCCGACCAGCCGGGCCAGCGCGATGCCGGTCTCGTCGAGGTGTTCCCCCGCACTGAGCACCAGCGCCCCGAACACGCCCGTACGACGCCGCAGCGGGAGCACGAGCAGCCCTTCCCCGGCGGGGATCACCTGGTCAGTGCCCTCGCGGGCCAGCCGACGCACGGCGTCGACGGTGGGCGGGGCGGTCGAGGGATCATGCCAGACCAGGAACTCCCAGCGCTCGGGGTCCTGGACCGACTCCGCGCACAGCCAGCCGTCGACCAGCTCCATCGACCCGCAGAGCCGGTGCAGCAGCTCACCGAGCAGCTGAACTGGAAGCAGCCGCTCCTCCAGGTCCGCCGGCAGGCCGAGCAGCCACGAGACCACGGGCGGGCTGGAGAGCTGGCCGGTACGCGCGGTCCGCAGCGGTCGCGTCCGTGCCGCCCGCCACTGTGTCGCGCCGAGCGAGAACCACACCGACTTGCCGCCGGCGAAGTGGCGGGTCCCCCACTCCTGGGCCAGCGCGTCGAGCAGGAACAGGCCTCGGCCGCCCTCCCGCTCCAGCGAGGGTGCACCGGACAGCACCGGCAGCGCCCCCGCGCCGTGGTCGACCACCTCGACCCGGACCCGACCGGCACCGATCTCGACGTGCAGCTCCACGTCGGTGCCGGCGTGCACGACCGCGTTGGTCACCAGCTCGGTCACCAGCAGCAGCGCCTCGTCGAGCAGGACCTCCAGCCCCCCGCCGACCAACGCGTCCTGGACCACCCGGCGGGCGGCGGCCGGCGAGCGGTCCTGCGCCGGCAGAGCGGTGATCGCGGCGGTCATCGGGGCGACGGCAGCGGAGTCGGCAGCGCTGCCTGCAGCGTCTGCGCAGCCGCTGCCGCCTCGTCCAGCAGCCGGGTGCACTCGGGCGACCCGCAGGCGGCGCGCGCCCGATCCACCGCGTCGCCGACAGCGCGGCTGAGCTCGGCGAGCCCCGCCGAGTCGTACCGCGCCAGCTGCCCGCGCAGCTCCTCGGCCTGCGCGGCCAGCACGCTGCGCCGTTCGTACAGTTCGAGAAAGACGCTGACCTTCGCCTTGAGCACCCACGGGTCGAACGGCTTGGCAAGGTAGTCGACCGCTCCGGCGGCGTAGCCGCGGAACGCCTGATGGGCCTCGCCGTCGATGGCGGTGAGGAACAGGATCGGGATGTCGCGGGTCTTCTCCCGCTTCTTGACGTGGGCGGCGGTCTCGAAGCCGTCCATGCCCGGCATCTGGACATCGAGCAGGATCACCGCGACGTCCTCGGTCAGCAGGCGCTTGAGCGCCTCCTCCCCCGAGGTCGCCGTGACCAGCTCGTGACCGAGGCCCTGCAGGATGGCCTCGAGCGCCAGCAGGTTCTCCGGCCGGTCGTCGACCATCAAGATCTTGGCGCGGGACGGCCTGGTCATCAGGCGTCCTCCACCACGCGCGGCGCCAACCAGGTGCGCATGACGGCGAGCAACCGGTCCAGGTCGACCGGCTTGGTGACGTAGTCCGACGCGCCGGCCGCAAAGCTCCGGTCCCGGTCGCCCGGCATCGCCTTGGCCGTCAGGAAGACGATCGGCAGATCGCGGTATTCCGGCCGGCGCCGGATCCGCTCGGTCGCCTCGTTACCGTCCATGCCAGGCATCATCACGTCCATGAGTACCAGGTCGACGTCCGGCCGCTGGGCGAGCAACGCGACGCCGTCGCCGCCGTTGTCGGCGTAGAGCACCCGTACCCCGTACAGCTCGAGCGCGCTGGTCAGCGCGAAGACGTTGCGCACGTCGTCGTCGACCACCAGCACCGTCGCCCCGCTCAGGCAGTC
>JBBSUR010000043.1:0-15630 GCA_038234255.1 Mycobacteriales bacterium | reverse complement strand
GCAATATTCCCCACTGCTGCCTCCCGTAGGAGTCTGGGCCGTGTCTCAGTCCCAGTGTGGCCGGTCGCCCTCTCAGGCCGGCTACCCGTCGTCGCCTTGGTGGGCCATTACCTCACCAACAAGCTGATAGGCCGCGGGCCCATCCCTAGCCGAAAAACTTTCCATCTCCCGAGATGCCATGGGAGATCGTATCCGGTATTAGCCCCGGTTTCCCGGAGTTGTCCCAGAGCTAGGGGCAGGTTGCCCACGTGTTACTCACCCGTTCGCCGCTCCGTCTTCTCCCGAAGGAGAAGCGTCGCTCGACTTGCATGTGTTAAGCACGCCGCCAGCGTTCGTCCTGAGCCAGGATCAAACTCTCCGTTGATGTGAATGATCAGACCCCGAAGGACCTGATGAGAGAGTCGCTGCCTCCCTGGAGGAGGTCAGCTGTTGATTCTGACGACAGAAGTCAACTAGCTATAAAGCTGTTGTCCTTGTCACCAAAATGAATCCGAGCAAAAAGTCGTGCGGGGCCCGACTGGGCCCGCCGTACGTCTCGCGTCGGACATATGGCACTGACTTTCGGCACACTGTTGAGTTCTCAAGGAGCGGACGCTCCCGGTCCGGGCCTCGCGGCCGTTCTCGGGGCAACTCGCCTATCCTAGTGTCGCGCCGCCGTCCGAGTCAAACCTGGTGACTGTGAGGCTGATTCGGCGACCGTCACCGTGGCGCGCTCGCGTGATCCGCCGGGCCGGGTTCGGAAGGCAGCAACTGTGCACGGTGTCCACCTGTGAAGGTGAACGGTGCAGGTGTCGGTGGGCCGTGCTGCAGCGAGTTGCTCCGCTGCCGTCCGGTGCCCCGTGGACCTGGGAGAAGATACGAGGCGACGGCAGCGAAGTCAAGGCAAGCGAGCGAGTGGGGTCGGCAGTCCGGTGATGTCGGACGGGCGGGCGATTCGTACGGGCGTGACCGTGCGCCGCCGCCGCCGCCGCCCGGCTCGGCTCAGGCCGTCCCACGCTCCACCACTGCCAGGGACCGCCGCCCGCGGCGCAGCACCAGGAAGCGCCCGTGCAACCAGTCCGAATCCACCGCCGTGGCTCGCTCGTCGGGGATCCGGCGGTTGTTGAGGTAGGCGCCACCGTCCCGGACCGCGCGGCGGGCCTCGGACCTGGACAGCCCGAGGGTGTCCGCCAGCAGGTCGACCAGCAGCGGAATCTGCCCGGACACCGTGGTCGATGGTGCGTCGGCGAGCGCGGCGGACAGCAGGGCCGCATCCACGTCCTCGAGTGCGCCGCCGCCGAACAGGGCCGCGCTCACCGCCTCCACCCGCGCGAGCTCGTCGGTGCCGTGCGCCAGGGCGGTCAGCTCCCTGGCGAGGACCCGCTGTGCGACGCGTCCCTGCGGACGCTCGGCAGTCTGGATGTCCAACGCCTGGACCTGCTCGCGGCCGAGGAAGGTCAGCAGGCGTAGGTAGGCGCCGACGTCCCGGTCGTCCACGTGCAGCAGGTACTGGTAGAGCGCGTACGGCGAGGTGAGGGTCGGATCCAGCCAGACGTCGCCACCACCGGTGCTCTTGCCGAGCTTGGCTCCGGACGCATCGGTGACCAGGGGCAGGGTCAGCGCGTGCACCGGCACGCGCTCGGCGCCTTCCACCCGGCGGATCAGGTCCAGACCGGCGGTGATGTTGCCCCACTGGTCGTTGCCCCCGATCTGCAGCGTGCAGCCGTGCCGGCGGTACAGCTGGAGGAAGTCGTACGCCTGCAGGAGCAGGTAACTGAACTCGGTGAAGGACAGCCCACCGGCCTCCAGCCGGGCACGCACCGACTCCTTCGCCAGGATCGCGTTGATCGGGAAGTGTTTGCCGACGTCGCGCAGGAAGTCGATCACCGACAGCGGCGCGGTCCACTCCAGATTGTCGGCGAGGATCACGCCGGACGGACCGTCCTGGTCCAGGAACCGGGCCAGTTGCCCGCTGATCCGCTGGGTCCGCTCGGCGACCACGTCCGCCGTCATCAACACGCGTTCGGCGACCCGCCCGGAGGGGTCGCCGATGAACCCGGTCGCGCCGCCGGCGAGGGCAATCGGTCGATGGCCGGCGAGCTGGAAGCGCCGCAAGGTCAGCAGCGGCACCAGGCTTCCCACGTGCAGGCTGTCGGCGGTCGGGTCGAAGCCGCAGTACACGGTGACCGGCCCCGCGGCCAGGTCGCGGGCCAGCGCAGCGCGGTCGGTGGTCTGGGCGAGCAGGCCGCGCCAGTCCAGGTCGGCCAGGACGTCCGGCACGGGTGCGATCGTCGGGAGCCCGGTCGGGGGCAGGCTGGTCACGGGCTGGCTGGTCATGGCGCGATCGTGCCGCACCTGTCGACCCGGTTGCCGTTCGGTCGCCCCCCCGACTCAGCTGTCGGCCAGCTCGGCGGCCTCCAGCTGTGCCCCGCTGCGTTCGTCGTAGCGCCCTCGGGCCACGTCCACCACCACCTGCGCCGTGGCCGCAGCCGGCGTCCAACGCTCGTCGGGCACGTCCCGCCACACCGGCATCGCGTCGGTCATCGACGTGTGCACCAGGCCGGGCAGCACGTCCACCACCACCACGCCGGTCCCGTCCAGCGACGACGCCAGCGTTTCGGTGAAGACCGACAGCGCGCGCTTGGAGACGGCGTAGCCGGTGTAGGTGCCGGTACGCGTCGCGCCGCGGGCCCGGCTGGTGAGGTTCACGACGTGCCCGTGGCCGCGCTGCACCATCGACGGGAGCAGCGCCCGGCACAGCAGCAGCGGCCCGCGCAGGTTGGTCTCGACGACCCCCCACATCTGTTCCGGGTCGGCCTGCCAGAACGCTTGCTCTGACGACTCGATCCGGGCGGCGTTGTTGACCAGCAGGTCGACCGGGCCGAGCTGCTGCTCGGCCAGCGCGACAACCCGGGCCACGGCGGCGGCATCGGTGACGTCCACCGCCGCCGGAACGAGAGGGACGTCGTGGTCGCGCTCCAGTTCGTCGGCGAGCGAGCGCAGTTCGCTGCCGGTGCGGGACAGCAGCAGCAGGCCCATCCCCTGCGTCGCGAGGGCCCGGGCGATCTCCCGGCCGATGCCGCGCCCGGCGCCGGTCACCACCCCGACCCGTCCCTGCAGGCCGCGTCCCTGCAGGCCGCGTCCCTCCGAGTGCGGACTGCTCACGGCGCCACCCTGACACCGGCGGGGACCCGGGCGGACGCAGGGCGGTAGAGCGACACGGTTGGCTCGCCGGACAGCCAGAAGCGCCAGGGGGCCGCTGCGCCGGCGCCGGCGACTCCCACCCGCGGTCCGGTCCGGATCGCGGCGGGCTCGACCGACGAAGCTGGACCGCTCAGTCGGACCGGCGACCGCGGGTCGAGCAAGTTCACTCCCCCGACGTCGCCGGTGATGCCGAGCGCCTTGCAGAGTCGCGCTGGTCCGCGGCACAGGTCGCGGTCGGCCGCGCCGGGTCGGCGTTCGCGGGCCGGACCGATCCCGTCGACGACCTCCCCCGCCCGCAGCAGCACCGCCCCGGCCTGCCCGTCAGGACCGGTGACCACGTTCAGGCACCAGTGCATGCCGTAGCTGAAGTAGACGTACGTCCGACCCGCGGGTCCGAACATCACCTCGGTACGCGGCGTCCGCCCGCGGTAAGCGTGCGACCCGGGGTCGGCCTGCCCCGCGTACGCCTCGACCTCGGTGAGCCGGACCGTCACGCCGCCGGCGACCAGGCGGGCTCCGAGCAGCGTGGGAGCGACCTCGAGGGCCGGCCGGTCGAGCTCCACTACGCCGAGGTCCACGACGCACCGGCCCAGGCGCGTTGCCCGGCGAGCTCGGCCTGCAGGGCGGCGAGCTGCTCGCGGACCCGGACCGGCGCGGTGCCGCCGTGGCCGTCGCGGGCGGCGATCGCGCCGCGGACCGACAGCACCGAGCGGACGTCGGGGGTGAGGTATGCGGAGACGGCGGCCAACTCGGCGTCGGTGGCGTCGGTGAGGTCCTTGCCGTGCTCGGCGCACCAGGCGACCAGCTGCCCGACCGCCTCGTGGGCGTCGCGGAAGGCCACGCCCTTCTTGACCAGCAGCTCGGCGACGTCGGTCGCCAGGGCGAAGCCGGTCGGTGCGGAGGCCTCCAGCACGTCGCCGTGCACGGTCATCGTGGCAATCATGCCGGCCGTCGCCGGCAGCACCAGGAGCAACGTCTCGACCGCGTCGAAGCACGGCTCCTGCGCCTCTTGCAGGTCGCGGTCGTAGGCGAGCGGTAAGCCCTTGAGCATCGCCAGCGAGCCGGCGACGTGGCCGATCAGCCGGCCGGCCTTGCCCCGAGCCAGCTCGGCGATGTCGGGGTTCTTCTTCTGCGGCATGATCGACGAGCCGGTGGAGAAGGCGTCGTCGAGGGTGACCCAGCCGAACTCGGTGGAGTTCCACAGCACCACCTCCTCCCCCAGCCGGGACAGGTGGACGCCCAGCAGCGCGGCGACGAACAGGAACTCCGCCACGAAGTCGCGGTCGGACACCGCATCCATCGAGTTGGCCGCGGCCGCGGAGAACCCGAGCTCCTGGGCGCTGGCCACCGGGTCGACCGCCAGGGAGGAGCCGGCCAGCGCGCCGCTGCCGAGCGGCGAGACCGAGGCCCGCCGGTCCCAGTCGCGCAGCCGGTCGACGTCGCGAACGAACGCCTGGACGTGCGCCAGCAGCTGGTGGCCGAACAGCACCGGCTGGGCGTGCTGCAGGTGGGTCATCCCGGGCGCCGGGGTGTCCAGGTGCTGCTCGGCCTGTCCGCACAGCGCCAGCTCCAGCTCGACCAGGGCGTCGACGACCTGCCGCGCCGAGTCGCGCAGGTACAGCCGCAGGTCGGTGGCCACCTGGTCGTTGCGCGAGCGGCCGGCGCGCAGCTTGCCGCCAAGGGTGCCGAGCTTGTCCAGCAGGCCCCGCTCCAGGGCGGTGTGCACGTCCTCGTCCTCCAGCCGCGCTCGGAACGACCCCTGTGCCACCTCGCTGCGCAGCTCGTCGAGCGCCGTCAGCATCCGGTCGAGCTCGGCCTCGGACAGCAGCCCGGCCCGGTGCAGCACCCGCGCGTGGGCGCGGGAGGACTGCAGGTCGTACGGAGCAAGCCGCCAGTCGAAGTGGACGCTGACCGACAGTCGGGCGAGGGCCTCGGCGGGACTGCCCGCGAACCGTCCCCCCCACAGGGAGTGCGGCGAGGTCACGGGGACAACCGCTGGTCCCGCCTCGCGGCGATCTTGCTCGGCAGGCCCCAGAGCTCGACGAACCCCTTGGCGAGCGACTGGTCGAAGCTGTCCTGCGCGTCGTAGGTCGCGAGGTTGAAGTCGTAGAGCGAGGCGTCGCTGCGGCGGCCGGTGACCGTCGCGGTGCCGCCGTGCAGCGTCAGCCGGATGTCGCCGGTGACGTGCCGCTGGGAGGACTGGACGAACTCGTCCAGCGCCCGCTTGAGCGGCGAGAACCACAGCCCGTCGTAGACCAGCTCGGCCCAGCGCTGCTCGACCCCGCGCTTGAAGCGAGCCAGGTCGCGCTCGACGGTGAGGTTCTCCAGCTCCTGGTGAGCGGTGATGAGCACCTGGGCGCCGGGCACCTCGTACACCTCACGGCTCTTGATGCCGATCAGCCGGTCCTCGACCATGTCCAGCCGGCCGATGCCGTGCGCGCCCGCTCGGGCGTTGAGCTGCTCGATGGCCTGCAGCACGGTGACCGGCTGCCCGTCGATCGCCGTCGGCACCCCCTCGACGAAGGTGAGCAGCAGCTCATCGGGCTCGCGGGCGGTCGTGGGGTCGCTGGTGTAGGAGTAGACGTCCTCGACGGGTGCGTTCCAGGGGTCTTCGAGGAAGCCGGTCTCGACCGCGCGGCCCCAGACGTTCTGGTCGATCGAGTAGGGCGAGCGCTTGTTGACGTCGATCGGCAGCCCCTTCTCGTCGGCGAAGGCGATCGCCTTGTCGCGGGTCATCCCGGAGTCGCGGACCGGGGCGATCACCCGCAGCTCCGGCGCGAGGGCGCCGATGCCGACCTCGAAGCGCACCTGGTCGTTGCCCTTGCCGGTGCAGCCGTGCGACACCGTCGAGGCGCCGTACTGGCGCGCCGCCGCCACGAGGTGCTTCACGATGAGCGGTCGGCTCAGCGCCGACACGAGCGGGTAGCGACCCATGTAGAGCGCGTTGGCCTGCAACGCCGGCAGGCAGTACTGCTCGGCGTACTCGTCTCGGACGTCGGCGACGACGGCTTCGACCGCGCCGCAGTCCAGGGCTCGCTGGCGGATGACCGCCAGGTCCTCGCCGCCCTGGCCGACGTCGGCCGCGACGGCGATGACCTCACTGCCGGTCTCTGCGGCGATCCAGCCGATGGCGACGGAGGTGTCCAGACCCCCCGAGTAGGCGAGCACGATCCGGTCTCTGCTCATGAGCTGCTCACGGGGCGCTTCACGGTGTTCCTTCCAGGGTTCGACCCTCGGCCAGCCGCAGGAGCCGGCCAGCCAGGGCGCCCGCGCCGGGGAGCGCGGGAAGGCGGGTGACGAGCAGGACGGTGTCGTCACCGGCGACGGTCCCGGCGACGTCGGGCAACCCGGCCCGGTCCAGAGCCGAGCCGAGCAGGTGGGCGCCGCCCGGGGGCGTACGAAGAACAACAAGCCCGCCGGTGGCCTCGGCGGACACCAGCAGCTCCTCCAGAAGTCGTCCGAGGCGGGCGTCGACGGCCTCACTTGTCCCCGGCCGCGGCTGGCCCTCCGGCGGCAACGCGTAGGCCATGCCGGCCGGCGTGCGCACCTTGACCGCCCCGAGCTCATCGAGGTCGCGGGACACCGTCGCCTGCGTGACCGCCACCCCGGAATCGGCGAGCAGCCGCCCGAGCTCGGTCTGGCTGGCGACCGGCGCAGCCGCCAGCAGCTCGGCGACCCGCGACTGGCGGGCGGCCTTCGTCAGGGGGGTCGTGACAGCGGGCGGCACGTCAGGCCCGCTCCAACAACCAGGTGAGCAGCGCCTTCTGGGCGTGCAGGCGGTTCTCCGCCTGGTCCCACACCGCAGACCGCGGACCGTCGAGCACCGAGCCGGCGATCTCCTGGCCGCGGTGGGCCGGCAGGCAGTGCAGGACGAGCACGTCGCGGGCGGCGCGCGCGACGGCGCCCTCGTCGAGGCGGAACGGGGTGAGGTCGCGGATCCGTCGGTCGGGGTCGTTCTGGCCCATGGACACCCAGACGTCGGTGTAGAGGACGTCGGCGCCGGCCGCTGCCTGCGCCGGGTCCTCGGTGACCGTGATGTCGGTGCCGTACGCCCGGGCTCGTTCGACCACCGCCGGCTCGGGGGAGTAGCCGGCGGGCGCGCCGACGCGTACGTGCATGCCGGCGATCGCCCCGCCGACCAGCAGGGACTGCGCCATGTTGTTGGCGCCGTCGCCGAGGTAGGCGAGGGTCAACCCCTTGGTGCCGCCGCGGCGCTCGCGCACGGTCTGCAGGTCAGCGAGCACCTGGCAGGGGTGGAAGGCGTCGGTGAGGGCGTTGATCACAGGCACCGTGCAGGCGGCAGCCAGCGCCTGGATGCGGTCCTGACCGAAGGTGCGGATGACGACCGCGTCGACGAAGCGGGACAGCACCCGTCCGGTGTCCTCGATCGTCTCCCCCCGGCCGAGCTGGGTGGTGGCCGCATCGACGATGACCGGATGACCGCCGAGCTGCACGATGCCGACCTCGAACGACAGGCGGGTGCGGGTGCTCGGCTTCTCCAGGACGACCGCGACGGTCCTGCCGGCGAGCGGCTGCGCGCCGCCTCGGCCCGCCGACTTGAGCTCGGCCGCCCGGGTCAGGACATCGTCCTGCTCGGCGGGCGAGAGGTCGTCGTCGGCGAGGAAGGAGCGCGTCACCGGCGCAGCCCGGCCCTGAGTGCGAGCATCAGGCGTCCGGACCACCCGTGACGTCGCCGACCCGGGCCAGCAGCTCGCCGACGGCGAACGGCTTGAGGAAGACGTTCTCCTCGCCGAGCAGCTCCTTCATGCTGGGGATGGCGTCGATCTTGCCGGTGACCACGATGACCGGGATGCCGGCCAGCTCGGGGTCGTCCCGCATCTCCTCGAGCACCCGGACGCCGCCGAGGTCGGGCATCATCAAATCGAGCAGGACCAGGGCCGGCGGGGAGGCGGTCACCTTGACCAGCCCGGCCAGCCCGTCGGAGGCGGTCGCCACCTCGTAGCCCTCCGCCGACAGCAGCGTCTGCAGCAGCCCTCGGACACTCGGGTCGTCCTCGACGACGAGGACACGGACGGCGGTCATGGCTGGACCCGCTGGACTGGCTGGGCTGGCGTCATTGGTCGACCTTAGCGGCGGACAGGATCGCCGGGAAGGCAACGAGAAAGGCGTCGATCTGAGCGGCCGTCACCACCAGCGGCGGGGCCAGCCGCAGGACGTCCGGCGCAGTGGCGTTGATGAGAAACCCGGCGTCGCGGGCGGCCAGCTCGACGGCGACGGCGACCGGTTCGCTGAGCACGATGCCGAGCCACAGCCCGAGCCCGCGGACCTGACGGATCAGCGGGGAGCCGAGCTGCTGGATGCCGGCGCGCAACTGTTCCCCCCGGTCGAGCGCCACCTGCATCAGGCCGTCCTGCTCGACGGTGCGCAGCACGGCGAGGGCCGCGGCGCAGGCGACCGGGTTGCCACCGAAGGTGGTGCCGTGCTCGCCCTTGCCGAATGCCGCGGCGGCGGGGCCGTTGGCGATCAGCGCCCCGATCGGCAGGCCGCCACCCAGCCCCTTCGCCATGCTCACCAGGTCGGGGACAACGCCGGGTGCGGTGACCGAGCTGGTGAGCCACGCACCGACCCGACCGACCCCGCCCTGCACCTCGTCGAGGTGCAGCAGCGCGCCCGCGGCGTCGCAGCTCTCGCGGGCCGCCTCCAGGAAGCCGGCCGGGGGCACGACGACTCCCGCCTCGCCCATGATCGGCTCGAGCACGACACTGGCGGTCCGGTCGGTGACGGCGCTGTGCAGCGCCTGTGCGTCGCCGTACGGGACGAAGGTGACCGGTCCGGGCAGCGGTTCGAACGGGGTCCGCTTGGCCGGCTGGCCGGTGATGGCCAGCGCCCCCATCGTGCGGCCGTGGAACGCGCCGTCGCAGGCCACCCAGCCGCCGCCGGGCCGCAGCCGGCGGGACAGCTTGAGGCCGGCCTCGTTCGCCTCGGCGCCGGAGTTGGTGAACAGCACCCGGCTGTCCGGCCCGGCGCCGATGAGGTCCCGGAGCCGCTCGGCCAGCTCGATCCCGGGCGCGCTCGCCACGAGGTTGCTGGTGTGCCCGAGGGTCGCTACCTGCCGGCAGACCGCCTCGACCACGGCGGGATGGGCGTGGCCGAGCAGGTTGACGGCGATGCCGGCGAGCAGGTCGACGTACTGCCGGCCGTCGACGTCGGTCACCGTCGCGCCGGCGCCGCTCGCCAGCATCAGCGGCGGGGTGCCGTAGTTGGCCATGAGGGCGGCGTCCCACCGGGCCTGCCACTGCTCGGTCTTCGTGGGGCCGCCGCTCACGGCACCACCATCGTGCCGACGCCCTCGTCGGTAAACAGTTCGAGCAGCAGGCTGTGTGGCACCCGGCCGTCCAGCACGTGCGCCCGGGGGACACCGCCGCGTACGGCGCGCAGGCAGGCCTCCATCTTGGGGACCATGCCGCTGGACAGGCTCGGGAGCAGCACCTCCAGGTCGTCGGCGCTGAGCTCGCTGAGCACCTCGGGGCGGTGCGGGGTGTCGGAGTTGTTCGGCGTCAGCCCGGCCGGTGGCCAGCTGGCGTAGAGCCCCTCGACATCGGTCAACACGACCAGTTTCTCGGCGCCGAGCGCCACGGCGAGGGCGGCGGCGGCCGTGTCGGCGTTGACGTTGTAGACCTCGCCGTCGTGGCCGCGGGCGACGGTGGCGATGACCGGCACCTTGGCCTCCGCGAGCAGGGCCGTGACGATCTGCGGCTGCACCTGGACCACCTCGCCGACCAGGCCGATGTCGACCGGCGCGCCGTCGACGACCGCGCTGCGACGTTCGGCGGTGAACAGGTGGGCGTCCTCACCGGACAGGCCGACCGCGAACGGCCCGTGTGCGTTGATGTTGCCGACGACGGTCGGGTTGACTTGGCCGACGAGCACCATGCGGACGACCTGGACGGTATCGGCGGTCGTCACCCGCAAGCCGCCGCGGAACTCGCTGTCCAGTCCGAGCCGGTCCAGGTGGGCGGTGATCTGCGGCCCTCCGCCGTGGACGACGACGACCTGGACCCCGGCGTAGCGCAGGAACACCACGTCCTCGGCGAACGCCGCCTGCAACTGGGGACTGGTCATGGCGTTGCCGCCGTACTTCACCACGATGATCCGGCCGGAGAACGACTTCAGCCAGGGCAGCGCCTCGACCAGCGTGGCGGCCTTGGCCAGGGCGGCCTGGCCCCGCGCCGTCGTGGTCGGCGGCGCGATGGCTGCTGCGGCGGCTGTCATGTCGAGGCGGTCATGTCGAGTAGGCCGAGTTCTGGTGCACGTAGGCCGTGGTCAGGTCGTTGGTCCGGATGGTGGCCGTCGACGCGCCGGCGTGCAGGTCGATCAGCACGTGTACCTCCCGGCCGCAGAAGCGCACCCGCGCCGGGTCCTCGTGGGCTTGGCCGGCGCGGCAGACCTGGACGCCGTTGAAGGTGACGTCGACGGCGTAGACGTCGAACGGCGCCGTCGTGGTGCCGACCGAAGCGAGCACCCGACCCCAGTTGGGGTCCTCGCCGAAGACCGCGCACTTGAACAGGCTGCTGCGGGCGACCGACCGGGCGACCTCGACCGCGTCGTCCTCGCTCTCGGCGCCGACCACCTCGACAGCGATGTCGTGTTCGGAACCCTCAGCGTCGTGCAGGAGCTGCCGCGCCAGGTCCTCGCACACCCGGCGGACGGCCTCGTCGAAATCCGTTTCGGCCGCGGCGATCCCGCTGGTGCCCGAGGCCATCAGCAGGACGGTGTCGTTGGTCGACTGGCAGCCGTCGGAGTCGAGCCGGTCGAAGGTGGTCCGGGTCGCGGCCCGCAGCGCCCGGTCGCAGTCGGCCGCGTCGACCTCGGCGTCGGTGGTGAGCACGACCAGCATCGTGGCGAGCGCGGGGGCGAGCATGCCGGCGCCCTTGGCCATGCCGCCCACCACCCAACCGTCGCCGGCGACCGTGGACTGCTTGCTGACGCTGTCGGTGGTGCAGATCGCCGTCGCGGCGTCGGAGCCGCTGTCGGCCGACAGCGCGGCCACGGCGGCGGGCAGGCGGGCGAGCAGCCGTTCGCGGCTGAACAACGGGCCGATCAGCCCGGTCGAGCAGACGACGACGTCGCCGGGGCTGGCTGAGAGCAGCGCAGCCACCGCCTCTGCGGTGGCGTGGGTCGTCGCGAAGCCTTCGGGGCCGGTGCCGCAGTTGGCGCCGCCGGAGTTCAGCACGACCGCGACGACCCGGCCGTCGCGGATCACCTGCTCGCTCCACAGCACCGGGTTGGCCTTGAACCGGTTGCTGGTGAACACTGCCGCACCGACCTGCAGCGGGCCGTCGTTGACGACCAGGGCGAGGTCGGGGGCGCCGCTGTCCTTCAAGCCGGCGGTCACCCCGGCGGCCCGGAATCCCTTGCTGGCGGTGACGCTCACGGCGCTGTCCCGCTGGCCGACAGCCCGGCCGTCTCCGGCAGGCCGAGGGCGAGGTTGGCGCACTGCAGTGCCTGTCCGGCAGCGCCTTTGCCGAGGTTGTCCAGCGCCGCCACCACGACGGCCCGTCCGGCGTCGGTGTCGACGGTGACCTGCAACTGGCAGGCGTTGCTGCCCACGGTGGCAGCGGTGCGCGGCCAGCGCCCGGCGGGCAGGACGTGCACGAACGTCTCCGTGTCGTACTGCCGGTGCAGCGCGGCCCGGAGCTGATCTTCGGACGCGTCGGTGCGGGCGGTGCAGGTGGCCAGGACCCCGCGCGGCATCGGGGCGAGGGTGGGGACGTACGCCAGGGTCACGTCGGTGCCGGCGAGGCGCCGCAGGCTCTGCCGCACCTCGGGGGCGTGCCGGTGCGCGGCCACCTTGTAGGCGGACATGTCCCCCATCACCTCGCTGGCCAGCAGGGCTGCGGTGGCGGTCCGTCCGGCGCCGCTCGTTCCGCTGGCGGTCGTGGTCACGAGGTCCACGGGGTCGACCAGCCCGGCGGCGAGCAGCGGCCCGAGGGCGAGCGTCATCGCGGTGGCGTTGCAGCCCGGACCGGCGATCCGGACGGCGCCGGCGAGGTCGTCCCGGAACAGCTCCGGCAGCCCGTACGGCCACTGGCCGGCATAGGGCGTGTCGTAGCAGCGGTTCCAGTCTGCTTCGCTGGCGAACCGGTGGTCCGCGCCGAGGTCGACCACGGGCAGGTCAGCGGGTAGCGCTGCCGCCAGCGCGGCGGACTGGCCGTGCGGCAGCGCCAGGAACACGATGTCGGCGTCGGCCAGCACGTCGGCGGAGGTCTCGGCGAAGACCTGACCGGCCAGGTCCGGCAGGTGTGGGTGCAGCTCGGTGACCGGACGCCCGGCGCCGCTGCCCGCCGCCATCGGGCCGATCTCGAGATCGGGGTGGGCCAGCACGAGGCGGAGCAGCTCGCCGCCCGCGTAGCCGCTGGCACCCGCGACCGCGGCCCTCCTCGTCATGGGTCCACCATACATGGCCTTGCATGGCTATTCATCGGAGGGGTGGGTGGCCGCCCCGAATGGTGCACTTCTGCAGCGCCATGACGGCTCCGCTCACGACCGCAGGACCGCCCCGGTCCGGCGACCGGCTTCGGCGACCGCGGCGTCCCGAGCGGCGAGGACCTCCACGTCGGTCAGCGTCCGGTCCGGCGCGCGCAGGCGCAGCGAGTAGGCGAGTGACCGTCGCCCGTCTCCCACCTGGGGACCGGTGTAGACATCGAACAGGCTCACCGCCTCGAGCAGGGCGCCCGCCCCGTCCCGGAGCGCGGTCTCCACCTCGGCGGCCGGTGTGGCGTCCGGGACCACCAGGGCGACGTCGACCTGGGCGGGCGGGAAGTGGGAGACCACCGGAGCCGGCAGCGGGCCGCGCCCGGCCGCCGCGACGACGAGCCGGTCGAGGTTGGCCTCGGCGGCGCAGGTCCGCGGCGGCAGGCCGAGAGCCGCGACGACCCGAGGGTGCAGCTCGCCGGCGAGACCGACCCGTCGTCCGTCCAGCAGCAGTTCGGCGGTGCGACCCGGGTGGTAGGGGCCGGTGGCCGCGGCTCGCACGGTGAGCACCAGACCCAGCTGTCGGCCGAGGTCGACGATCGCCGCGGCGGCGCTGTCCCAGGACGCGCGACTGCCGGCCAGGGCCAGACCGACGTGGCGAGGCTGCTCGGGCAGGGCAGCGTCCAGTGCAGCCCGCTGCGCAGGGGTCGGCGGCCCCGCAACCCCCGGCGCGGGCGCCGAGCCACCCGTGCCGATGAAGACCGAACCCGTCTCGTAGACCGCGACCTCGTTCAGGCCCCGGCTGACGTTGCGCCCGACCGCCGCCAACAGCCCCGGGAGCAGGGACGGGCGCAGCAGCGCCTCCTGCGCCGAGAGCGGGTTGAGCAGCCGCGGGCACGGCATCGCACCGCCCAGCGCCTCCAGCACCTGCTCGCTGACGAACGGCGGCGTGACGATCTCGACCAGCCCCGCGGCGGCGAGCACGCGCCCGGCGGTACGCCGCAGCCGTTGCTCGGTGGTCAGGCCGCGTCCGGCCGGCGCCCGCGGCAGCACGATCGGGATCGTGTCGTAGCCCTCCAGGCGCACCACCTCCTCGATCAGGTCCGCCGTGCCGGTCAGGTCGGGACGCCAGCTCGGCGGGACCACCTCCAGCACGTCGGCGCCGGTGACCAGGCAACCGACGTCGACCAGCCGCTGCCGGACCACCTCCGGCGGGTAGTCGCGACCGGCCAGGCGTCCCGGGGCCAGCACCGACAGCGACAGGCTCGGCTGCGGGGCGCGGGTGTCCACATCGGTCACCGGCCCCGCGGTCGCCCCGCCGAGCTCGACCAGAAGGCGTACGGCGCGCTCCGCCGCGGCCGCAGCCAGCGCCGGATCGACTCCCCGCTCGTAACGCCGAGCCGCCTCCGACGGCAGCTTGTGCCGACGAGCCGTCCGGGCGATCGACCGCGGCGCGAAGCGGGCCGACTCGATCAGCAGCGACGTTGTCGCGGCGGTGATCTCGGTGGGGCCGCCGCCCATGACCCCGGCCAAGGCGATGGGACCGCTGTCGTCGGTGATCAGCAGGTCCTCCGGCGACAGCGCGCGGTCCACGCCGTCCAGGGTGGTGAGCCGCTCCCCCGGCTCGGCCCGGCGCACGACGACCTCGCCGGTCAGCGCGCCCGCGTCGAAGGCGTGCAGCGGCTGGCCGAGCTCGAGCATGACCGCGTTGGTGACGTCGACGGCGAGCGAGATCGGCCGCATCCCGGCCAGCGTCAGCCATCGCTGCAACCAGGCCGGGCTCGAGGCGGCCGGGTCCAGTCCGTGCACCACGCGGGCGACGTACCGGTCGCACGCGTCGGGGGCGTCGACGCGTACGGGGTAGCCGTCGCTCGAGGCGGCGGGCGGGTCGACCAGGCCGGGGTCGACCAGGGCGAGCCCGAAGGCCGTCGCGGCCTCCCGGGCGACTCCGCGGACCGACAGCTGGTAGCCGCGGTCGGGGGTCACGGCGATGTCGAGCACCTCGTCGCGCAGGCCCAGCAGATCTACGACATCGACGCCGAGCGGCGCGTCGGGCGCCAGCACCAGGATTCCCGCGGCGTCGTCGGACAGGCCCAGCTCGGCGCCGGAGCAGATCATGCCGTCGGAGGTGCGCCCGTACGTCTGGCGGGCCGCGATCCGGACGTCGCCGGGCAGCACCCCGCCGGGCGTCGCGAAAGCCACCCGGTCGCCGACGACGAAGTTGGTGGCGCCGCAGACGACGTCGTGGCTGCGCGAGCCGACCGAGACGTGGCAGAAGCGGATCGCCTTGGTGAAGCCGGTCAGCTCCTGCACGTCGAGCACCTCGCCGACGACAACGCCGCGTACGTCCGCGCCGTAGCGGTGGATCTGCTCGACCTCCAGTCCGGCCCGGACCAGGGCAGCGGCGATCTCGTTGGCGGAGGCGGTCAGCTCCGGCACCAGCGTGCGCAGCCAGCTGACCGGGACGCGCACGTCAGGCCTCCTGTCCGAGGGCGAGCGTGAAGCGCTGGTCGCCTTCGTAGAAGTCGCGGATGTCGGTGATCCCGTGCCGGAACATCAGCGTCCGGTCCAGGCCCATGCCGAAGGCGAAACCGCTGTAACGGTCGGGGTCGATGCCGCAGGCGATGAGCACCGCGGGGTTGACCATGCCGCAGCCGCCCCACTCGATCCAGCCCTCGCTGCCGCAGACCCGGCACGGCTCGGTGCCGGGCCCGGCCGATGCGCCCCGGCAGGCGAAGCACTGCAGGTCCATCTCCGCGGACGGCTCGGTGAACGGGAAGTAGTTGGGTCGCAGCCGGGTCCGCATGCCCGCGCCGAACATGGCGGTGGCCAGCTGGTCCAAGGTGCCGCGAAGGTGAGCCATCGTGATTGCCTCGTCGACGCAGAGCCCCTCGACCTGGGCAAAGACCGGCGAGTGCGTCGCGTCGAGCGCATCGGCCCGGTAGACGCGGCCGGGACAGACCACGTAGACGGGCAGCTCCCGGTCCAGCATCGAGCGCACCTGCACCGGGG
>JBBSUR010000042.1:0-15694 GCA_038234255.1 Mycobacteriales bacterium | reverse complement strand
CCGGCGCCCGGCTCCGGCCCGACGACGTGAAGTACTACGGGCTGTCGTTCGGCGGCATCTACGGGACCATGCTGATGGGCACCGACCCGACGGTGCGCACCGGATTGCTCAACGTGCCCGGCGGTCCGATCGTCGACATCGCCCGGCTGTCCGGCTTTCGCCCCCTGCTCGGTGACACGCTGCGGGTCCTGCGGCCCTCGCTGGCCAACGGCGGTCCTGGACGCGACGGGTTCACCGAGTCGATCCCCGGACCGCACGACCTCCCGATCACCACCCCCGCGCCGCGGGCGATGGAACTCCAGCGCTACCTGGCCTACGCCACCTGGTACGGCCGGCCCGGCGGGCCCGAGACCTATGCGCCGCTGATCCGCAAGGCTCCCCGGTACGGCCCGAAGTCCGTGCTGTTCCAGGTCGCGTTCGGCGACAACACCGTGCCGAACGTCACCAGCGGCAACCTGCTCCGGGCAGGCGGCCTGCTGGACCGGGCGACCTACTACCGCAACGACCTGACGCCCACCCGTGACACCAACCCGCACGGCTTCCTCGCCGACCCCACGCTGGCCGGCCGCGAGCCCGGACAGGCGCAACTCACGACGTTCCTGGCCACCGGTCAGGTCGTCGATCCCGACGGGCCGCTACCGGTCTTCGAGGTGCCGATCGCGAACGCCGACGACCTGCAGTGCCTGCACTACCCGTCCCCGCAGACCGGCTCGGGTGCCTTCCCGCCCGCGGCTGCGGGGCCCTGCCCGGCGCGACCGGCCGACGCGCCGGTCCCGGCAGCGCCCGGCAACACCGATGGCGCGGGGGCTCGGCCGCCCGCCGCGACGGCCAAGGACGCGACGGGGCCGGTGACGAGCGGATCCTCCGACGTCCGGCGCGACCTGCCCCGACCGGCCGCCCGAGGGCTGGCCGCCACCGGGCCGTCCACGATGCTCCCGCTCGCCGGACTGCTCGCTGTGCTCGCGGCCGCCGTCGCTGCCGTCGCGGTTCGGCCGCGCGGGTGACAATGTCGCGACCGCACCAGTACGACGGCTGACCCCAGTCGCCGGAGCCCGAGATCCCGAGGACCTGTGTGAAGTTCCGCCGCCCCGTCCTGCTACTCGCCGGGCTGCTGTCGGCCGGCGGCCTCGCGAGTTCCGTCCTGCCCGCCTCCGCCGCCGCCCCGGTGTCGGCGCACCTGCTGCGGCCGCTCGCCGGGCCCGACTCCGGCACCTTCCCCGGCGCCCAGATCCCGCTCGGCGACGTGGACGTCCGTGGTCCGCGCAGGGCGCCGCTGCCCGGCGCGGTCACGGCGGTGGCCGGCCTCGGCAAGGGGGTGTCGGTGTCGTGGACCCAATACGGCACCCCGCGCACGCTGACCCGTCCGGGCGGCTGGCTCGCGAGCGGTCTGACGGGCTCGCCGCTCCAGGTGGCTCGGAGCTTCCTGCGCGAGCGCAGCGCCCTGGTCGGGCTCACCGCCGCGGAGGTCGACGGCCTGGAACTGGTCTACGACGTCGCGCTGCAGGGCAGCCCGGCCCACGTCGTGCTGCTCCGGCAGCGCGCCGGCGGCCTGCCGCTCGCCGAGGACGGGCTGATCAGCCTCGGCGTACGCGACGGCGCCGTCGCCAGCCTGACCTCCTCGGCGGTCGGTCCGGTCCGCCGCGACAGCGCCACGCCGGCGCTCGACGCGGCCTCGGCCGTGCTGGCCGCCGCCAAGGACGCCGGCGTCACGACGCTGCGCCTGGGCGACCTCACCCTCGGCGGCCTCGACGCCGCCGGGTTCCGCCTGGTCGCCGCCGTCGGTCTCGCCCAGCCGCAGCGCGCCCGGCTGCGGGCCCTGCCGACCACCACCTCCGGCTTTCGCCTGGCCTGGGAGGTCGACGTGCTCGACGTCGCGGGCGGCCGGGCGCTGGCGGCGATCAGCTATGTCGACGCCGAGACCGGAAAGGTGCTGCTGCGACGGGATGCGGTGGACACCGCGGCGGCCGGTTCGCCGGCCGCCGCCGGGATGCGTTCGATCAGCCTGCCGGCTGGGCGAACCGGTCAACTTCTCTCTGGCCTCGGTCAACCCGGCCTCGGCCAGCTCAGCGGCGCCTACTCGGCGACCGGCTGCTCGCCCCGTCAGGCCCTCTCCGTGCCGGCCGGGTCGGCCAGCATCGTCGTGGCGGTCGCCGGCCTCAACCCGGCCAACGACCTCACCTTCAACGTCTTCCGGGGCGACACGGCGATCATCGCCCAGGACCTGCTGACCAGCCCCGAGGCGGCGCAGGGCGCCATCGACCCCCCGGCGCAGGCCGGCGAGACCTTCAGCTACGAGGTGTGCCCGTTCGATGCCGCTGTGACGCCGCCGTATGACTACGTCGGGACCTACACCACCAGCGAGGTTGCGTCCGGCGGCGGCGCACTGCCGCCGCTGCCGAACTTGCCGCTGCCCGGAGCGATGCTCTCCGGTCCGCCGACCTGGCGCGCCTTCGGGTCCAGCCCGACGCTGGCCGCCCGGACCGCGCGCAGCCCGGACGACCGCGAGCTGGTCTGCGGCGCCGTCCCCGGAGCCACCGGCACGAAGGACCTGTCGGGCTGCGACGTGTTCACCGGCTTCGACTCCAGCCCGCTGCCGTACGACGTGGAGGCGACCTCCGGGCTCCCGACCTTCGCCACGATCGGCAACAACGCCCTGACCACCAACGCCCAGCTGTCGACCTCGCTCACCCCCGGCCCCCCGGCGCTGCCGTTCGTCAGCCTCACCCGCGACTACGCCCCGCCCTTCACCGACGTCTGGAACACCAGCCGGTGCGACCCGGCGCAGACCCTGGGGGGCGCCGACGTCGATGCCTCGACCGTCAACCTGTTCGTCGGGCACAACCGGCTCCACGACTTCGCCTACCGGCTCGGGCTGGTCGAGCAGACCGGCGCGCTGCAGGTCAACAACTTCGGCAAGGGCGGGGCCGAGGGCGACCCCGAGGTGGGCAACACCCAGAACGCCGCCGCCACCAACCCGGTCTTCGCCCCGGTCAACCAGGTGACGACACCGACGTCGGGGCTCGCGTTGACCGGACGCAACAACGCCAACCAGATCACCATGCAGGACGGCGTGGCCGGCATCACCAACCAGTACCTGTTCGAGCCGATCGTCGGCTTCGCCGCACCGTGCGCCGACGGGGGGCTTGACCCCACAATCTTCTTGCACGAGTACACCCACGCGATCAGCAACCGGCTGGTCGCCGGTCCCGACACCGGCCTGTCCGGGGAGCAGTCCGGGGCGATGGGCGAGAGCTGGAGCGACCTGGTGGCGGTCGAGTACCTGCAGGCGATGGGCCTGGCCGGCAGCCAGGGCGAGGACCCGTTCTCCGTCGGCGCCTACGCCACCGGTGACCCCGAGGTCGGCATCCGCGACTTCAATCTGCTGCCGGCGAAGAACCCGCTGAACTACTCCAGTTACGGCTTCGACACCACCGGTCCGGAGGTGCACGCCGACGGCGAGATCTGGAACGCCGTGCAGATGACCGTACGGGCGGCGCTGACCGAGACCTACCGCTCCCGCTTCAGCCCGGACAACGTTGCGCTGCAGAAGGCGTGCGCCGTCGGGCGTACGGCGTCCGGCGCTCCGGCGCCCACGTTCGACGGCTGCCCGGGCAACCGGCGCTGGGTCACCTACCTGTTCGACGCGATGCTGCTGCAGGCCAGTGGTTCGCCGACGATGGTCGACATGAAGAACGCCATGTTGGCGGCGGACATGCTGCGCACCAAGGGGATCGACCAGCAGACGATCGCCGACGCCTATGCCAGCCGGGGGCTCGGCGCGGACAGCAAGGCCGTGGACGCCGCCGACACCGACCCGACGCCCGGGTTTGCCTCACCGACCGCGGGGCGCAACGCTGACGTCACCTTCGCTCTGGTCGACGACGCGACCGGCGCGCCGGTCGCGGGCAGCGTCTTTGTCGGCGACTTCTCGGCCCGGGCGACCCCCGTCGCCACCACGCTCGGCGGGGACAAGCCCGATCCGTCGGTGCCGTTGGTCGCCGGGGCGTACGACTTCGTGGTGCAGGCGAAGGGCTATGGACTGCAGCGGTTCTCCGCGTCGTTTGCTGGGGGTACGTCGTCGACGCAGACCTTCCGGCTGCTGCCCAACCTCGCCTCGGCCAGCAAGGACGCCACCGTCGCGGGCGACGGCTTCCGCCTGGGTGACGTGATCGACGACGACGAGGCCACCAACGGCGGCTTCGACGGCATGGCCTCCGGCACACCGGTCGCCGGTAGAGCGCTGACGGTCGACCTGGCCGGCGGGCAGAACCGGATCACCTCGATCGCGGTCAGCGCGCTGCACCGCCCGGCCGACCCGGAGGTGGAGGGCGACCTCGCCGGCGGGCGGCTGCTCGGAGTGCGGGCTTTCGACCTGCAGGCCAGCACCGATGGAGGCGCGACGTTCGCGACCGTCTACCGCAGCCCGGACGACTTCTTCCCGGCCGACAAGCCCCGCGCGGTGGCCCCCGACCTGCAACTGCGGACGGTGAGCCTGCCGACCCCGGTCGTGGCCGACTCGCTGCGGATGGTCGTGCGGACCAACACCTGCACCGGCGCGCCGGACTTCGCCGGGGTCGACAAGGCCGAGGCCGCGCAGGCAATCTTGCCCACCGACTGCCGGACGACGCCGAATGCGCTGCAGGTCACGATCACCGAGCTGCAGGCGTTCGGGTCGCCGACGACTCCTGTTGCGGCGCCGGGCGCTGCGGGTCCGACCACGAGGTTCGCACCGGCCCGCGGGTCGCTGCCGGCCACCGGCGCACGTGCGGCATTGGCGTTCGGTGGCCTCGGGCTGCTCGCACTGGTGGGCGTGATGACCCGCCGGCGTCGGGGGTCCGGTTTGCCGGCGTAGTGGCTGCCCCCCGCTGCTGTCCAGATCTCGCCACGCCTCACTCCTCGACTTCGTTCCCGAACCACGAAATGGCGTCGACGAAGGCCTGATCCTCGCTCTGATGCGGGCTGGTGGCCGCCAGTGCAGACTGGCGATGAGCTTCGTCGGCGAGTCCTGGGAATGTCACGCTCGACCATGCGCCGAGCGTGTCACGGGGCAAGGATGTCGTCGACGCTCCACGAGCGAACGCCGAGCTCGGTGAGCTCGGGCGAGGCGCCGCTCCGACTCCAGGTCGCCAGGACGACGTCGGGCACCGGGTCCGGGGCGGCGGCGAGCTTGGCCTGCAGAGAGGCGAACAGCCGCCGGTCGAGCGGCGCGGCCTGCCACTTCGCCTCACCGATGAGCACGGTGCGCTTGCCCTGAAGTCCGAGCACGTCGATCTCGGCGGGTTGGCCGGACGTGGTCCACCACCTGCCGACAGTGGCTGTCGGCAGCAGCCCCTTCTGCTGGAGCCGGCGCGCGTGGTGCCGGGCCTGCGCCTCGAACACGTCGGCGAGGTGCCGGGTCCATCGTCCCTGGCGTCGCCGCAGGATCTCCGGTCCGAGTCCCGCCTCGATGTCTCCCTCCTCACCGTGGCACAAGGCGTACCAGCAGGCGAGAAAGGTGTCGGCGAGGACGAAACGCCCCGCACTCGCGGCCGGCGCGCCGACGGGGCGTTCGTGGCGTACGAGCAGGGAGCGCTCGAGCAGCTCGAGGGGGCGCTCGATCCGCTGACCGACGCGCGCCCCGATGGCCGAGCGGCGATGTTCACCGGCGCCGACGGCGGCAAGGACGGCCCGCGCCCCACCCTCCTCCGGCAGGTCGATGAGCAGTTGACGGCCATTGCGCAGCAGCAGGCCGCCGGGGCTCCCGTAGAGCGTCAGCAGGTTGTCGGCCGTGCTGACGGACTGGTCCCACGCCAGCAGGTGCCGGGGATAGCCGCCGGTCGCGGCGTAGGCCTCCAGCGCGGCCTCCGCCGACACCTCGGTGAGCACGTGGCGGCGAGCCGCGGCCAGCGTGAACGGTTGCATCTGCAACTCGTCGTCAGGGCGCCCGAACAGGGCACCTCCCTTGGGCGCCAGCAGCCCGGTCATGGTGGCGATCGCCGAGCCGGTGAGCACCAACAGAAGACGGGGAGAATCGGCCTCGAGCCGCACCTCGTCCCAGGCCTGCTGCAGCATCCCGGTGAACGTGCGATCGGCCGCCATCAGATAGGGCACCTCGTCGAGCACCAGCAGCGTCGGCGTGCGACGGGCCGCGTCGGCCACGAAGGCCAAGGCGCTCGTCCAGGAACTGAAACCGTCAGGCACCCACGCGCGGTCGCTCATCCCGTTGGTCAGCACCGTGCGAAAGGCATCGAGCTGTTGCCGCTGGGTGCCCGCCTGCAGCGCCGTGAAGTACAGCCGATGCGCCTCGACCGGCAGCTGCTCGCGCAGATGCCGCAGGAGGAAGGTCTTGCCGACCTGCCGCCGGCCGTAGACGAGGACGAGGCGGGCGCTGCCCTCGGCCGCACGGTCCCAGTGTCCGTGCAGCCGAGTGAGCTCCTCCGCACGGTTGAGCAGGGGTGGGAGCATGGCCGGCAGTGTACGCGCGGCTCTCCGGCGCGGATGCTTACTTTCTTACACAATCTCTCGTCAAGGCTGCCAGACCTGTGTCACCATGTTGGTCACCACCCCATGAGCTCCATTGCGGCACGAGCGACTGGGCGCACCAGATCACCTGCTGGCTGGTGTCCTTTCTCGGGGGTGGAGCTCCGGCTTCTGTCAGAGGCCGGGGCTATCACTCACCCCATCGCGCCCGACTGATCTGTCGGGACGCTCACTGAGGAGCAGCCATGACCAGTACGGCAGACCTGTACGACCGTCTCGCGGCGGGCGCCAACCTCGACGACGCCAGCGTTGACGCGGGCATCCGGATCGTCGCGCAGTACGAGCCGTTGGGCGGGTGGGACAGCAAGATCTATCCGGCGATCTATCCGGGCGCCGAGCGCGGGGCCGCCCCCCGCTACCTCACCGAGAAGCGCTATTCCGGCGGTGAAGAACAAGACGCGGTCGTGGTGGACAGCCGCCAGTCGCAAGCCAACCGCTGCGAGGAGGCGTTGCAAGCCGCGCTCGACGCCGGCGACCTGGTCCTGCCGCACCTGCGCCTTGACATCACCAGCCACGGCCGGGAGCACCGGATCACGTCGCTGACCGCTCCGCATCGCAGTCGTGATGCCTATTTTCGTGACGCAGCCACGTCGGACGGCACCCCGTTCGACCGGACCGAGGTAGGGGCTGCTCTCCGCATCGTCAGCACCGAGGACGCCACGCCGTTGATGCGGCACTCCCCGGCCGACCTCGTCTACGGAGCATGGGACAGCCAGCGCAGCCTGCGCCAGGCGACCAAGTTCCCGCGGGTCTACACCTCCGAGACCGTCGCGCTGCAGGTGCAACAGGGCCGGCGCGCTGCCGGTCGGGCCGACCTGATCGTCTCAGGTGCCCAGCTCGGGGTTCCCGGCGTCGACAACACCTGGACCTTGGCCGCCGACAAGGGGGCCAAGGGTGCGAAGAAGCTCAGCCAGCTCGGCCACGGCTCCATCCCGCCGTCGGTCGTCGAGACCGGTGGTGTCTCCTGCCGCCAGATCACCCGCACGGCGACGGTGGGCTTCGCCGGTATCGCCCGCCTTCGCTTCGCCAGCCTCGACCCGGTTGCCGCCCGTGCTGCCCGCACACTGCTCGCCTGCCTCGCCCTGGCGGCCGACCGACTGGCCTTCGCCCGTCCCGGGATCTTCCTACGCTCGGGCTGCGAGTTGACCCTGTCCAGCGAGACCCTCGGCTGGGTGGGCACGTCCGGCGACGAGCTCGGGCTCGACCGGGCGGGCGCCGTGGACCTGCTGCGACACGCCATCGACGTTTTCGGTGCCACAGGGGTCGTATGGAGCGCAGAGCCGGTCCGCCTCGTCCCGGGCGCCGACCTGCAGAAGGCGATCGACCGGGCCTTCTTCGCCCAGCCGGCCGACGAGGAGACGTAGGCCGTGCTGACCATGGACGTCACGCTGCTCGGCGGCACCTACGAGGCGTCTTTGGACGCCACGCCGGAGTGGCCCCCGCACCCGGGCCGGCTGTTCAGCGCCCTCGTGGCCCAGGCGCAGCCCGGCACGAGTGACGACGACGCACTGCGCTGGCTGGAGGTGCAGGACCCGCCGGTCGTGCTCGCCAGCCAGGCGCAGCCGTCCACGATGCAGGCCTACGTCCCGACCAATGTCGTGGGCAAGGCCGAGAAGGACGACACCCATCAGACCTACCTGGGTCGTACGTCCGGCTCGCGAACCTGGCGGCGGGTGCACCCGGCGGTCGACACGGTGCGGCTCGTGTGGGAGTCCGCCGAGCCGCCACCTGGGGTGGCTTCGAGCCTGCGCCGCCTGTGTCGGCAGATTCCCTATCTCGGCCGGTCCACCACGCCAGTCGTGGTGTCCCTCGCCGAGGAAGCCGCTCTGGTCGAGGGGCTGCAGCGCTTTGAATCGCCGGGTGACGGCACGCTGCGCCTGCGAGTTCCCGCTCCGCACAGCCTCGCCGCGCTGCGAGATGCCTACGAGTTCGGTGAGACTGCCCGCAGCGTCGACCGCTGGGTGGCCTACGGTCCACCTGCCCAGACCTTCCAGGACAGGCCTGCGGCCACCGACGGGCCGTGGTCGGAGCTGCTCACGTTCGGTCTGCCGCCGGGGGTGGCGCTCGACGGTCGCCTCGTCGTACGGATCGCGGTCGCCTGGCGCAGCGCCGTGCTTGCCGTCCTCGGGCAGCACCATGATCCGATCGAGCTGGCGCTGCTGAACGGTCATCACGACGGGACCAGCCGGCAGTGCGCCTTCC
This sequence comes from Mycobacteriales bacterium, assembly GCA_038234255.1. Lineage (GTDB taxonomy): Bacteria > Actinomycetota > Actinomycetes > Mycobacteriales > SCTD01 > SCTD01. The sequence goes on along the minus strand of JBBSUR010000042.1, from coordinate 6,973 downwards.
TGCCCCTTCCGAGCGTCGGAGGCGAGCACGCGGACGGGCAGGTGCGAGGTCTAGGGCTGGCACTGAGTCCGGACCTCCCGCCGCCGGTCCGCCGGTCCCTGCTGCGACTGCTCGGCATGGACGTCGAGCGTCCCCGGCTGACCGACTTCACCGTGCCCGGTCTGCTCGACAGTCCCCAGCCGCTCACGCACGGGCCGATGGACGGGCGGCAGGTCGTCTCGCCGGACCGCTGGATCCGAAGCGCCGGACGGACGTCGTGGGCGACGGTCTCCCCACTCGTCCTTGACCGCTACCCGCACCGCAACGAGGTTGTCCTCGAGCACGTGCGCAAAGCCTGCGCCTTCGCCGGCTACCCCGACCCGGTGCGTATCGACGTGCTGAGCAGTTCACTGCTGGCCGGGGCGGCCCGTCTGAGGCGATCCGACCTGGTGCGGCGGGCCGGCGAGCGCCCGCGGCCACACGCGCACTGCCGCCTCACCTTCGGCGTTCCGGTGCGTGGACCTGTCGTCCTCGGGCACCTGCGCCACCTGGGCGTCGGACTGTGCCTCCCGGTTGCGGCCCCGAGCCCCCAGGAGGTGCCCGATGACGCTACGAGCTGAGGACTTCTCGGAGTTCTTCCGGGCGGTGCACGGACACGTCCCTTTCGCTTGGCAGACCGCGCTCAGCGACCGCGTGTGCGGATCCGGCGGCTGGCCGGCCGCGCTCGACGTACCGACCGGCATGGGCAAGACCGCCGTCCTGGACATCGCCGTGTTCGCCCTGGCCCTGCAGGCGGAGCTGACACCTGCTGAGCGCACGGCTCCGACCCGTACCTTCCTGGTCGTCGACCGGCGGGTCATCGTCGACCAGGCGCACGATCGTGCACTGCGCATCGCGGACGCTCTCGACGGCGCGAGGGTCGGTGTCCTCGGGGAGGTCGCCGACCGGCTGCGCGCACTGGCGGGTGAGGGCTGTCCGCCGCTCACCGCGACGCGGATGCGTGGCGGAGTCACCTGGACCTCCCGATGGCTTGACTCGGCCCGCCTACCCGCGATCGTGACCGGCACGGTCGACCAGCTCGGGAGCCGGCTGCTGTTCCGCGGCTATGGCGTCACGACGACGATGCGCCCCGTCGATGCTGCGCTCTGCGGCAAGGACAGCCTGCTGTTGCTGGACGAGGCGCACCTTTCCCAGCCCTTCTTGCGTACGGTCCGCGCCGTCGCGGCATACGAGTCCAGGGCCACCGAACCGGTGTTGGGGGGGCGTCCACTGCGTCCCGTACTGCTGTCGGCGACCTTGCCGAAGCCCACCGACGGTTCGCTCGACGACATGTTCCGCTGTGATCCCGATCTGGAGACCTCGCCGGTGGCGCGGACCCGGCTCGAGGCTGTCAAGAGCAGCGCGCTGCTGGACGTGAGAGCCCGCGGCGAACTGGGTCCGGTGCTCGCTGCGCTGGCTGTCGACGCCGCGGCCAGCGGTGCAGGGCGGGTTGCGGTCGTCTGCAACACCGTGGCGTTGGCTCGGATGGTCTTCACGCTGCTGCCACCGAGCGATCAGGCCGACCGGGCGCTGCTGATCGGCCGATCCCGCGAATGGGAGCGCGAGCGCACCGCCGACACCTGGATCCGCGGCCGGCTGGCGGCGACGGACGCTCGTCCGGACGAGCGCCCGCTGATCGTCGTGGCGACGCAGACCATCGAGGTCGGTGCCGACATCGACGTCGACGTGCTCATCACCGAGGCCTGCCCCCTCGATGCCCTGACCCAGCGGCTCGGCCGCCTCAACCGCCTGGGCCGAACGCCCAGCGCCGACGCGGTCGTCGTCCACGACTCGGCGCTGCACGGGCCCGACGTCGAGACGCCGGTCTACGGCAGCGCGACGAGTCGGACGTGGGAATGGCTCGTGGAGGAGGCACGCCTCCAGGGTGAAAGGGTGACACCGGTGACCGTCGCCAAGGCCGTAGCCACACTTTCCTCCGCTCCCCGGCTCGATCTCGGCGCCCGGGGCCTCGCGGCCGGCCTCGCGCCGGGCGTCCGGGCAGGCCTGGCCAGCGAGACACCGCCGGCACCGGTCGTGCTCTCGCCCGTCTTGGACCTCTGGTCCCGCACCCACCCCGCGCCGAACCCCGACCAGGCGGTCGCGCCGTTCCTGCACGGTCTGGAGCAACCTCGTAGCGAGATCTACTTCTGCTGGCGGGCTGGGCTGACATCCCCGGAGTCGTGGGAGGAGGAGTTGGAGGCCTGCCCCCCCGCAGCGCACGAGATGGTCACCGTGTCCTACGCGGAAGCCCGGCGGGTGTTGACCCGCTCGGACCGGGCGTCAATGCAGAGCGATGTCGAGGGTGCACTGGGCGAGCCCGACGACATCGAGGACTACGAAGAGTCAAGGTCTGTCATCGGCTATGTGGTGGGTCCTGACCAGAAACGGGTGCCGCTTGGCCCGAACACGCGGTTGCGACCCGGCTCGACCGTCGTCCTCGACAGCGCTGAGGGCGGCCACGACCAGTGGGGCTGGACCGGTCGCCTTGCCGGCGAGCCGGTGCGCGATGTCGCCGACCTCGGCCGGACCGGCCCGCGCCGCGTCCGGCTGCGCGATCAGGTCTGGCCCCTCCGGGACCGTGCGGGCCTGCACCGCGTCGACGCCGATGACGACGACCGGGACGCTGGCGTCTGGGAGCATCTCGACCGGCTTGCCGCAGAGGCGGCGGAGGGAAGCGTCGAGCGCGAGCACCTCGTGGCCATCACCGGTCGGGCGCGAAAGACCGCGAGGGTGCGTTGGACCCGGGACGCCGGGCCGGTGGTTACCGTGGCCCGTCGAGGGATCGTCAGCGACCTGTCCGACGGAGCCGGCGAAGCGCTCGCCGGTGCCTCGTCGCGCGGGGTGGCGACGATCGGCCTCACCCGCCATCTGCGGGACGTGGAGCGCCGCGGTGGCGAGGAGGCGACGGCGGTCGGGCTGAATGCCGCACTGGTCCGCGCTGTGGCGCTGGCAGGCCTGTCGCACGATCTCGGTAAGGCCGACCCGCGGTTCCAGCTCATGCTGCACGGTGCCGATCCTTACCGCTACGAACTGGCCGACGAGCCGCTCGCCAAGTCCACCGGCGGCCAGTCCTCCATTCACGAGCGTCAGCGGGAGCAGAAGGCTTCCGGCTGGCCGAGGGGGATGCGTCACGAGGCGGTGTCTGCCGCGCTCGTGCAAGCCCTGCTCCGCGAGCGCCCGTCGCTGTTCGACGGGATCGACGCCGACCTGGTGGTGCACCTCGTCGGCACGCACCACGGGCGGGGGAGACCGCTCCTGCCCGGGGTGCTCGACCCCTATCCGCAAAAGGTCCGGGCGAACCTGCCGTCGCACGGCAGTCACGGTGACAGCGACGTCGCGGTGCAGAGTGACCGGGGCATCGTGGACTGGGATCAGCCCGCCCGGTTCGACCGGCTCAACCGCCGGTACGGCCGATGGGGCCTCGCGTTGCTCGAGAGCCTGCTGCGGTTGGCTGACATGGTCGTGTCCGAGGGCTACGAGCGGGAGCAGCCATGACACGCCTCGTCTTGCCGGCCCTTCGTGGTGATGACACGCTGGGGTTTCTCGCGGCCCTCGGCCTGCTCGAGCTGTGCGACAGCGGCCTGCACGTCCCGGTCCGCCTGGGCTGGGAGGGGCCCGGTGGTGCAGCCATGCTGGAGGCCCCGTACGACGACGTCGACGCGCTGGCATCGGCGGTGGGGCAGTTCGCAACGGCACTGTCCGCCGAGGGCAGGTTGATCCCGGGTACGGACGTGTCGCTTATAAGGCCGCCGCTCGGGACTCACGCGCGCAGGGCCATGGAGGATCCCGGCTCCCTCGACCCCATGAGGCTGCCGATCAGCCCTGCCATCGCCCGCTTCCAGGCGATGCAGGACGCGGAGACTAGCGACGCGGCGCGAGTGGACGCGCGATGGTTGACGGCCCTGGTCAACCAGGTCGCCCCCGCCAAGCGTGACGCGAGCGACCGGCGCCTGACGCCGCTCTATTCTCCGAGCGGCCAGATGACCCTCCACCAACTCTATCGCGACGCGTTGGAGGCCGTCGAAAGTCGGCCGGGGTTGTTGCACGAGGCTCTCTCGGGCTGGCGCCGCTACCCAGGAGCCGGTGCCAACCTCGACAGCCGTGCGCTGGTCGATGCGGCCGAGGCCAGTCGTGGTAAGAGCGCCAATCGGGAGGTTCCGGGGGCAACATGGCTTGCCCTGCAGTCGGTTCCGTGGTTCACCCAGGTCGGTGACGGGATCCGGGGTGAGACGGCAGGGTGGCTATACCCGCGGGGCGGAGCCCTGCTGCGCTGGCCGATCTGGAGGCCATTGCTCGATCCGGAGGCTGTCCGCGTGCTACTCAGCCATCCGATGGTTACAGCGGATGTGCTGGCGCCGGAAACCGCTGTCTTGGGCGTCTGCGCTGTTGCCCAGGCCGGTCGTCGCGCGCTGAGCAAGTCGGCCGGACCCCTGCAGTCTCCGACCGTCCGGTTGGCGCGCTGAGATGGCCGCCGACGAGGACGTCCCGGAACTCGTCCCGGCTCGCATGGTCAACGAGTACGCCTACTGCCCACGGTTGTTCTACCTGGAGTGGGTGCAGTCTCGGTTCGCCGACAACGCCGACACGGTCGACGGGCGCTATCAGCACCGGGTGGTAGATGAAGAGACCGGTCGCGCGCCCGGTCCGGCTGAGGCTTCCGACCTCCGGGGCGCCCGGTCGCTGCTCATCTCGGCGCCGGACCTGGGGCTGATCGGGCGCATCGACCTGCTCGAGGAGGATGGCGGCGTCGTGACCCCGGTGGACTACAAGAGGGGATCCCCGGCGCCAGGGGTAGCGCGATCCTGGGAGCCCGAACGCCGCCAGCTGGCCGTTCATGCGCTCATGCTCCGTGCTGCGGGATACACGGTCGACTTCGCGGTCCTGTACTTCGTCGAGACGCGGCAGCGGGTCAAGGTCGAGTTGACCCCTGAGCTGCTCGAGACCACTCTCGCCTCGCTGCGAGCACTACGCCTCGTCGCTGCCCACGACGAGGCGCCTCCGCCGCTCGTCGACTCACCGAAGTGTCCGCGCTGCTCGCTTGTCGGCCTGTGCCTGCCGGATGAGCACAATCTCCTCAAGGCAAGGTCGTCTCACCCGCCCCGACGCCTGGTCCCGTCCGAGGCGGCGGCACGACCGCTGTACGTTACCGAACCAGGCGCCACCGTCTCAGTGCGCTCGGCGCGACTCGAGATCCAGGGGCGCCCCGATCGTGATCCATCGACGCCGCCCCCGCACAAGACGTCTGTTCGTCTGCTGGACGTCTCGCAACTGAGCGTCTTCGGCAACGTTCAGGTGACCACGAAGGCTCTGCGGGAGTGCTTCGTCAGGGAGATCCCAGTTCTCTACTTCTCCGGCGGTGGCTGGCTGGAGGGATTGGCTCAGGGCCTCCCGTCCAAGCACGTGCAACTGCGAATCAAGCAGGTGGCGGCCGCCAGTCACGGCGGGCTGCCGGCGGCGCGGCTCATGGTGCGGGGCAAGATCCGCAACTGCCGCGTCCTCCTGCGCCGCAACGCCAGGGTCGATGTCAGCGCCACGCTCGCGACCCTCGCCGATCTGGCGACCAAGGCCGCTATGGCCGACAGCGTCGCGAGCCTGCTCGGCCTGGAAGGAGCAGCGGCCAGGGCGTACTTCCAGGTCTTCGCCGGCATGATCCGTCCGGAGCAGCAGATGCCCGGGGAAGGCTTCACCTTCGAGGGACGCAATCGGCGACCCCCTCGTGACGCGGTGAACTGCCTCCTGTCGTTCTGCTACGCCCTGCTGGTCAAGGATCTGGTCTCGACGTGCCTGGGGGTGGGCCTGGATCCATACCTGGGGCTGTATCACCGACCACGCTTCGGTCGACCAGCGCTCGCGCTGGACCTCGCCGAGGAGTTCCGGCCCTTGATCGCCGACTCCGTCACGATCAACGCGATCAACAACGGCGAAGTACGGTCGTCGCACTTCATCATCCGGGCGGGAGGTGTGGCCCTGACGGCTGACGGGCGCAAGGCGGTGATCGCCGCGTACGAGCGGCGGATGGATGTTGAGGTCACCACCCGGTCTACGGTTATCGGATCACCTACCGACGCGTCCTGGAGGTGCAGGCGAGGGTGCTCGCGGCCTGGATGCTGGGAGAGATTCCCGAGTATGCGGCGTTCACCACCAGATGAGGACGGGACATCGCACTGCTCGGCGCCGCTACCTGGTGGCGTACGACATCGCGGATCCGGGCCGACTGCGCATGGTTCATCGGATCGTCAAGGATCACGGTCAGGCTCTGCAGTACTCCGTCTTCCTCTGCGATCTCTCCCCGGCGGAGTTGACCGGCCTGAAGTGGAAGCTGGGGGATGTCATCGCGCACGCGCTCGACAGCGTCTTCTTCCTGGACTTGGGCGACCCTGCGGACATGACCGCCTTCGACTTCATGGGTGAGCGCGCGGACCTACCCACTCGCGGACCAACGATCTTGTGACGCGATAGGTGAGGCGCCAGGTGTCGCGCGCTTGACCGCTCGCTTGCAGGTGAGAGGCATGATTCGTCACTTCTCAACTCCACAGAGGCGTTCCAGGCACGTCTTCATGGGGAGCGCTCGCATCCTCTTGTGAAAGAGCAGGTCAGAGGGGGTAGATTTGCCGAGCGGTTCCTCCCGTCGTTCGCGACGGGCTCCATTGCGGCGAGGCCACACTGGAGTTCATCGAGGCACGCGCCTGCGTTCCTCCCGTCGTTCGCGACGGGCTCCATTGCGGCCACCAGACGCACCGCGAGCCTACGACGCTAGGTGACACGTTCCTCCCGTCGTTCGCGACGGGCTCCATTGCGGCCGTGTTGGTCGACATCAACCACCGCATCATCGCCACGTTCCTCCCGTCGTTCGCGACGGGCTCCATTGCGGCGCATGTCGCGCAACGGGGTGCAGCGCGAGGTGCGGGCGAGTTCCTCCCGTCGTTCGCGACGGGCTCCATTGCGGCCTGTCCCT
>JBBSUR010000041.1:0-16111 GCA_038234255.1 Mycobacteriales bacterium | reverse complement strand
GCGTCAACCCGGGAGCGCGCCAGTCCACGGCGCCCCGGCCGGTCCCGTGCCGCGGCGCGTTCACCAGGACGAACCACGCCTCGCAGCCGTCGGGCCGCACCGCTGGGTCGTCCGGCGCGCTGATGTACAGCGTCGGGTCGGCGACCGGCGACGCATCCGCGCCGAAGACCGCGTCGAACTCCGCGTCGTAGTCCTGCGGGAACAGCACGTTGTGATGCGCCAATCCCGCGGTACGACCCTGCACCGCGAGCAGGAGGACGAAGCCCGACAGCGACGGCGTGGCCTTGGCGAGTCGGCGAGCGGCCGCCGGCGCATCGATCAGCGTCCCGTAGACCTGGGCGGCATCGGCATTGGCCACGACCACGTCCGCCGCCAGGCGGCTGGAGTCCTCGAGGACCACACCGCTGGCTCGCCCGCCGGCGGTCTCGATGCGCACCACCCGGCTGCCCAGCCGGATCCGCGCCCCGCACAGAACCGCGCGGTCGCGGATCGCCAGGCCGAGCCGGTACAGCCCACCGGTCACGTACCAGCCGCCATAGGCCTGTTCGACGTACGGCACGGCGGCCAGCGCGGCCGGTGCCCGGCGCGGGTCGGACCCGGTGTAGGTGGCGTAACGGTCCAGGAGCATCCGCAGCCGGGGGTCGTGCAGGTGCCTGCGGCCCAGCGAGCGCAGCGACCGACCGGGCGCGATGGCGGCGATGTCCCGGGGCCGCCGCGCCGCCAGGGCGGCGATGCCGGCGGGACCGTTCAGCGCCGACTCGAGGAAGGGCACCCGGCTGGCGTTCCAGACCCGCTCGGCCCGAGTCATGAACGCCCGCCAGTCCTCGCCCCTTCCGGAGCCGAATGCGGCATCGAGCCGCGCGCACAGCACCGCCAGGTCGGAGGTCGCGTCGAAAGTCGTCCCGTCGGCGAACCGGTACCGGGCGACCGGGTCCAGTGGGGTCAGGGACAACTCGTCGGGCCAGCCGCCGGTGGCCTCGAACAGGTCGTGGAAGACGTGCGGCATCGTCACCAGCGACGGACCGGTGTCGAAGCGGAACGTGCCGTGTCCGGCGACCTCTTGCTGGACCAGCCCGAGTTTGCCGCCGACTTCGTGGGCGGCTTCGCACACCGTGACGTCGTGACCGAGCGCCGCGAGCCGCGCCGCCGCGGCCAGGCCGCCGACACCGGCACCGATCACGACGACCTGACTCATGGCTGCGCCGTCACAGGGCGCGGCCCTTCCAGGTCAGAACGCCACGACGGTGCGCGAGCCGGGAGCGCCCCGCCAGGCCGGCGAACAGCGCCACCGAGACCGGATGGGCCAGCGACTCCGGCAGGGAGCGCGACCCGGTACGCCGCGCCGCGACCACCCGACCGGCGACCCCCGCGGCGTACCCGAGCGCGCCGGCCCGTGAGCCGCGCAACGCGGCCAGCGGCGGCACCACGTAGACCACCAGCAGCAGCGCCAGGAGCGGCGCCGGCAGCGTCCACAGCGACTTGGTGTAGCCGTGGACGAGCTCGTCCCAGCCGTCGTACATCCGCGTCGTCGCCAGGTCGGTGCCGTCGCACACGCCGCCGCGGCCACCGGTGCGTTTGACCGTCCGCAGCAGCTCGATGTCCTCCACCACCTCGGCCCGCACCGCCGCATGACCGCCGGCCCGTGCGTAGGCGCTGCGGCGTACTGCCAGGAGCTGGCCGTTGGCGGCGGACAGCGACGGACGAGCCGACCGCTCCGCGATCCGCAGCGGCAGGAATGTCAACCACGACCACTGCAGCAAGGGCTGCACCAGAGCAGTCGCCCCGGGCGCCTCCTGCCGGGGATAGGGACTGAGCAGGTCCAGCCCGGTCTGTTCGAGCAGCGCGACGGTTGCCGCGACCGCGTGCGGTGCGAGGACGACGTCGGCGTCGACGAAGACGAGGACGTCGCTGGTCGTCGCCGCGGCGTCGGCAAGCTGCTGACAGGCGTACGGCTTGCCGAGCCACCCGGGCGGGAGCGACTGTCCGGTCAGGAGCCGGACCCGCGGGTCGCCGTCCGCCACCCGGCGCACGACATCGGCTGTCCCGTCGGTGCTCCCGTCGTCGAGGACGACCACCTCGACGTCGACACCCGTCTGTGCGAGCAGCGCCTCGAGGCAGAAGCTCACCCGCGCTGCCTCGTTGCGCACCGGAAGCAGCACCGAGACTCCGACCGTGGTCGAGGTCGCCGTGGGACGACGCAGCAGCCGGGCGTTGACCGCGGCGTGCGCGGTCAACAATGCCGCCAGCGCAGAGGCGAGCCCGACCGGCGTCATGACCGGCGCAGGGACAGGGCGTACGGCACGGCGACCAGCCCCATCCCGACGCCGCCGACCAGCGCGACCACCGGACGGCCGAAGAAGGCGAGGTTCGCCAGCACGGAGGAGCCGTAGGTCCACAGGAACAGCGCAGCGGGGATGCGGTCGTCGGCCGGCTTTCGACCGAGCAGCTGCAGCACGCCCAGCATGGCCACGGCCACCAACACCCAGCCCAGATAGTTCGACAGCGGGATCCCCGGCGCACCGGGGAGCGCCGCCTGGACGTCGGTGAAGCGCCAGTGCCCGGCCGCCACCATCTGCGGGTCCAGGAACAGGTCCCAGGACGCGAGCGCCGCCCCTCCGACGACCGCGGCGCCGAGCCGGCTGCGGGCGAGCCGCTGGCCGACCAGCAGGCATGGGTAGGCGAACATCGCCCAGGCGAGCGGGATGACCACCGGGACGGCGAGCAGCTTCGCCCCCAGCGAGTCGGCGTACGCATACTGCCCGAAAGGAACTCCGGTTGCCGTGCCGACGGCCTCGGCGAGCAGTCCGAAGGCTGTCGTGACGATGACGAACAGGGCCGTCCACCCGGCCCCGCGGTGCAGCAGCGCATGACTGGTCGAGGCGAGGAAGAACGCGACGACGGTGACTACGGTCAGCGTGTCCCGAGCGTCGCCATGCACGAGCGGATAGCCGATCTGCAGCAGCACCGTGAGGATCGCGAGCCCCACCGGCAGGCGGCGCAGCGAGGTGGCGGCGCGCGGCTGCGCGAGGTTCGTCGTCACGACGGCAACTCCGATCAGACCGGTGCGAACAGGTCGCGCAACCGGCGTACGGCGTCGGCCAGCGCCCGCCGGGCGGCCGGGCCGTGGGTGGCGAACCAGTCGGGCGCCTCCTCGACCAGGTCGTCGTAGGCCTCACCGAGATCCTCACCGGACAGCGCCTTGCCGGCAACGGGGTCGTCGTAGAGCAGATGCCACAGCTCGGAGACCTCAGCGGTCGGTGGCAGCGGCATCCCCTGCGACAGCCAGCCGCCCAGGTCGAGGTCGATCTCGTCCGGCAGCTCCTCCTGCAGGTCCAGCCGGTGCTGCTGGGCGTGGTGCTCCAGGGCCGCCCGGCTGGAGAACAGCGGCACCCGGCCGTGGTCGCGCAGCAGGACGTCGGTCTCGGTCTCGTCGTCGACCACCCAGCCGGCGTGCCAGGTGCGTGCCCCGTCGACGAGCAGCACTTCGTACAGGTCAGCCACGGCGGACCTTCTTCACCGCTCGGGCCATCGGTGACGGGGAGCGGTCGGCGAGGGCGATCGTCGCGGCCGAGCGGCCGCTGGCGCCGAACACGCCACCGCCGGGATGCATCGACGCTCCGCACAGGTAGAGCCCGTCCACCCCGAGCACCCGGTAGCCGGCGAGTTCGGGCATCGGCCGCCACATGAACATCTGGTCGAACGCCATCTCGACGTGCATCACCTGACCGGAGCGCAGCCCCAGCTCGCGCTCCAGGTCCAGCGGCGTCTGCACGTACATGTGCTCGACGCTGCTCGCGAATCCCGGCGCGACCCGGTCGACCGCCTCGACCAGCTTGGTGCCCTCCCGCTCGCGGATGCTGTCCCACGTCTCGCCGTTGGACAGCTCGTACGGGTGCCACTGCCCCCATACGGTGACGTTGTGCTTGCCGGGCGGCGCGATGGTGTCGTCGAAGGCGCTGAACGTCATGGCCAGCGCGGCCGGGTGCTCCGGCGGCAGCCCGGCGCTGTACTCGCCGTGCGCCTTGCGCAGGAACTGCCGGCTGGGCGCGATCAGCTGCATCGCCCGGTGGCTCTCGCTTGTGCCGCCCGGGTAGGCCGGCAGCGCGTTGGTCCCGAGCCGCACGACCATCCCGATCCCGTTGCCGGTGCGCACCGTCCGGCGGGCGCGGCTCGCGAGCTCGCCGGGCAGCGCGTCGCCCAGTAGGTCGATCGTGGTGAGGACGTGACACCCGGCCACGACGTACGACGCGGGCAGGTGCGCGCCGGAGTCGGTGAGCACGCCGGTGGTCCGCCCCGCAGCGGCGGTGATGGCGCGTGCCCCGTCGCCGAGCCGCACCCGCCCGCCGTAGGACTCCAGGCGTCGCTGCAACGCCTCCGAGAGCATGCCGCTGCCCCCCTTGGGGTGCCCCGGCGGCCGCAGGTGCATGACGGTGTTCCAGCCGACGAGGTCGGCGGTGGCCACCTCGTGGGTCGGCGGTCCGGACTGCGCGCCCATCCAGGCGAGCGCGGTCTTGAGCCGCTCGTCGGTGAAGTGCTCGTCCAGCAGGCTGTCGGCGCTGGTGAGGAACTGACGGGACAGCTCCAGCCCGTCCAGCCCGGTGGACTTGCCGATGCCCCAAAGGGTTCGGCCCAGATGGCGCATCGTCGGCGGTCCCTGGAAAGCCTGGAATACCCGCAGGTTGCGGGCCGACCAGTCCAGGACGAAGGCTCGGTAGGCCTCGGCGTCCTTGCCGCCGCACAGCGCCTCGATCGAGGCGCAGGTGCGGTCGAGGTCGACGAAGAAGTGGATCCCGTCATCGCCGAACGGAGCGAACCCCCAGGGGTCGAGGTCCTGGTACTCCAGTCCGGCGCCGACCAGGTCCAGGTCCTCGACGATCCCGGTGTGGCGGACCATGATGTGCGCGCTCGAGCCTCGGTCCATCCGGTAGCCGGGGAAGCGCTCGACGGTGCTGACCGCACCGCCGACCACGGTGTCGCGCTCGACCACCTCGACGTCCAGCCCCGCCTTGGCGAGGTAGCAGGCGGCGACCAGAGCGTTGTGTCCGGCGCCGACGACGACGGCTCTGTCCTTCACCCGGAGCAGACTAGGGGGCGGGCTGTGCCGGACCGACCCGCGCGGAGGCGCTGTTCAGGGTTCGGCCCAGTACGGCGAAGGAGCGGGGGTCTCCCGGAAACCGCAGGTCGCGGGCGAGGTCGAGCCAGCCACCGGCCCGGTAGAAGCGGCGAGCCCGGGTCTCCAGATCGGGCGTGGTGAGCACGGCGGTGGACGCCGAGCTGCCGTCGAGCAGCCCGGCGAGCAGCCCCCGGCCGAGCCCGGTCCCCTGATGGACCGGGCGAACGTGCAGCTCGCACACCTCGAACGCTCCGTCGAGCCAGGTGCGGGCGTCCGGCTCGGACAGGGCGGTTCGCACCTGGTCGTGCCACCACTGACCGCGGACGCCCACGTAGCCATAGCCGACGCCGACAAGGCGCTCGTCCTCCAGTGCGGCCATGGCGCGCAGCCCGTCGAAGTCGACGTGGCTGGCCAGGATGGAGCGTCGCGTCCGTGCGACCTCCGGCCGGACCTGCATCGCCTCCGCGTAGACGTCGAGCACGTCGTCGCGCCGGACCGCGAACTGTTCCCGGTCGAGTTCGACCAGCCGGACACTCATGCCAACGGGTCGCGGCCGTCGAGGGTCCCGGCGCTGCCGAGCACGGCGAAGCGGGCAAACAACTCCTCGGCGTACCACCGCTCCGGTTCGGTGCGGGCGACGACCGCAGCGTGCGCCGGCGCGCGCGCGAACTCGCGGATCGCCTCGCCGGACCGCCACAGGCTGAAGGTGCCCTGCAGCCCGATCGGCGCCTCGCCGATGCCGAAGGCGGCGAGAAGTCCTGGCCGGCCGTGCAGGTCTGCGGACACCGGTGGGACCGAGCGCCAGAACCCGGCTGCGCTCCGGGTGCGCAGTCGGGCCCGGGTGAGCGCCGCGACCGGGCCTTCGGTGCGTACGGGGGTGGGCGACCCGAACGGCTGTCGCCGGCTCCACGCGCCGCGGGAGGCCATCGCTTGCAGGTCCACCCGCCAGCTCTCCTCGGCGAGCTCGCCCCAGCCGCGGGCCACGGGCGAGGTCGCCTCGAACTCGCGGGCCGCCTGTGCCGAAGTCCACGTGGCGAGCAGACACCAGCGCAGCGGGTCGGCGTCGCGGACGGTGAAGGTGCGTCCGTCGCCGGTGCCGAGCAGCTTGGCGAAGCGCAACCCGGGCGTACGCCGGACGGCTCCGCGGTCGCGGGCCATCCGCAGCACCGCTGCCGGCACGGCCGCCCGCGGCAGTCGCCACAGGTGCAGCGTCACCAGGGCCGGGACGGGCTCGGGCGGGCGGTCCGGGGTCGAAGCAAATGCAGGCACGAGTGCCACAGTCTCCCAGTCGTCAAGACGTGGGCAGAGCCGGGTGGGCGGGAAGGGCCTGTTGCACGTGCGTGTTGGAGACCAGCGTGGACAGCGTGGAGTGGCAGCAGGTCGCGGAGCGCGCCGGCCGCGACCTGGACGGGGCCGCCGCCGAGGACATCCTGCGCTGGGCGGTCGAGACGTTCGGCGCGAACTTGGTGATCGCGTCCTCCATGGGCGACGGTGTGCTGGCGCACCTGGTGTCCTCGGTCGCCCCCGGTGTCGACGTGCTGTTCCTCGACACCGGCTACCACTTCGCCGAGACCATCGGCACGCGCGATGCGGTTCAGCAGGTCTACGCCGTGAACGTCCGGACGGTGCTGCCGCTGCGGACCGTCGCCGAGCAGGACGCCGAACACGGAGAGCGGCTGTACGAGCGCGACCCGGACGCCTGTTGCGCGATGCGCAAGGTCGAGCCGCTGGTGCGGGGGCTCGCGCCGTACACCGCCTGGGCTTCGGGCATCCGTCGCGACGAGGCCACGACCCGGCGTGGCATCGGGGTGGTGGAGTGGGACGCCGAGCGGTCGATGGTGAAGGTCAACCCGCTGGCTGCCTGGACGCAGGCCGATGTCGACGCCTATGTCGACAAGCACGGGGTGCTGGTCAACCCGCTGGCGTACGACGGTTACCCATCAATCGGTTGCGCTCCCTGCACCCGCCGGATCGCACCCGGGCAGGACCCGCGGGCGGGTCGGTGGGCCGGTTCGGCCAAGACCGAGTGCGGGCTGCACGGCTGAGTCACTTCGGACTCGCGGGCACTGCTGGCGCCGGTTTGCGACGGGAACCCTCCACCTCGGTCGCTCCCGGCCGCGGCTGAGCGCAGACCCGCCGTCGGCGGCGCAAGGTGGAGGGTTCCCGTCGCAGTCGTGGGACCGCGCGGGCTCGCCGGTGCTACCGGTTGTGGTGTCAGCCCCTCCCGGTCAGCCCCACCATGCGCAGGCGGAACACCCGCAGGCAGTCCTCGCAGCGCCACTGTCCGTGGTCGCCGACCGGGTCCTCCCCCCACGGCCGCAGCGACTCCTCACCGCAGTACGGGCAGTACATCGGGGCAGCGCGCTCGCTCATCGCTGTCGGCTACCGCAGGAGCGCTTCGTCGGCCCGGCGCGCCCAGGTGGCGAAGCGCTCGCCGGCGACCCGGTCGGCCAGATAGCTGCGCAGCAGCCGCTCGACATAGTCCACCGCTGCGTCGGCGGTGACCTTCAGCCCGCGGGACTTGCGCCCGAAGCCGGCGTCCGCGCCGAGCCGACCGCCCAGGTGCACCTGGAAGCCTTCGACCCCGTCGACGATCGAGCCCTTCAGACCGATGTCGCCGGTCTGGAACCGGGCGCAGGAGTTGGGGCAGCCGTTGACGTTGATGGTCAGTGGCTCGTCGAAGTCGGGGAGTCGCTTCTCGAGTTCTGCGTAGAGGTCGACCGAACGGGCCTTGGTCTCCACGATCGCCAGCTTGCAGAACTCCAGCCCGGTGCAGGCGAGCAGCCCGCGACGAAAGCGCGACGGCGTGACCGGCAGGTCCTCGAGCTCCAGCCGCTCCACCAGCGCGTCGACCGAGCCGGCCGGAACGCCCAGCAGCACCAGGCCCTGCTGTGTCGTCGTCGACACCCGACCGTCGCCGTACGTCCGCGCCAGGGCGGCGAGCTGGGTGAGCTGGCGGCCGCTGGTCCGGCCGGCCCGGGTCACCACGCCGACGTAGTTGCCGCCGCCGGCCTGCCGATGCACGCCGACATGGTCGCGGTCCTCGGTCGGCGGCTCGGCCGGCGGCGGGCCGTCGGGCAGGGGACCGGCGAGGTACTCCGCTTCCAGCACCGAGCGGAACTTCTCCGGTCCCCAGTCGGCGAGCAGGAACTTCAGCCGGGCGTGCATGCGCGAACGCCGGTAGCCGTAGTCGCGGAACACCGACGTCACCCCGGCCCACACCTCCGCCACCCGGGCCGGCTCGACGAAGGCGCCGAGCCGCAGCCCCAGCTTGGGGTTGGTCGAGAGGCCACCCCCGACCCACAGGTCGTACCCGACGGTGCCGTCGGGCAGGCGGACGCCGACGAAGGCCACGTCGTTGATCTCGTGGTTGGTGCAGTGAACCGCGCACCCCGAGATCGAGGTCTTGAACTTGCGGGGGAGGTTGGCGAACGCCGGGTCGCCGATGTACCGAGCCCGCACCTCGGCGAGAACCCCACTGGCGTCGAGGATCTCAGCGGTGTCCACCCCCGCCAGCGGGCAGCCGACGATGACCCGCGGGCAGTCGCCGCAGGCCTCGGTCGTATCCAGGCCCACCGCGTCGAGCCGTTCCCAGATCGCCGGGACATCCTCGATCCGGATCCAGTGCAGCTGGATGTTCTGCCGGTCGGTGACGTCGGCGACGTCCCGGCCGTACGTGGTGGCCAGCTCGCCGATCGTGCTCACCTGCTCGTTGCTGAGCTGTCCCCCGTCGATCCGGATCCGCAGCATGAAGTACGGCGCCTCGAGCTGTTCCGGCTCGAGCACCGCCGTCCGCCCGCCGGGAATGCCCTCGGCGCGCTGCGTATAGAGCCCGAACCAGCGGAACCGACCGCGCAGGTCGCCGCCGTCGATCGAGTCGAAGCCACCGTGCGCGTACGTGTCGAGGATCCGCTGCCGGACCGTCAGCGGGTCGCTGTCCTTCTTGGCCTGCTCGTTGGCGTTGAGCGGCTCGCGGTACCCGAGCGCCCACTGACCCTGACCGCGCGTTGCGGGCATGGAAACTCCCTGTATTGCTGGATGACGGAGTATTGCTACTGGACGACGGGGTATTGCGGAACGGACGAGACGGGGCCGGCGGTCAGACCGCTACGGACAGACCGCGCTCGCCGTGCGCTGGAGGTCCACATGACGGCGGGACGTCAGGACGGCGGTCATGCTGTCCAGGGTTGCACATGGCCCGAGGGCTGCTGCGCCAGAGCATCTTTACGTCCGCGGGGGCGGCCAGACCGACGTCCACGACCGTGGGTCGTCCGACAACGACGTCACCTGGGCGGGCAGGGCATTCTCGACGATCTGCTCGAGCGTGGTGCGTTCGAGCACCTGGCGCAGAGCTGCGCGCACGGCGACCCACACGTCGCGCAGGTGCGCGGCCGGGCCGGCGTAGAGCAGCGACTCGGGTCGCTCCCCGTGCACGAGGTCCAGCGGCCCGTCCACGACCCGGACGACATCGGCAACCGTGATGGCGTACGGCGGCCGGGCGAGCCGGTGACCACCGTCCGGCCCGCGCCGACTCTCCACGATGCCGGCGCGGCGCAGGTCCGTCAGGATCTGGTCCAGAAAGGTGCGCGGGATGGCCTGGGCCTGCGCGATCGTCGCCGCCTTGACCACGACCATGGGCTCGCTGGTCGCCAGGACGCACAGGGCGCGCAGGGCGTAGTCGGCGCGAGCGGAGATCTGCACGCGCGCAGCCCATCACATCGGCGGTGAAGTTGACTGAGCCGGTCGACAACTGCAAGATGGAATCGTGAACCCGACCCGGCCGGCGTGCTCCAGCGCCACGCGCCGTGGTTGGGCCCGGACGCCGTGGGTGGGCTGGTGCGTCGACTCGTGCCGCCCCGGGACGCGATGTCTGGGTGAGCTCCTCCCGCTCACCTAGACACCCGTCCCCCGAGAGGCAATCCCCGGAGTGAAGCTCGTCCGCTGTTCCCTGCTTGCCCTGTTCGTTCTGTCCCTCACCGCTGCCTGCGGCAGCGCCGACGGCGCCGACGCAGCGACACCCGCGTCGGCCGACGCCAGGGCTTCCCAACTCCGGCTCGGCTACTTCGCCAACGTGACCCACGCCAGCGCGGTCTACGGCGTCGGCACGGGCTCGTTCCAGCAGGCGCTCGGCAGCACCGAGCTGAAGACAGCCGTGTTCACCTCCGGTCCCGCCGCCATCGAGGCGATGCGCGGCGGCGCCCTGGACGCCACCTTCATCGGCCCGAACCCCGCCATCAACGGCTTCACCCAGACCGACGGGAAACTGCTCCGCATCGTCGCGGGCACCACGAGCGGGGGAGCGGCCCTCGTCGTGAGCCCCGAGGTCTCCTCCGTCGAGCAGCTGGCGGGCAAGAAGATTGCCACTCCGAAGCTCGGCAACACTCAAGACGTCGCGGCCAAGACGTTCTTCGCCGAGCGGGGCGTCGACGTCGACCTGGTCAACCAGGAGAACGCCCAGACCCTCGACCTGCTCCAGTCCGGTGACATCGACGGCGCGTGGGTGCCCGAGCCGTGGGCCAGCCGGCTGGTCCTGGACGGCGGCGCCAAGGTCCTCGTCGACGAGGCGAGCCTCTGGCCGGCCGGCGACTTCGTCACCACGCAGTTGGTCGTCCGGCAGAAGTTCCTGCGGCAGTACCCCGGCACCGTTCAGGACTTGCTGAAAGCTCTGCTGGCCGCCACCGAGACCGTGGCCACCAAGAGCGAGGCGGTCCTGGCTGCAGTCAACGGGCAGATCGAGAAGGAAACCGGAAAAGCCCTCACTACCGAGGTTCTCGTCGCGGCGTTCGCGAACCTGCGGCCAACCGTGGATCCGGTGGCCGACTCGCTCGCGCGGGGCGCGCGGAACGCCCAGGCGACCGGCCTGCTCGGGGAGGTCGACCTCCGGGGCATCTACGATCTGCGGACGCTGAACCGCCTGCTCCGCGCGGCCGGACTGCCGGCCGTCAACGACGCGGGGCTCGGCGTGCGGCCATGACCGTGCTCGACACCGTCCTGCGTCGCGGCGCGGCCACGTCCGACCCCGTCGACGCCTCCACCCCGGCCGTCTCTGTGCGCAACCTGACCAAGCGCTTCGGGACCGGCCCCGTGGTGCTCGACGACGTCAGCCTGGACGTCCGACCCGGCGAGTTCGTCTGCCTGCTCGGGGCCAGTGGCTGCGGCAAGTCCACGCTGCTGAATGTCGTGGCCGGGCTCGATGCCCCGACCGCGGGCGAGGTGCAGGTGCCCGGGCACCGGCCTTCGCTGATGTTCCAGGAGCCGGCGCTGTTCCCGTGGCTGAGCTCGGCGCAGAACGTCGAGCTGGCGCTGCGGCTGCGCGGGGTCGGCAGAGCCGAGCGTCGTGACGAGGCGCAGCGGCTGCTTGCCCTGGTGCGGCTGGAGGGAGCGGGCGCCAAACGTCCGCACGAACTCTCCGGCGGTATGCGCCAGCGCGTGGCCCTGGCCCGTGCACTGGCGCAGGACTCCAAGGTGCTGCTCATGGACGAGCCGTTCGCTGCGCTGGACGCCATCACGCGCGACGTCCTGCACGACGAGCTCACCCGGATCTCGCGCGAGGTGGGCGCGACGGTCGTCTTCGTCACCCACAACGTCCGGGAGGCCGTCCGGCTCGGGGACCGCGTCGTGCTGTTGTCCTCGCGCCCGGGCCGCGTTGTGCGCGAGTTCGCGGTCGACATCGCTCAGCCACGCCGCATCGAGTCGCCCGAGGTGTCGGCGTTGTCGGTCGAGATCACCGACCACCTGCGTGCGGAGATCCGCAAGCATGCCGGGCCGACCGGGGCGGCGCGATGAGCGCCCCCACCTTGGAGGACCGGACCGGGGCCGAGCTCGAGGCGGGCCTCGACGCGCTCGAGGCGGGGCCGGTCGAAGCGCACCGGTCAGCGGGGCGGCGCACGCTGTCGGCGGCGCTGCCACCCCTGCTGGCCCTGCTGGGAATCCTTGTCCTGTGGCAGTTGGTCGAGACCACCCGCGACCCGGACAACCTGCCGGGACCGCAGGAGGTCTGGCAGTCCGTCCGGTCGGAGTGGGAGCGCGGGCGGACACAGCAGGCCATCGCGACGAGCCTCGAGCGCGGGGTGCTCGGCTTCCTCGTCTCCCTCGCGGTGGCGACACCGATCGGCCTGCTGCTGGCCCGGGTGCAGCTGCTGCGCCGCGCCTTTCGGCCACTCATCAGCGGCCTGCAGTCGTTGCCGTCGGTGGCGTGGGTCCCGGCCGCGATCCTCTGGTTCGGCCTCAACGACCTGACCCTCTACTTCGTCATCCTGATGGGCGCGATCCCGTCGATCGTGAACGCGACGATCAGCGGTCTGGATCAGGTGCCACCGCTCTACCAGCGGGTGGGCCACGTCCTCGGCGCCCGCGGGCTGACGCTGGCGCGGCTCGTCCTGCTGCCCGCGGCGCTGCCCGGCTACCTGGGCGGGCTCAAGCAGGGCTGGGCCTTCTCCTGGCGGTCGCTCATGGCCGCCGAACTGATCGCCACGTCCGGCGGTCTCGGTCTCGGGCTCGGCCAACAGCTCGACCAGGCGCGCACCCTCGGCGACCTGCCCGGCGTCCTGTCGGGCATCCTGGCGATCCTGTTCGTGGGCATCGCGGTGGAGCTGCTGATCTTCGCCCCCGTTGAGCGCCGGGTGCTCCGGCGGCGCGGGCTGCTGGTCGCGAGACACTAGGGCGATGAGCCCGTTCCCGTTCCCGCTGCACCTGGACCTGTCCGGTCGGCGGGTGCTCGTCGTCGGCGGCGGGCCGGTCGCGGCACGGCGGGTGCATGCGTTGCAGCAGGCCGAGGCGGCGGTGGAGGTCGTCGCGCTCGAGACCGCCGACGGCTTCCCCGACGTCCCGGTCCAGCGGCGGGCATTCGACCCGGACGACGTCGCCGGGGCGTGGCTCGTGGTCGCGGCGACCGGTGTCGTGGACGACCAGGTCGCTGCGGTCTGCCAGGCGCGGCAGACGTGGTGCGTGCGCTCGGACGACGCGGCGCAGTCTCCTGCCTGGGTCCCGGCCGTCGCGCGCGGCGACGACATCGTGGTGTCGGTGACCGCGGGCCGCGACCCCCGCCGGGCCGTCGTGCTCCGCGACGCGCTCGCGCTCGCGCTCGACACCGGCGAGCTGCCGCTGCGACGCGCCCGCCCGGGCATCGGATCGGTGGCCATCGTCGGCGGTGGACCGGGCGATCCCGACCTGCTGACGGTGCGTGCCCGGCGGTTGCTCGCCGGCGCCGACGTCGTCGTGCGCGACCGCCTGGCGCCGCAGGTCCCGCTGGCCGAAGACGTCGAGCTGATCGAGGTCGGCAAGGCGCCCGGCGCGCCGTCGTGGGACCAGCGCGACATCGAGGCGCTGCTCGTCGACAAGGCCCGCGAGGGCAGGCGCGTCGTGCGGCTCAAGGGCGGCGACGTGCACGTGTTCGCCCGCGGCATCGAGGAGGTGGCCGCCTGCGTCGCGGCGGGTGTCGCCGTCGAGGTCGTCCCCGGCATCTCCAGCGCGCTGGCCGGACCCACACTCGCCGGCATCCCCGTCACAGCGCGCGGAGTCACCCAGTCCTTTGCGGTGGTGTCCGGCCACCTGCCCCCAGGCGACCCCGGCTCGACGGTCGACTGGGCCGCGCTGGCCCGGCTCGGCGGCACGCTGGTGCTGCTCATGGCGGTCGGTCGGCTACCGGCGATCTGCGCCGCGCTGCTGGCCGGCGGCCGTGGTGGCGACACCCCCGTCGCCATCGTCACGCATGCGACGTTGCCGGACCAGGCCTGTCTGGTCACCACCTTGGGACGGGCGGCCGTGGACACGGCCGGCGTACGCGCTCCGGCCGTGGTCGTCGTCGGTGAGGTGGTGGAACTGCAGTCCCCCGAGCCGCCGCATGAATGAGCCGGTACCGGTGCTGCTCGCGGTGGGTCACGGATCGAAGGACGCCGCCTCCCAGCAGGTCGTGCGAGCGCTCGTTGCGCGCGCCGCGACGCTGCGCCCCGGGCTCCGGGCCGAGGTGGCCTACGTCGACAACGCCTCGCCGTCGATCCGCGTCGCAGTCACCGGGCTCGCGGGCGAGGGGATCGGCGACGTCGTCGTCCTGCCACTGCTGTTGACCCCGGCCTCGCACAGCAAGACCGACATCGCCGCGTCGGTGCAGGACGCTCGACGCAGGCACCCGACGATGCGACTGCGCTACGGCCGGCCGCTCGGTCCGCACCCGGCCCTCGTCGACGCCGTGGCCGCGCGGCTCGTCGAGGCCGGCGCGGCTCCGGCTGATCCGGTGTTGCTCGTCGCGGGAGGGGCCTTCGATCCCGATGCCAATGCTGCGGTGGCGGCGACCGCCCGGCTGCTGTTCGAGGGGCGCAACTGGCCCTTGGTCGACGTCGCCTTCGCGTCGACGGCCCGCCCTGCCGTACCCGAGGCGCTGGAACGTCTCCGGGCGCAAGGTTTTTCCCGGGCATCGATCGCGCGGTACTTCCTCGGTCCGGGCTTCCTGCCACGACTGGTGGACCAGCAGGCTCGGTCGGTCCCGGGGATGGACGTCGTCGTGGCGGCGCCGCTCGGGGACTCCGCCGGCCTGGCAGCGCTGGTCGCCGAGCGGTACGACGAGGCACTGGGCGCCGACGTGCGGATGAACTGCGACGCCTGCTTGTACCGGATCGCCTTTCCGGGTCGGCAAAACTATGTCGGCGCCCCGCAGCAGGCGCACACTCATCCGGACGATCGAGGTCCGCTGGAGTAGCACCGTGCACCTGGCCACTTTCCACGAAACTGCGATGCTCCGGAGGTGCAGATCGAAAGTTTGGCCTGGTGGGGTCCGGCCCGGATCGTGCTGTCCGGGCGCGACGCGTGGGAGGTCAGGTCTTGGCCCGACGGAGTCCTGGTCGACGCCGGTGCGGGGCTGGCGGTGCCTTGTCCGGACGGGCAGCGGTGGGCAGTAGCCATGTCGGACCGGGTGGAGATCGACGGCGTCCGACATTTGCTTCCCGGCTTCATCCAGGCTCGGTCCGGCTGCTGGTGGCGCGATGGTGTCTGCATAGTTCGGACTGACCCACGCGGTGGCGGGAAAGTCTCGGAGATCTGGTGGGTGACCGCGGCGCAGGGCCCGGTACGGCTCCTGACCGCGGTGCAGGGGAGCCGCTTCTTCTCGGTGGCGGCCACGGGGGACGACCTGTTCGTCACGCTTTACACCGATGGCGACAGCCGCACGGCTCACACTATGCGGATACTGAACCTCCGTGGTGTGCAGGACGCCGCGGACGCGACACCCGATCTGCCGGGGTCGGTCCACCAGGTCATCCTCATGTCGGAGCGCCGACAGGTTGCGCTGTGGTCGCAGGACCCCAACCTCAGCCAGCAGGTCCTCATCCGGGGCGACCACGGAGGGGAGACGTTCACTCCCGAACTGCGCGTCGCGGGGTTGTGTCAGCGCATCGACGACCGACAGCTGCTGATTCCCGCTTACGACGGGATCCGGATCGGGATGATCCTGTTGGCTGTCGATGATGCATCCTGGCGATGGGCGTTGCGGGACCCGGCTGCGTCGATCTTCCCCTTCGCCGTTGCCGACGGGGAGGTCGCCGCCCTGCGCCGTCCGGTCGACGGGTCCCCGACTCTCGTGTCGGTCAGGGATGGCACCACGCATGACGTCGTGGCTCGGGACCAGAGCACACCGCCGGCAAGGGTGCATCGCTGGAACGGCCCCGCCGGCCCGCTCGAGGGGCTGGTTGTCACTCCGCCCGGGCCGGGTCCGTGGCCGCTGGTCGTCGACGTGCACGGTGGTCCCAACCACGAACTCGTGGCGGGCTTCGAACACCAATTGCAGCGGTGGCGCCGAGCCGGTTTCGCTGCTCTGGCGCCGGAGTACGCGGCTGCCGGGATCGGCGGCTCCCGACGGCGCTCCTCGGCGTGGATGAACTCCGGTCCTCCCCACACCGACCCCAACGTCGAGGACGTCGCCTCGGCCATCGCCGCCTCGGGCACGGCTGCCATCGCCAGCAGCGTGTTCCTCTTCGGCTGGTCGTGGGGCGGTTTCGTCGTCAACCG
>JBBSUR010000040.1:0-16126 GCA_038234255.1 Mycobacteriales bacterium | reverse complement strand
TTCCGCTGGCGTCCCGAGCACGACGCCGAGCGCCCCGTCCGCCCGACGCGTCAGCGCGCGCTCGAGGCGCTCCCGGACGCAGGGTCGGTGCTGGACGTGGGAGTCGGCGGAGGTGCCAGCAGCCTGGGTCTGGCGCCCAAGATCGGATCGATCACGGGTGTGGATCTCCTCCCGGGCATGCTCGACCTGTTCGTAGCCAGCGCGCGCACCGTCGGCGTCGCACCTACGGCGGTCCTGGGCACCTGGCCCGATATCGCCGAGCAGGTGGAGCCCGCTGACGTGGCGGTGTGCCACCACGCGATCTACGGCGTCGCGGAGATCCAGGACTTCCTGCTCGCCCTGACCGCGCACGCCCGTTACCGGGTGGTGCTCGAGATCTCGGCACGCCCTCCGCTGGTGAGGCTCGACCCGCTGTGGAAGGCCTTCCACGGCATCGAACGACCGGGCTGGCCCGTCGCTGACGAAGTGCACGCTGTGCTCGCCGACCTGGGCTTCGCCGTCGAACGCGAGGACACCGTCGAGCCCTCCCGGACCCAGTCCGTGACTCCCGAACTCGTGAGCTTCGCGCGTCGTCGCCTCCATGTCAGCGCCGACCGCGATCCGGAAATCGAGCAGTTCCTGCGGACGACGCCATCGCCTACGCAGACGATCGTGGCCCTGTGGTGGCCGGGAGCTGCCTAGCCGAACGTCAGCGCAGCTCCATGCGGCGTCAATCCGGGGGCACCATATGACCGCGAAGATGACCACATGACCACTGTGATCACCGCCGCCGAGCGCAAGGCCAACGCTGCTGTCCGTGCTGGGCCGGGTCAGCATGGGCGAGGAAGTGCAGAGTTCATCGACCGAAGGGTCGCCAGGTGGCGCTGCAGCGGCCCGAAGCCGGCGACAGCGTCGTACACCGCACGGGGCGGCGGAGCGGGGATCGGGCAGCGGCGGCAGCGTGGAAGTGAGCGCACGCTCGTCGTAGTCGGCGACGACCTCGTCCACGAGTCGGCGCGTCGCCGGTCCATCGGCGATCGGGACCAGGCCACGACGGCGCACCAGCTCGCGGACCTCGATCTCGACGCTGTCGACCGCACTCGCGACCACCATGACCCCTGTCCGGACTGCCCCTTTCGCTCATGGGGACGATGGACCGAAATTCATCAGCGGTGTCCTCGCGCGAGCCGTGTTGGCCAAGTGTGGACAACTCGAGGCTTGCGGGGCCGTTGTGCCCAGTGAGATGACACGGTGGGGGAGGGACGATCCGGTGCGAGACGAGGTGGCCAGACGCTAGATGCCAGCGAGGTACTTGGAGACGGCCACGCTGCCGTCGAAGTAGTTGGCGTGGGTGAGACGCACCGTCTCGATCGAGTCTGATCCGATCAGGACGATCTCGATGTTCCGGTCGCCGGTGTGCTCCCGCTCCTTCGCGGTGTAGGCGGAGAGAGCAGCCGAACCATCTTCAAGGAAGTGCTCCTCCTCGATGAGGCGTCCCTTGGCGTGATCGAAGACCAACAGGAAATGCTGGATCTTGTTCATCGCGGCCCTCCTCTCATCTGCAGGTACGGCGCGGCCTGGCTCCGCAGCTCGTCCATCTCGCTCAATAGTGAAGCATCGACCGTCATGCCCATCTCCTCATGCGCCATGGCTTGCGCGATGACCGCGAGTAGCCGCTGCACCGTGTGCTCCCCATCACCCTTGAGGTTGCTCCCGATCCTGCCGGACAGCCGCTCGACCGTGATCGCCCACTCGTGCATGACCAGAGTACGGAGCTGCACCTCGATGCGCCGCTCGATGCCTTCGAGATCTTCGTATCTGACGACGATGTGAACTCCTCGGTAGCCCGAAGACCGAGGGGTCACGATGTAGTCGCTGTAGCCGACTGGCGGTCGGTTCTTCTTCAGTCGCGACTCCACGCGGCGCAGCTCATCAAGGGACCTGAGGACCGCTCGGCAACCTCCTATGTCCTGCATGCGCGGCAGCGACAGCGTGGACTCGCGAGCCAACTTGTCGACGATCGTCGGGGCACGTTTGAGGCGCTGCGACACCTCTACGCGACTGCACAGTTCAGTCCTGACCACCGATCGCAGACCCATCGTTGCCTTCCCGAGCGGGTACTGATGTGCCGCCCGGAAGCGCAGGAGGGTGTTGATGGCCGTGTCGATGACCTCCGGGTCTGGCGGCTCCCCCAACATCAACTTCCGTAGCGCGCGGCCCGCCTTGACTGTCCACCTGATTGTTGCTGAGCCCACCCGACACTCCATGGAGGTTAGCGCGCGTCGATGCCCTCCAAGAGCTGCTCGGCTTCCCACCAGTCGCTGCTCGAGGCGCCTTCTGAGTTGGCGCCATCGTTCGCGGTGGCCACGGGCGGTTGTCGGAACCCACTCACCAGTCCAAGCGCAACCCAGCAGTCAGCCGCTCGTTGATCCACATCACCAAGCGCGGCACCGTGGTCGCGCGACTCGTACCCGCCCCTGACGCCCGAGGGTTACGCGGACGTCTTGCCGAAACGGCCCGCAACACCGGCACCGACGACGAGCTCTTCTCGACCGGGCAGGGTGCAGGGGTCGTGACGAGCTGGCCTGGCTGGCCAGCCACGGCCGCCTCGCGCTGGCGATCCCGGTCAACAGCTGGCTGGCGCAACTGGCGGCCACCGTCCGCACGGTGAGTCTCACTCCAGCGCCCACGTGTTGCCTCAGAGGACAACATCCGGCCGATGTTGCGCTGTGTGGCAACACTCCCGCGCCTCGCTTGCCCGCCGGACCACGACACGCGCAACGACCTCAGCCGTTCCACCGCCAGACCAGAGCGCCCGAGCCTGCTCAGGACCCGGGAAGGCCGTCGGGCGAGCAGGCGAGCAGGCCCTGGGCGCTGTCCACCACCTGCTCGGCCGTCAGCTCCAGCAGCCCGGGATCGACCCGCCCCGCGAAGTTGTCGCCGGTGTGACCGGCCCACAGGACCCGGTGCCGCGACCGGTCCGGCGGCGGCCCCCACAGTCGCGGCGACGTCGGGCCGAACAGCACCACGGACGGGGTCCGCAAGGCGGTGGCCAGATGGGCCACGCCGGTGTCGGCGCTGACCAGCAGACGGGCGTGACCGACGAGGGCAGCCAAGCCCCGCACGTCGGTGGCGCCGGCGACGCACGCCTGGGCGGGAAGACCGGCCGCGGCGGTCACCGCTTCGGCGCGCGAGCGCTCCCCCGCACTGCCGGTGACCAGCACCGGACCGAGCCGCTGCAGCCGGCGAGCCACCTCGGCCCACCGCTGCACCGGCCAGCGCCGCGAGGGCTGCGCCGCACCCGGATGCACGAGCACCGCCTCGCGGGCAAGCGGCTCGACGTCCGGGATCTCGAGATCGAGCTCGCCAGGGTCGGCCGGCATGCCGGCCTCGGTCAGCAGCCGGCACCACCGGTGGACCTCGTGCTCGTCCTCCCGCCAGGTCGAGGTGACGCCGTAGGACACCAGCCGCCGAGGCGCCGTCGCCACCAGGACCGCCGTGCTCTGCGGCCCGCGCCCGTGCAGGTTGACCGCCAGGTCCGCGCCGATCAGGTCGGCGTCCAGCGCGGCGAGCGGTCGCGTGTCGCACCACTCGTCGACCAGGCCGGCTGGAAGCAGCGCCGCCAACGCCGCCGGACCAGCGAGGGTGATCCGCGCGTCGGGGAACGCACGGCGCAGCGCCCGCAGCGCCGGTACGGCGGTCAGCAGGTCGCCGAGCCCGAGGGCGCGCAGCACCACGATGCGGTCCGCGCTCATGCGCTGCTGCGTACCGCCGGGCCACCGGCGGCGCTCGGCGCCGGACCCGGCTGGCGCAACAGGGCCGGCAGTCGCACCCAGCCGGCGAGCCACCATCGGACCGCGGCGAGCGGCAGTACGGCGGACGTCGCCGTCATAGCCGCCACCTCGTGGGGAGTACGCGGGCCGGGAGCCACCCGCCGGGTCACCAGGTCGGCGGTGAGCCCCAACCAGGCACCTCCGCCCACCACCGCTGTGCGCCGCGACCCGCGCACCGATCCGGCCAGCGACAGCATCAGCGCCGCCGCCGTGGCCAGGTGCCAGCGCCGGCGACCAGCCGGTACGTGCGCCCGCGCCCGCCAGTGCGGCCCGTGCAGCGCGCGCATCAGCACGTCGTCGGCATTGCCCTGCTGACTGCGGATGCTCTGCGTCCAGGGCGCCGGGCGTACCGGATGCTCGACCTGCCGGGTGCCGCGCACGATCCGCCAGCCGGCCACGGCCACCCGCAGCCCCAGGTCGGCGTCCTCGCGGTAGGCGCGTGGGAAGCGCTCGTCGAAACCGCCTGTCCGCTGGAGTGTTTCGCGCCGGTAGGCGAGGTCAGCCGTGGCCCACACCGCCGTCTCCAGCCCGACGGTGCTGCGCTCCCAGTCGGTGGGTCGCCGGTCGGCCGGCAGCGGGACGACCAGGCGCCCCTGCGTACCGCCGACGTCCGGGCCGCACCGCGCAAGGTCGCGGTGCAGCGCGGTCACCCATCTGTCAGGTGGCAGAACATCGTCGTCCAGGAAGGCGATCCACCTCGCCTGACTGGCGCGCCATCCGGCGTTGCGCGCCGCAGCCGGACCGCGCCCACCGGACCGGACGACGCGCACGCCGCCGGGCAGATCCAGCGGCGCCGGTGTTCCCGGTCGGTCATCAACGACGACGACCGGAACGCGGCCGACCAACGGAGCCAGCGTCTCGTGCAGCGACGGTCGACCGAGCGTCGGAACGACCACCTCGACGAGCGGATCGTTCATGACCGGCCCGGTCGGGAGATCGCGAACGGCCCCAAGGCGAGCAGGTCGACCGGCCCCGAACCGAAGCACTCCAGCGCATCGCGCGGGTCGTCCACGATCGGCCGGCCGGCCGTGTTCAACGAGGTGTTCACCACGACCGGGATGCCGGTGCGCCGAGCGAAGCCCTCCAGCATCCGGGCGACCAGCGGCTCCTCGGTCGGGTCGACGGTCTGGATCCGGGCGCTGCCGTCCACATGGGTCACCACCGGGATGCGCTGGCGCCACTCGGACTTCACCCCGTGGGTGAAGAGCATGTACGGCGACGGCACCGGACCGGTGAAGATCTCGTGCGCCCGCTCGAGCAGCACCATGGGCGCGACCGGACGAAACTGTTCGCGGCCCTTCACGTCGTTCATCCGCTCGAGGTTGCGGGCGTGGCCGGGGTGCGCCAGCAACGACCGGTGGCCGAGGGCGCGTGGGCCGTACTCGGCCCGTCCCTGGAACCAGGCGACGATGCCGTCACCGGCCAGGCATTCCGCGACGGTCTCGGCGATGTCGTCGGGCCGGGTGTAGGCGACCTGCGCCGTCGTCAGCCAGGCTTCCAGCTCGTCGTCGGTCCAGGAGCGCCCGAGCGCGGCGGTGCCCATCGGCGCGACGTCGTCACCCAGCGCGTGCGCGACGTACATCGCCCCGCCCAGCGCGGTGCCGGAGTCCCCCGCGGCCGGCTGCACCCACAGGTGTTCGAACGGCCCCTGCTCGGCCAGCACGCTGTTGGCCACGCAGTTCAGCGCCACGCCGCCGGCCATGGTCAGCGAGGCATCGCCGGTCTGCGCGTGCAGCCAACCGACCAACTCGAGCAGCACCTCCTGCAGCCGGATCTGCACGGTGGCAGCGAGATCGGCCTGGTCGGCGTCGATGCCTCCCGGCTGCGTGGCCGCGCCGCCTGTCGTGGACATGGAGCCGGCGCGTACCGGCTTGACGTACACGCCCCACTCGATCGGCTCGACGACGAAGCCGCCGTCGCCGGTGGTCCGCACCAACTGCCGGAACTCCCCCAGCCAGCGCGGCGAGCCGTAGGAGGCCAGCGCCATCACCTTGTACTCATCGCTGCTGCGCCGGAAACCCAGATGCTCGGTGACCTCCTCGTAGAGCAGTCCGAGCGAGTGCGGAAGTGCCTGCTGCGCAAGGATTGTCAGGTCGCCGCCGATGCTACGACCGGCCAGGTGCGAGGCGGTCTCGCCGCGACCGTCGAGCACCAGCACGGAGCTGTCGCGGTACGGCGCAGCGAGGTAGGCCGAGGCGGCGTGCGCGACGTGGTGCGGCACGTAGCGGACGATCCCGGGGTCCAGCCCGGGCAGGGCGGTGCGCAGGAACAGCGGTGCGCGCTCGGCGTACAGGGTCCGCATCGGCTCCCAGGCCTGCTCGACGAGCCGGTCCACCGTCATGCCGGCGAGCGGGGCGCACAGCGCCGGGTCGTAGGAGTAGGTGACCGCGTCGAGGTCCTCCGGCCGCAGACCGGCCTGCGCCAGGCACCACGCCGCGGCCTGCTGCGGAATCTCCCAGGCGGCGAACGGGACGTTGTCGTGGCCGTGCTTGCGCCGGGTGAAGCGCTCCTCCTCGACGCCGGCGACGGTCACCCCGTCGACCACCAGCGCGGCGGCCGGGTCGTGGAAGACGGCGTTGATGCCGAGGACTCTCATGCTGCGCACCGGCTCACGGCCAGCTGCTTTCCCACGCAGAGGCGACGACGAGTTCCTTGAGCTCGCAGCCCGGTGGCTGGCGCAGCGCGAACAGCACGCTCGCCGCGACGTGCTCGGGCCGGTTGAGCTTGGCGTCCGGTCCGGGCTTGTACTGCGCGTCGCGGTCGTCGAAGAACGCCGTCGACATGCCGCCCGGGGTCAGCAGCGTCACCCCGATCCGACCCTTGCTCTCGGCCTGCAGCGCCCTGGTGAAGCCGACGATGCCGAACTTGCTGGCGCAGTAGGCGGTGGCGTCCGGAAATACGCGATGACCCAGGGTGGATGCGACCGTCACCACCTTGCCACCGGACGCCATGAGGTACGGCAGGCAGGCGCGGACCACGGCAACCGTGCCGAGCAGGTTGACCTGCACCACCCGGTCCCAGTCCCGGCCGTCGACATCACCGAGGGCGCCGCACTTGTCGGTGCCGGCCGCGGTCACGACCGCGTCGAGCCCGCCGCCGTTGCCGTCGACCAACCGGCGGACCGCCTGTTCGGCGGCGCGGGTGTCGGCGAGGTCGACCACCTCGTGCGCCATCCCCTCGGCCGGAACTCGGTCGAGCGCGATCGGGGTCCCGCCGGCCTCCCGCACGGCGGCCGCGACCGCGGCGCCGAGACCACTGGCGGCGCCGGTGACCAGAACGGTTCCCACCCTTGTGTCGAGCAGTTCCGGGACGTCAGGCATGGGGCAGGACCTTCCCTTCGTACATCGTGGACGGCGCGGGGAACTGCCGGGCGCTGGAGATCAGCGCGGTCGTGGACCGGCCGTCGACGTAGGGAAGGATGACCGCCTGGCCGCCCCATCCGGCGACGACCGGAGCCTCGGGCAGGTCGGTCAGCGCGTAGTCCCCGCCCTTGGCCCAGATGTCGGGGCGCAGCCGGGCGAGGGCTGCGGCGGGGGTGTCCTGGTCGAAGACCAGCACCGCGTCGACGCAGCCGAGGGCGAGGAGCACGGCGACGCGGTCCTGCTGCGACTGCAGCGGCCGGTGTGGGCCTTTGAGCCGGCGGACCGATGCATCGGAGTTGAGCAGGACGACCAGGCACGAGCCGAGCGCCCGGGCCTGCGACAGCACCGCGACATGACCGGCGTGCAGCAGGTCGAAGCAACCGCCGGTCGCGACGACCGTGCCGCCGGTCGCCCGCGCCCGCGCGGCCACCACCTCGGCCGAGACGGCTCCGGCAGCCCCATCACCCACGGGCCCATATCCGAGAGCGGCAGCACTGGGAGCCGCGCCGACGCGGACCGAGGCGGCCCCTCCGGCGGCGACGAAGGCACTGGCCGCCGCGACCGCGCCGGCGACCGCCTCCGACGGCAGCGCCCCGTCGGCCAGCAGCCCGGCCGCCGCCGAGGCGAAGCGGTCCCCCGCCCCGCACGGGTCGGGGCAGGGGACGACCGGCGCGGGCACCACCCACGGCAGGCCCTCCCCCCCGACCAGCAGCGCGCCGCGGCCCGACAGGGTCACCGCGACCCCGGTGGCCTGCCAGCGCGACCGCAGCTCCCGGGCACGGGCGGCCGTGGCGGTGAGCAGAGCGCCGCTGTGACCGGGTGCGAACTGCGCTGCCTCCCCACCGTTGGGCGTGGCCAGGGTGATACCGGGGACCGGTTCGCGGCCCCGCGGATGCGGGTCCCAGACCATCGGCGTACGACGGGCGACCGCTGCGGACAGCGCCGCGCGGACACCGGGCGCGCTGCACACACCGCGGCCGTAGTCGGCTACCAGCACCACTGCCGCCCCGGTCAGCGCCTCGCACGCGTCGGCGGTCAGCGGTCCGACCGCACCGGGCGGCCCGCCCCGGTCCAGCCGCAGCAGCGACCTGCCCTGGCTGCGCACCCGGACCTTCTCGGGGGTCGCCCCACACAGGCCCAGGTCGACAACGCGCACTCCGCCGGCTCGCAGGAGCGCCGCGAGCTCGCGACCCGGGTCGTCCTTCGCGAGGGCGGTGACCAGCACCACGCTGCGGCCATCGCTCGCGGCGAGCAATGCGGCCAGACCGGCGCCACCGGGACGCGGGACGTCGACCGGGGAGTCGACCACCGGGACCGGGGCGTCGGGACAGAGCCGGTCGACGGTGCCGGTGAGATCGCGGTCCAGCAGCGCGTCACCGACGACCACGATCCGGGAGCCGGCGGTCTCCGGGCCCGGGGTAGTCACCGGGCGACCCGATGCTCGCTCAGGGCGCTGCTGGACCGGTCCGCACCGACCTGCAGGTCGACCGCAGCGCAGAGCAGGTGCACCGCGACCTGGTGCACCTCCTGCACGGTCGCAGTGGCCGGCGCGGCCACGACCACCTGCTCGTCAGCGGTGTCGGCCATCGGGTTGGGTCCGGGTCCGGTCAGCGCCCAGACGGTGAGGCCACCCTCGCGCGCGGCCCGCATCGCGGCGAGGACGTTGCCGCTGCGGCCGCTGGTCGACAGGCCCAGCAGGACGTCACCAGGACGGCCGTGGGCCTGCACCTGGCGCGCGTAACCGGCGTCCCAGCCGTAGTCGTTCGCGATCGCGGTCAGGGAGGACGTCTCGGCGTGCAGCGCGAGCGCGGACAGGGCCGGCCGGTCGTCGCGGTAACGGCCGACCAGCTCGGCGGTGAGGTGCTGGGCCTGCGCGGCGCTGCCACCGTTGCCGGCGACGAGCAGCCGTCCGCCCCCGACGAGGACGCCGGCCAGGCAGCGGCCCCAGGCGTCGAGCCGGTCCACATCCAGCAGCGGAAGCGCGCACAGCAGCGCCTCCACGTGCGCCTTCCCGGACAGCAGCGGCGTCGTCACCGCCGGACCTCTTCCTGGAGCAGCCGGGCCGAGGGCAGCGGCAGCAGGTGGTCGTAGGCCGCAAGAGTGAGCGCAGCGACGCGGTCCCACGAGTAGCGGGTGAGCACCCGACGGGCGGCCGCCTCACCGAGCGCCCGGCGACGAGCCGGGTCGGGAAGCAGCGCGGTCAGGGCGTCGGCGATGAGGTCCGGCCGGCGCGGCGGCACGTGCACCCCTGTCCGCCCGTCGACCACACTGTCGACGATGCCGCCGACGGCCGCCGCGACCACCGGCACCCCGCAGGCCATCGCCTCGAGCGGCACGATGCCGAACGGCTCGTACCAGGGAACGCAGACCACGAGGTCGGCCGAACGCAGCAGTGCGGGCAACTCCTCGCGTCCGACCCGGCCGCGGAAACTCACCCGGTCGGCGACCCCGGACTGTGCGGCGATCTCCCGCAGCCGGCCCGCCTCGGCATGTGAGTCGAGCTGGTCGGCGTCCGGGCCGCCGGCGACCACCAGCTCGGTGTCCGGCCCGCCTGCCGCGCGCAGCCGGCCCATGGCGACGATGACGTTGCCCACGCCCTTGCGCTCGACCAGCCGACCGACGCTCAGCAGCCGGTACCGCCCGGGCGGACGCAGCTCACCGATCACACCGGGATGGAACAGCCCGGTGTCCACGCCACACGGAACGACCGACATCCGCCGCCGGTCACCACCGAGGCGCAACAGTTCGAACACCTCGTCGGTGCAGGTGGCCACGATCCGGTCCACGGTGCGCACCAGCTCCACCTCGATCGACAGTCGCGCCGCGGGGCTGGTGTCCCGCGCACCCTGATGGCGCTGCTTGACCACACCGAGGGCGTGGAAGGTCAGGGCCACCGGGATGCCCAGCGGCCGGGCGGCCTTCAGCGCCGCGTACCCGCTCATCCAGAAGTGGGCGTGCACGATGTCGGGGCGGCACGACTCCCACTGCCGGCGCAGGTCGGCGGCGAAGTCGCCCATCATCGGCAGCAGCTCGTCCTTCGGGACCGGTCGCGCCGGACCGGCGCTCACGTGGTCGACGGTGACTCCGGTCGCCAGCGCGGTCCGGCGCGGCAGCTCGGCGCTGTCGCGACGGGTATGCACGACGACCTGCGCGCCCCGCCGTCCCAGTGCCTCGGACAGCGCGGCCACATGGACGTTCTGCCCGCCGGCATCGACGCCACCGAGCACGGCCAGTGGGCTGGCGTGCTCGGACACCATCGCGATCCTCATGCCGGCACCGGCCTGAGCTGTGCCGGCCGGACCGGCGACAGGCGGTCCACCGCGTCGACGGCCGTCTGCACCGCCACTCGATCCAGACAGGGATGACCCGGCACCGGGCAGATCCGGGCCCGGCTCCCAGCGCACGCTGCCGACTGGTCGCCGAGCAGGGCGTGCTGCACCTGCCAGGGACGCCAGCGCTGCGCCGGCACCACCGGCGCGAACAGCGAGACGACGGGGGTGCCGACCGCGGCGGCAAGGTGGGCCGGACCGGTGTTGCCGACGACGACGACGTCCGCCCGGTCGAGCACGTCGGCCAGCCCCGCCAGGTCGGTGGCGCCGCCCAGGTCGATGCCGACGTCGCCGGCGACCTGGGCGGTCAGCAACCGCTCCGACGGTCCTCCCGTGACAAGCACCCGACGGCCCGCGGCGGTCAGCGCCTCGACGAACTCGCGGGCCCAGCGCGGGGACGGTGCCCGCGCCGGCACCGACGCCCCTGGATGCAGCACGACGTACGCCCCGTCGCCGGTCAACGCGCTGGTGTCGGGGAGCGGGCGGCGTACGGCCAGAGCGCCGGAGTCGCTGGCTGGCAACGCGAAGCCAGCCGCCGAAGCCAGGGACAGCATCCGCTGCGCCTCGTGCAGGCCGGTGTCAGGAAGCCGATGCCGCAGGTCGAGCAGCGAGCCGGGATAGTCCTCGCTGACCGCCCCGATCCACGGCACCCCGGCCAGGCGCAGCAGCAGCGCCAGCGGCAGGGCGCTCTGGTGGAACGAGGTGAGGATCAGCGCCGCGTCGAGGTGACGCGCTTTCAGTTGCTCGACCAGTCCGTCGACCGAGGCGGGATCGACCGGTGCGGCGTCGGCCTCGATCCACGGGCACGCCCAGATCAGGAGCTCGTCGATTCCCGGCAGCAACCGGGCGGCGGCAGCGCCACGGGGCCCGGCAAGCAGGACCAACTCGTCCGCTCCGGCGGCGACCGCCCGGATGGCCGGGCCGGACAGCAGTACGTCGCCGTCGCTGTCGAGGCGCGAGACCAGGACCCGTGTCACGCAGGAACCCGGTCGGGCAGATCGCGGTCGCAGCGCAGGTCGCGACCGAAGAGCAGGTCCAGTGCGGCGGCAAGATCGGCGGCGACGACCGGCGCCGCCGCCACCTCGTCGGGAAGGGTCTGCGGCGTCGGGACGAGCACCGACCGCGCCCCGGCGGCCCTCGCCGCCTCCACGTCGGCGCCGATGTCACCGATGACCGCGCACTCGTGCGCTGCTACCCCAAGCGCCGCCGCCGCGGCCAGGACCATGCCCGGGGCCGGCTTGCGACAGCGGCAGCCGTCCTGGTCGGCATGCGCACAGACGAAGACCGGCCCGAGCGGGCCGAGCAGTTCGGCGAGGCGCGCGTTCACTGCATCCACCTGGGCCCGGGTCACCAGGCCCCGGGCGATCCCGCTCTGGTTCGAGATCACCGCGGTCGGGATGCCCGCCCGGCGCAGCCGCCGCAGCGCCTCCACCGCTCCGTCGATGGGGCGGACCAGCGCGGGATCTCCGTTGTACGCAACGTCGTGCACCAGCGTGCCGTCCCGGTCGAAAAGCACCGCCCGTGGTTCGTCGTGGGTGATCTCCGAAACCGCCACACGCCGCCTCTGCCCGGGCTCTCCTGACAGAAACGATGTCCTTACTGAAGTGGCCTGGCAGTAAGCAAGGCCTTCCTGCAGCGATGGCTCAGAACGCCCCGCGCAGGTGGGTGAGCACGGGCTCCTGTCCGCGCCGCCGGACGATGCCCACGACGTCGAACCGGAGGTCACCGACACCGGTCTGGCGGTGCTCCAGCAGCCATCGGCAGGCGAGCATGCGCAGCCGTCGGGCCTTGACCCGGCCGACCGCCTCGGCCGGTTCGCCGAAGCCGGTCCCGCCCCGGGTCTTGACCTCGACGAACACGACCGTGCCGTCCACGTCCCGGACCACCAGGTCCAACTCGCCCTGGGCGCAGCGCCAGTTGCGCGAGAGAACCACCATGCCGGCCCCGATCAGGTGCTGGGCAGCGAGCTCCTCGCCGTACCGCCCGAGCGCCTGCGTCGTCGTGCCAACCGACCCCGTGCCAACCGACCCCGTGTCGTCCATTCGTCGACCACCTCCGCCGACGACACTGGCCCGCCGGCAGGACCGACGCCAGAGGCGACGACTGCATTGTGGACAGGCTCGGCGAACGTCCACAGCCGCACCGGTCAGTGCTGCGGCGGCCGGCTCCCGCGGACCCTGCCCTGCTCCTCGCTCGTGCCCGGCGCCGCACCGTCACCGGCGGCCGGCGCGGGCCCGGTGTCGCCCTCGCCTTGCCCGCCGGCCAGCGGCAGCGCCGGGTTCATCCGCGCGGCTCCCGCCGCGACGTCGGTGTCGACCGACTCGCCGTACGGGGCGGTGCCCTGCATCCCGGTCGCCCGATGCGCGGACCCGGCGTCCGGGCCGGTGTCGAGGGCGGAGCGCTCGGGCAGCACAGTGGCAGGCACAGTGGCAGGCACAGTGGCAGGCACAGTGGCAGGCACAGTGAGAGGCGCCAGCACGTCCGGGCTCGGTGTCTGCGGGTCCGCGGCACCGACGTTCATCGACGACAACTCGGGCGCACCGAGCGGCACGGGGTGGTCCGGCGTCGGTGACATCGGTTCGGTCTTGCCCTGGTTGGTGTCGGGGCTGCCCTGCCCGCCCGGCTCGGTGCGGTCGCCGAGCGTCACCGGCCCATCGCCCTCCGGCTGGCTCACCGCGCCGGGCTGGTCCTGTGCTGGCTCCGACATCTGCATGGCCGGGTCCCTACCCGCCGAACGGCGCGCGACCCTCGGGCAGCTCCAGGTCGGGCTTCTCCAACTTCTCTACGTTGACGTCCTTGAAGGTCAGCACGCGTACCGACTTCACGAAGCGCGCCGGTCGGTACATGTCCCACACCCACGCGTCGGTCAGTGTGAGTTCGAACCAGACCTCGCCCTCGGCGGTCCGCGGCTGCACGTCGACGGCGTTGGCCAGGTAGAAGCGCCGCTCGGTCTCCACGACGAAGTCGAACTGGCGGACGATGTCGCGGTACTCCCGGTAGAGCTGGAGCTCCATCTCGGTCTCGTACTTCTCGAGCTCTTCCGCGCTCATGCCGACACCTGCATCGGATCAGTCTGCCGCACGCTGGCCCGGACGTTGACGTAGGAGAAGCGATGCTGCGGGCACGGACCGTGCTCGGCCAGCGCCGCCGTGTGCTCCGGGGTGACGTAGCCCTTGTGCCGGGCGAAGGCATACTCCGGCCACTGCTCGTGCAGCTCGCACAGCAGCCGGTCCCGGGTGACCTTGGCCAGCACCGACGCGGCTGCGACGCACGCGGCCACCCGGTCGCCCTTCCACACCGCGAGGGTCGGAGCCGGCAGGCCCCCGATCGCGAACCCGTCGGTCAGGACGTACGACGGGCCGGGCCGCAACCGGCAGACCGCCTGCCGCATCGCCCGGACGTTCATCACGTGCAGTCCACAGCGGTCGACCTCGGTGGACGGGACGACCACGACCGACCAGGCCAGCGCGCGGCGCCGCACCTCGTCGTAGGCGGCGTCGCGGGCGTCGGGGGTGAGCAGCTTGGAGTCGGCCAGGCCGGGGACCTCCCCGCGACGACCGCGAGGCAGGACGCAGGCGGCCACGACCAGCGGGCCGGCGCACGCCCCGCGACCGGCTTCGTCGGTGCCCGCGACGTGCGGGAAGCCGCTGCGCTGCAGGACCCGTTCCAGCGCCCATAGCCCGTTCTCGGAGCGGACGACCGGCCGGGTAGCCCTCATGCCAGGAGCCGATCGAGAACGTCCGGCAGCTCCGGCGGGAAGACGACCTCCACCGTCGTACGCAGTTCGTCCGGCGACCACCAGCGGTGACCGACGACGCCGGCGTCGACGAGGGCGTCGGGGGCGCTGGTGTCGACCTCGTGCGCATCCACCCGCAGCAGGAAGTAGTCCTCGCTCTGGCGGTAGTCGCAGTTGCCGAGCCGGAACCGGGTGACCCGCTCGTGCACGACCGACGCCAGAGCGAGGACGTCGGCCCGCAGGCCGGTCTCCTCGCGGAGCTCTCGGGCAGCCGCCTCGACGGCCGACTCACCGGGCTCCAGGCCGCCGCCCGGGGTGAACCACCACCGGCCGCGCGACGGCTCGGTCGGGTCGCTCCCGTGCAGCAGCAGGACCCGTCCGCAGGCATCGACGAGCAGCACCCGTCCCGCGCGACGCTCCACCGGCCCGGTCATCGCCGACCAGCCTAGAGCGGCGATCTGCGGCGGGGCGGCGTGCGGGCGAGGCTCGTAACTTCGGGCTAGCGGCGGCGGCGCGCCAACCGGCGCTTCAGGGCCACCAACGGCAGGGCACCGCCCAGGCCGAGCGCGTACGGAGTGGCGGCCAGTCCGTACGCCGGAAGCGCCCCCAGCGCACCGTCGAAGGTGGTCGGGACGCTCAGCACGGTGGCGCGGGACAGCGGCCAGACGATCACGAAGGCCCGCCCGATCACCTTGTCCTGGGGAACGGTGCCCTGGTTCTCGTCGTCGATGTGGAAGCGCGAGTCACTGGACTCACCGCGGTGATCGCCCATCACCCACAGCCGGCCCTCTGGGACGAGCACTCCCTCGGCGCCGGTCGGACAGCTGGTCTCCCCGGTGCCCGCAGCGCAGAACGGCATGCGGTTGTCCTCGAAGACGTACGGTTCGTCGAGCTCGACCGGCCGCTCCGCCCCGGCGGGTTGGACCGTCACCTTGCCGTTGCTGCAGCAGGCGACCCGGTCGCCCGGCACCCCGATCACCCGCTTGATGAAGTCCTTCTCGCCCGGCGTCCCGACCCCGACCGCGCTGCTGATCTTCTGCAGCACCCGGCCGATGCCGCTGCTCGGCGGGGTGATCTGGTTCTCCGGGGTGAAGGAGTCCAGCCCGTTGAAGACCACGATCTCGCCGCGGTGGATGTCGCGGAAGTTGTAGACCAGCTTGTTGACCAGCACCCGGTCGCGCAGCTCGAGCGTCTGCTGCATGGAACCCGAGGGGATGTAGAACGCCTGCACCAGGAAGGCCTTGATCACCAGGGCCAGCAGGAAGGCGATCAGGACCAGGAAGGGCAGCTCGCGAAAGAACGACCCGCCCGACTTCTCCTTGCCCTTGGCGTGCCGACCGGGCCCCGGTGGCGTGTCTGGGGAACTGTCCGCAGCGGTCCGGGTGGTCACGTCGCGCGCTCGTCGCTGCTCATCACGCCAACCCTAACGGAGGGAAGTCGACGTCCGTGCCGGACCTGGGTATGGCGGCTACGCCTCGGCCGGAGCGGACGGCGCCGCCGTCGGAGGCGCCGGGGTGGCGACCGGGACCGGGGCAGCCGGGGCCGGGGCGGCCGCTGCGGAAGCCTTCACGGGCACCGTGAAGCGCTTCTCCTTGATCTTCGCCTTCTTGCCGCGCAACTCGCGCAGGTAGTAGAGCTTGGCCCGCCGGACGTCGCCGTGGACGACGACCTTGATCGACTCGATGACGGGGGTGTGCACCGGAAAGGTCCGCTCGACGCCGACGCCGAAGCTCACCTTGCGCACGGTGAACGTCTCGCGGTTGCCTCCACCCTGGCGGCGGATCACGACGCCCTGGAAGTGCTGGACGCGGGAGCGGTTGCCCTCCACCACCCGCACGCCGACGTCGAGCGTGTCGCCCGGCCGGAAGTCGGGGACGTCGGTGCGCA
>JBBSUR010000039.1:0-16380 GCA_038234255.1 Mycobacteriales bacterium | reverse complement strand
TTCGACGTGGGCATCGCCGAGCAGCACGCCGTCACCAGCGCTGCCGGGCTGGCGATGGGCGGCATGCACCCGGTCGTCTGCCTCTACGCCACCTTTCTCAACCGGGCCTTCGACCAGGTGCTGATGGACGTGGCGCTGCACCGCCTGCCCGTCACCTTCGTGCTCGACCGGGCCGGGGTGACCGGAGACGACGGCGCCAGCCACAACGGCATGTGGGACCTGTCGCTGCTCTCGCTCGTCCCGGGGCTTCGCCTGGCGGCCCCCCGCGATGCGGCGACGCTGCGGGAGGAGCTTCGGGAGGCGCTGGCGTCCGATGACGGCCCGACGGTGGTGCGCTTCGCCAAAGGGCCGGTGGGGGAAGATATTCCGTCGCTCGAGCGACGAGGTCCGGTCGACGTGCTGCGCCGCGCGACTGGCGACGACGTGCTGCTGGTCGCCGTCGGGGCCCTCGCCCGGCTGGGGCTCGAGGTGGCCGAACGGGCCGCCGACCAGGGGATCGGGGTCACCGTCGTCGACCCGCGCTGGGTGAGCCCGGTCGCGCCCGAGCTGGTCGAACTGGCCCGGAACTACCGGCTGGTACTCACCGTGGAGGACAACGGGCGGGTCGGCGGCATCGGGT
Source organism: Mycobacteriales bacterium (assembly GCA_038234255.1). Taxonomy (GTDB): domain Bacteria; phylum Actinomycetota; class Actinomycetes; order Mycobacteriales; family SCTD01; genus SCTD01. The sequence goes on along the minus strand of JBBSUR010000039.1, from coordinate 15,761 downwards.
CGCTGATCAGCCAGGCGCTGCGCGACGCCGACATCGATGTGCCCGCCCGCGACATCGGCATCCCGCAGCGCTTTCTCGACCACGCCACCCGCGCCGAGACGCTGACCGACATCGGGCTCACCGCCCAGGAGGTGGCGCGCCGGCTGGTCGAGACCGTGGCCCGCCTCAACGGCCGCGACGACGCCGACCTGTCCGAGCCGCGCACCGCCGACGAGTCCGCGTGACCGGGACAGCTCAGCGGTAGAGACCGCTGCGCACCCACGGGCTGTCCACCGCCGGGTCGCGCAGCGCGATCTGTGCGGGTCGGCCGCCCTCGGGCACGAGCGTCAATTCCTCGGCGGTCATCAGCAGCGGACGGGCAAAGCCGCGGTCCCGCGCCGAGGTAGCCGCGGCGGCGGCGGGACCGAATGCCGGGTCGATCAGCCCGAGCCGGGTCCACCCCCGCTGGCGCATCGGCACCACCGCGGCGCCCAGCCCGCCGTACGCCTCGGCGAGCGCCGTCCGCAGGCTGCAGGCGCCGAGCAGCGTCACCGCGTCGCAGTCCCCGAATGGGCGGAGTTGTCCCTTCGGGTCGAGTCGGGCGCGTTCCGCGGCGAGCTCGCCCATGCGCTCCAGTCGCTGCCGGGCGAAGGTCCAGGCGACGCCGCGGTCGATGCCGAGCGCGTCCACCACCCCGGCGGGCAGCAGAACCACGCGATCCGGGTCGTCCGGATCGAGCCCGACGGCGCCGAGCCCGACGTCGAGGGCGTCGCCGCGTACCCGCTCGCAGACCCAGTCCAGACCGGGATGCAGGACGTGGTCGACCGGCAGGCCGACCGGGCGCAGGGCCAGCTCCACCGCGTCGCGGCCGACGTCGGCGCACCAGCGGCGGGCGAGCAGCAGGTCGGTCAGTCTGGCTCGGCCGGGCGCTGCCTCGGGATCGTGGCCGGCCAGTGCACGCCGACACTGGGTCCAGGAAACCCACACCACCGGCGACCCGGTGAGCAGCACGCCGTCGTCGCGGGGTTCCAGGTCGAGGTCGCGCAGAACGCACACCGCCAGGACTCCCCGTCGGAGCGCAGCGACCAACGGGGTTTTCACTCCCGGAGAATACCCGCGGCCCCGGTTGTCGGAACGGGGCCGACCGGGTGACAGCTGGACCCCACGGCGGCCACACACGAGCTCGTCTAGCGTCCTTGCCCGTGCGGGTACTGGTCGTGGAGGACGAGGTGCCGCTCGCCGACGCCGTGGCCCGCGGCCTGCGTCGCGAGGGGATGGCCGTCGACACCGCGTACGACGGGGAGCTGGGCCTGGAGAAGGCGATGATGACCCGGTACGACGTGCTGGTGCTCGACCGCGACCTGCCCGGCCGGTCCGGCGACGACATCTGCCGGCGGTTGGCCCGGGAGGGCTCGCTGACTCGAGTGCTGATGCTGACCGCGGCCGGCACCCTGGAGGACCGGGTGGCCGGCCTGGAGCTCGGGGCCGACGACTACCTCGGCAAGCCCTTCGCTTTTGCCGAGCTGCTGGCCCGGGTGCGGGCGCTGGGCCGGCGGGCCACCCCGGCGACCCCGCCGGTGCTGCACGGCCCGGGCGGTCTGCTCGTCGATCCGGCGCGACGCACCGCGACCCGCGGCGGAATCGATCTCGGGCTGACCCGCAAGGAGCTCGGTGTGCTGGAGGTGCTGCTGGCCGCCGAGGGCGCGGTCGTGTCCGGCGAGGAGCTGCTCGAGCGGGTGTGGGATGAGTTCGCCGACCCGTTCACCACGACCGTGCGGGTGACGGTGATGACGCTGCGCAAGAAACTCGGCGAGCCGCGGGTGGTGCATACCGTCGTCGGCGCCGGCTATCGGCTGGCCGACTCGTGAGCGCCGGTTCGTCCCGGACGACGCTGCGGTGGCGGCTGACGCTGGTGTACGGAGCGGTGGCCGTCGCGGTCGGGCTGCTGCTCCTGCTGTTGTCGCTGCTGCTGGTCGACCGGGCGGTGCGGCAAGGGTCGCTGCCGCCGGACACGCCGATCCGGATCACCCGACCGGGGCCGGATCTGATCACCACGCTCGGCGCGGTGCAGGATGACCTGCGCACGGGTGCGCTGAACTCCCTGCTGCGTCAGGGGCTACTGGCCCTGCTGCTGCTCGGCGCGCTGGGAGTCGGCCTGTCCTACTTCCTGGCCGGTCGGGTCCTGCGGCCGCTGCAGGACATCACCGCCGCGGCGCAGCGGCTTTCTGCCGAGCGGCTCGATGCGCGGATCGCGCTACCGGGTCCGCAGGACGAGCTCAAGGTGCTGGCCGACACCTTCGACGACATGCTGGGCCGGCTCGAGTCCGCGTTCGAGGCGCAGCGCCGCTTCGTCGCCGACGCCAGTCATGAGTTGCGCACCCCGCTGGCCGTCATGCGCACCGAGGTCGAGGTCGCGCTGGCCGATCCTGATGCCGATGTGGGGGACTTCCGGGCTGCTGCGGCAGTCGTGCGGGACGCCAGTATCCGGGCCGACCGGCTCGTCGACAGCCTCCTGCTGCTCGCCCGCAGCGATCGGTTGCAGGTCGACGGGCTGCCGCTGCGCGAGCGGGTGGAGTTGGCCTCGGTCGCGCAATCCTCGCTGGCGGCGGTGGCGGCGGAGGTGCAGGACCGCCGGCTACAGGTGGTGACGTCCTATGGCGCGGCCCAGGTGCTGGGCGATCGTGGACTGCTCGAACGGCTGGCCGGGAACCTGGTGGAGAACGCCGTACGGCACAACGTCGTCGGCGGCTGGTTGCGAGTGGACATCGGCACCGTGCAGGGTCGGGCGCGGCTGGAGGTGTCGAGCTCGGGACCGATGGTGGCGGCCGAGGAGGTGGCCGGGTTGTTCGAGCCGTTCCGGCGGCACGGAACCGCGCGGACGGCCCGGCGTGGGGCGGGGCTGGGTCTGGCGATCGTCCGGGCGGTGGCGCAGGCGCATGGTGGTACGGCGGCGGCGGCGGCGCGGCCGGAGGGTGGTCTGACCGTGACGGTCGACCTGCCGCGCAGCTCGTGAGGTCGGAGGGGGGCGGCGTGTGGGTGTGTGGCTTACTCCGCCGTTGATCTTCCGCTTCTGGTGGTCGACGCGCCGGAGTTAGCCACCAGCTGCGGAAGATCGTCGGGCTCAGCCCTGCGCGCCGGGCTCGTGGCTGGACTGCTCACCACCGCAGCGCCTCGTCGACCGCCGCGCGTAGCCTGCGGTCGAGGTCTACCGCGGCCTGCCGGTCGGTGCGGACCTCCACCACCCGGATCCCCCCGGACGCGGCCAGCGCTGACCGCAGCTCGGCCTGCGTCGACACCAGGACGTGCGGCGTCCCGGTCGCCGCACACAGTGCCGCGAGATCGACCCCGTGCGGCGTACCGAAGACCCGCTCGAAGGCCGGTGCGTACGCCGCCTCGCCCGGTTCGAGCAAGCCGAAGATGGCGCCCCCGTCGTTGTTGACCACGACAATCGTGAGGTCGGGCCGCGGCTCCATCGGTCCCAGCACCAGCGCGTTTCCGTCGTGCAGGAACGACAGATCGCCCAGCAGGGCGTACGCGCTACCGCCGCCGTCCGCCTGGTGCCCGAGCGCTGCGCCCACCGCGCTCGACACCAGGCCGTCGATGCCGGCCGCGCCGCGGTTGGCGAGCACCCGCGTACCCGGGCGTCGTCCGGCCAGGAACAGGTCGCGGACCGGCTTGGACGAGCCGACGAATAGCAGGCTCGGGGAGTGGGCGACCAGCTCGACGGCCACCGCAGGCTCGGACAACTCATCCCCGAGCTCCTGTGCCACCGCGATGCGGGCCAGCACGCCGGCGGTCTGCCAGCTGTCCAGCCAGGTGATGTCGAAAGTGCCCTTAGCGACGGGTACGGCAGGCAGGACCCGCGCGGCGGTACGGGAGGTGTCCGGCCACCCGGTGTCGCCCGCGACGACGTCGACCGGTGAGCCGGCGATCAGCCGGCCGACCGCGCGACTGAGCGTCGGTCGTCCGACGACCAGGACGCGGTCCGGCCGGTGGGACTCCAGGAAGCCGGGTGAGCCGAGCACGAGTTCGGCCACCTCGACCGTGTTGCGGTCGTCGGTGGCGCCCGCACTCGGCTCGGCGACGACCGGAAAACCGCGTCCGTAGGCCAGTTTCAGCGCCGCCTGCGCCGGCCCCGCCGGCCCGTCGCCGAGCACGACGGCAGTACGCAGCGGCAGGTCGTCGGGCGGGGCAGGGGGAGCGGTGGCGGGAACCCGGAGCGACCACGAGGCCCCGTCGGGTCGGCCCTCCAGCGGCTCGACCCAGTCGTCGCCCTCGTCGGGCACCAGGGGGTCCCGTAGGCCGAGGTTCAGGTGGACCGGCCCGGGCGTCGTGCCGGTGTCACCCGTCGCGGCGGCCAGCGCCCGGCAGGCCAGCGAACGCCAGTACGCGTTGTCGCCGACCCGGCTCCCGGGGGTGCCGACCTCGGCGAACAGGCGCACCGCGTCGCCGTACAGCGTGAGCTGGTCGACGCTCTGGTTCGCGCCGGTCGCCCGCAGCTCCGGCGGCCGGTCTGCGGTCAGCACGATGACAGGTACACCCGCGTATGACGCTTCGAGTACGGCGGGGTGCAGGTTTGCGGTGGCGGTGCCGGAGGTGGTGACCACTGCCACCGGTCGCCCGGAGCACTTGGCGAGGCCCAGCGCGAGGAAAGCCGCGGACCGCTCGTCGATGCGCACGTGCAGCCGCAGCTGCCCGGCGGCGTCGGCCCGGTGCAGGGCGAAGGCGAGCGGCGCCGAGCGCGAGCCGGGGGACAGCACCGCCTCGCGCAGGCCGCCGCGGACCAGCTCGTCGACGAGGACGCGGGCCAGGGCGGTCGAGGGGTTCACGACGCCGAGTCTGGCGCAGCGCGAGCGAGCACCTCGTGGCAGCGTCGCAGCCGTTCCAGCCACCAGCGCCGGCGAGCCGGCGGCGCGGCCGACCGGGCGAGCAGGTCACGGTCCGCCTCGACCAGCCCGACCGGGAGCAGCCCGTCGACCGGGAGCAGCGACTCGGACACCACGTCGGCGACCAGGAGCGATGCCGTCGCCAGCCCGCAGGCGTACGGCAGCTCGGGAAGTGCTGCGGCCAAGGCGATCCCGGCACGGATGCCGACGGAGGTGTCCAGCGCACTCGAGACGACGACGGGCAGAGCGCACGTCGCGGCGATGCCCAGCGCGGGTCGCACCCCGCCGAGCGGTGCGACCTTCAGGACCAAGATGTCGGCGGCTCCGGCCAGCACGACGCGGGCCGGGTCCGCCGCCTTCCGCACGCTCTCGTCCGCGGCCACGAGGATCGGCACACCGGCGCGCGTGAGGCCGGTGCGCAGCGCAGTCAGCTCGGCGATCGTGGCGCACGGCTGCTCGGCGTACTCCAGCTCGTAGGCGGCCAGCGCGGTCAGGCAGCGCAGTGCCTCGGCGACCGACCAGGCGCCGTTGGCGTCGATCCGCACCCGCCCGCCAGGGCCGAGCACCGACCGCACCTCGGCGACCCGGGCGACATCGTCGGACAGCGACTGCCCGGCTTGCGCCACCTTGACCTTCGCGGTCGTGCACCCCGGAAACCGCGCGAGCACCTGCGCCACGTCGCCGGCGCCGACCGCCGGAACCGTCGCGTTGACCGGAACCGTCGAGCGCACCCGCGTCGGCCAGCCCCCCCAGGCGGCCTCGACCGCGGCGGCCAGCCAGCGGGCGGCCTCGGCGTCGTCGTACTCCAGGAAGGGCGAGAACTCACCCCAGCCGACCGGGCCGCGCAGCAGCAGTGCCTCGCGTGTCACCACGCCGCGGAAAGGCACGCGCAGGGCCAGCACGACCACATGCGCGTCGTCGACCAGCTCGTCCCACCCTGGGAGCACGCCACCTCCTGGCTAGGCCGAAGTTACGTAGGCTCGGAGAATGGCACGCCGTGAGGTCTCCGAGCTGTTCGACGCCTCGCAGTGGGAGCCGGTCGCCGGCTTCGAGCTCACCGACATCACCTACCACCGGCACACCGCCGCGGGCCGCACCGGCGCGGTGGTGCGGATCGCGTTCGACCGGCCGGAGGTACGTAACGCCTTCCGGCCGCAGACCGTCGACGAGTTGTACCGGGCGCTCGACCACGCCCGCATGACCCCCGACGTCGGGTGCGTGCTGCTCACCGGAAACGGGCCGTCGGACAAGGACGGCGGTTGGGCGTTCTGCTCCGGTGGCGACCAGCGGATCCGGGGACGCGACGGCTACCGCTATGCCGAGGGCGAGGGCGCAGAGACGATCGACCCCGCCCGCGCCGGCCGGCTGCACATCCTGGAGGTCCAGCGCCTGATCCGTACGATGCCCAAGGTGGTCATCTGTGTCGTTCCGGGCTGGGCCGCCGGCGGTGGGCACAGCTTGCACGTCGTGTGCGACCTGACCCTCGCCAGCACCGAGCACGCCCGGTTCAAGCAGACCGACGCCGACGTCGGCAGTTTCGACGGCGGGTACGGGTCTGCCTACCTGGCAAGGCAAGTGGGGCAGAAGTTCGCCCGGGAGATCTTCTTCCTCGGTCGGGTGTACTCCGCGGCCGATGCGCACCGGATGGGTATGGTCAACGAGGTGGTGCCGCACGCGCAGCTCGAGCAGACGGCGCTGGAGTGGGCCCACGCGATCGTCGGCAAGAGCCCTACCGCCCAGCGGATGCTGAAGTACGCGTTCAACGCCGTGGACGACGGGATGGTTGGTCAGCAGGTGTTCGCCGGGGAGGCGACCCGGCTTGCCTACATGACCGACGAGGCGGTCGAGGGACGCGACGCATTCCTGGACAAGCGCGAGCCGGACTGGTCGCCGTACCCCTACTACTTCTGAGGTGCTGCACGCCCTGCCTGCGACCGCGGGATCGTTGCTGCCGGCGCTGGCGAAGGCGCTGGCCGGGACCGGCCCGGCGGTCCTGCCGCTGCCGGCCGACCCGGCTCGGGTGCTGGCGGCCTGTCGCCCCGACGAGCCGCTGGAGTACGACGACGTGGCGCTCGTGGTGCCGACGTCGGGCTCGACCGGCCAGCCCAAGGGGGTGCTGCTCACAGCGGCAAACCTGCGTGCGTCGGGCGAGGCGACGCAGCAGCGGCTCGGCGGACCGGGCCAGTGGCTGCTCGCCATCGCGCCGACCCACATCGGCGGCCTGCAGGTGCTGGTGCGGTCGGTGCTGGCCGGGACCGAGCCGGTCGTCCTGCTCGACGGCCCCTTTGGTGTCGACGGTTTCGCAGCGGCCACCGCGCTCCTGTCTGGACCGCGGCGTTACGTGTCGCTGGTGCCAACCCAGCTGCGCCGCCTGGTGAGGTCCGGCGGCATCGACGCGCTGCGGGCGTACGACGCCGTGCTTGTCGGGGGTGCCGCCGCTCCGGCAGCGCTGATGTCCGCGGCGCGCGCGGCGGGGGTGCGGGTAGTGACGACCTACGGCATGTCCGAGGCCAGCGGGGGATGTGTGTACGACGGCAGCGCGCTGGACGGAGTGCGAGTGTCCCTGGGGGACGACGGCCGAATCCGGTTGTCCGGACCGGTGGTCGCTCGGGGCTACCGGCTGCGCCCGGACCTGACCGCGCAGGCCTTCTCCGGCGACAGCTTCCGCACCAGCGACCTCGGGCGCACGGGGCCGGACGGGCGGCTGCAGGTGCTCGGCCGGGCCGACGACGTCATCGTCACCGGCGGGGAGAAGGTGGCGCCGGCCGCGGTCGTGGCCCGGCTCGAGGAACACCCGTCGGTTGTCGAGGTGGCCGTCCTCGGCATGCCCGACCCGGAGTGGGGACAGCGCGTGGTGGCGGTTGCGGTGCTGTCCAGCGGCGGCCTGAGCCTGGCGCAGGCGCGCGAGCACGTCGCGCAGTGCCTGCCCCGGGCCGCCGCGCCCCGTGAGCTGCGGATCATCGAGGCCCTGCCACGGCTGGCATCGGGCAAGATCGACGTAGCCGCGCTGTCGGCGGAGCTGGTTGCCGACGCCGGAGGGGGACCGTGACGACCGCCGCGCAGTGGTACGAGGGTGCGCGGCCCCGTACCCTGCCTGCCGCTCTCGCGCCGGTGCTGGTCGGCACCGGCGCCGCCGCACAGGTGGACGCCTTCCGTCCTGGCCGTGCGGCGCTGGCCCTGCTGGTGGCGTTGGCCCTGCAGGTCGGTGTCAACTACGCCAACGACTACAGCGACGGCATCCGCGGCACGGACGACGAACGGGTCGGACCGCTGCGCCTGGTCGGATCGGGAACAGCCCGGGCATCCGCGGTCAAGGCGGCGGCGCTCGGTTGTCTCGCCGTCGCCGGCGTGGCCGGGCTGGTGCTGGCTGCGCTGACCAGCTGGGCGCTGCTGGCGGTCGGCGCTGCCGCGATCGCCGCCGCCTGGGGCTACACCGGCGGCCAGAAGCCTTATGGCTACTCGGGGTTCGGCGAGGTGTCGGTGTTCGTGTTCTTTGGCCTGGTCGCGGTCCTCGGGACGACGTACGTCCAGGCCGAGCGGCTCACCTGGCCGGCGTTGGCGGGCGGCGTCGCGTGCGGGGCGCTGGCCTGCGCGATCCTGGTCGCCAACAACCTGCGCGACATCCCTACTGACACCGTCAGCGACAAGCGCACCCTTGCCGTGGTGATCGGCGACCGCCGCAGTCGGTTTCTCTACGCAGGTCTGGTCGGCGCGGCGCTGGTCGTCCCGCTCGTGCTTGCAGTCCAGCTGCCCTGGGCGCTGCTCGCCCTCGTCGCGGCGCCGCTCGCGATGGCTCCGGTGCAGAAGGTGCGCAGTGGCGCGGTGGGGCGCGATTTGGTACCCGTGCTGCAGGCGACCGGCCGGCTGCAGTTAGCCTACGGCGTGCTCCTTGCCGCCGGACTGGCCCTGTCGTGACCCAGCGCAACGTGCTCGGGGGCGAGTTGCAGGAGTGCGGCACGGACCCGGTCACCGGGTGGTATCGCGACGGCTGCTGCTCCACCGATCGCAGCGATGTCGGCAACCACACGATCTGCGCCGTGGTCACCGCCGAGTTCTTGGCGCATCAGAAGTCGGTCGGCAACGACCTGTCGACGCCCCGTCCAGACCACGCCTTTCCGGGCCTGAAGCCCGGTGACCGTTGGTGTGTGGTGGCGGTGCGGTGGGGTCAGGCCTATGAGGCCGGGGTCGCCGCACCCGTCGTGCTCGCCGCGACGCACGAACGCGCCGTGCAGGCCGTTCCGTTCAACTGGCTGGAGGAGCACGCCGTCGACGTCCCGGACGACCTGGAACGGCTGGGACCAGCAGGCTGATGGCTGGCCGGGCAGCTCCGGCGGCCCGGTGTGGCTGACCCGGCCCGCGTGGCTGACTAACCCGCCTGTGTGGCGCCGACGGTCGGAGTCGAAGAACTGCTCGGGGCCGCGGTCCTGGCCGGGGTGCTCGTCGGTGTGGCGGTAGCGCTCGGCGCGCCGGTCCTCGTCGCCGGCGCCCCCGTGGGGGTGGCCGCTCCGGAAGGGTCGGCCGTGGCTGCGGTGCGCGTCGCCGTCGCCGTCGGTGTCGCCGTCGGTGTCCGTGTCGGTGTGGCCTTGCGCGTCGGTGTGGGGGTGCTGGCAGAAGAAGCCTTACCGGTCGGCTGCGCCGTGCCCGTCGAGGTGGCCGTCGGCGTGGCGCTGTCCGAAGGTGCGGCCGCCCGGGCAGGAGCCGTGAACGTCGGCAGCTCGATCGGCAGGCACGACATGGCCATCGGGTCGCCGCCCGCCAGCGCCGTCACCCGGGCCGCCGCCTCGTTCAACCGGGCCTCGGGAAGCCGGCCGGAGCCGACGGCCTCGACCAAGGCGTCGCGCATGCGGACCGCCTGGTTGCCGTCGGTCGCGAGCACCGCATCGGCGCCGGCGGCGATTGCCCGGACGGTCGCCTCCGGGAAGTCCCAGCGCAGGTTGACCGCCCCCATGCCGATGCTGTCGGTCATGGCGACGCCGTCGAAGCCCATCTTGCGCAGCAACGCATACGCCTTCGGGCTCATCGTGGCCGGCAGGTCCGCGTCGAGGGCGGTGTAGCCCAGGTGGTTGAGCATGATCACCGGCGCCCCTGCGTCGATCGCCTGCTGGAAGGGCAGCAGGTCGGTCACGGTCAGTTCCGCCAGGGGGGCGTCGACGACCGCGGCCTTCTTGTGGGTGTCGATCGCCGACCGGCCCTGTCCCGGGAAGTGCTTGAGGGTCGGCGTCACACCGGCGTCGAGCAGGCCGGCGGAGAAGGCCATCCCGTACGTCGCCGCCCGCAGCGGGTCGGCGCTGAACGACCGGTCCCCGACGATGCCGCTCGACGGTCCGTCGTCGAGGTCCAGCAGCGGTGCGAGATCGAGGTTGACGCCGACCTCGGCGAGCTTGTCGCCGATCTTCTCGGCGAACTGGCGCACCTGCTGCGGCGTCTGCTGCCGGGCGAGACGGCGGGGGGACGGGCCGGCCCCGACGATCTCGCGGGTCACCGCGACCCGGCCGGACTCCTCGTCGGTCGAGATCAGCAGCGGCCGGTCGGCGCGGGCCCGCAGGCCCTCGACCAGTGTGGTCAGCTGTTCGGCCGACTCGACGTTGGGCTCGGACAGGAACAGCCCGCCGATCCCGAGGTCCACCACCTGCTTGCCGAGTTCGTCGTCGGCGGAGGTCAGGTTCGGCAGCCCGACGATCAGCGTGGCGGCGGCGCGGCGCTCGAGCGCGGCCGGGATGCAGGGCGCGGCCGTCTCGGCTGCCGTGGCGGCGTTCACATCCGGGAGCGACGGACCCGAGCCCGGCGCGCAGCCACCGGCAAGCAGCGCGACGCCCAGCAGGAGGCCGGTCCTGGCGACGCCGGTGCCCGGACGAAGCTGGCGGGATCGGGGCACCCGGTCACCTTACGGGGCAAGCTCCTCCACGGCCGGGTCGTCCGGCTCGGGACGCCCGGGTGGCAGCTCGGCGGTCCGGCGTGCGGCCGCGGCTCGGGCCAGGACCGTGGCCTCGTCCAACAGCCGCGCGGCCGCCTCACTGCTGCGATGGTGGACAACGGCGCCCGGGAGTCGTCGCCCGGCACTGTCCACGTGCAGGCTCGACAACCCCAGCCGCCGCTGCCAGGGTCCCTGCGTCAGTCGCAGGCTCTGCACCTTCGCTAGCGGTAGGACGTCGGTCGTCGTCGTCAGCACCCCGGACGTCGCCACCAGGTGCTCTGCGTCCAGGCCGAACCGGAGCCGGGAAAACGACAGCGGGGCCCGCCGCCGAGCCGCTGCCGGCGGGCAGTCACCCACGTCCGGAGGTGGGCTGCCCAGGACCCGGGCCACCAGCCGTAGGGCCAGTTCGCGCGGAGCCACCGGCAGCAGCGCCTTCGTCGCGGCCTGCTCCTCGCCCTGACCGGCGCTGTAGCCGGCGACGTCCACCTCCACGCGCACCCAACCCCGGCGCCGCCAGAGCAGCGGTTCGGTGATCCGGATGGTCTGCACCCGGCCCGCCGGGATCGTCTGGGTCCGCGTCTCGAGCAAGCCGTGCTGCAGGCGCAACCCGTCGGAAGTCTCCGACACCGTGAAGCCGTACTCGGCCAGCAGCCGGCGTACGGCGAACGACCCCACTCCCAGCAGCAGGGGGACGGCGCCGACCAGGACTCCACCGACCAGGGACAGGTCGATGGCGGCGGTGACGATGGCGGCGACGAGCAGTCCGGCCGCGGCGACGATGGGCGGTCCCAGCAGGGTCGATCCGACGAGGGGGCCGAGCGGGACGACTACCAGGACGTGCTCGTCGTCGGGGGTGTCCTTGACCGCACCTCCCGCGCGTCCGGAGGCCAGGTCGAGCAGGCGGGTACGCAGCAGGTCGGCGTCCTGCTCGCTCAGGTACGACAGCGGCGCCTCGGCCCCTCCGCCGCCACCGACCACCTCCAGCCGCAGCTCGGCCAGCCCCAGGAAACGGGCGAACAGGGGGCGGACGACGTCGACCGTCTGGACCCGGGCCAGCGGGAGTCGCCGGCTGCGCTTGGTGAAGATCCCGCTCTCGACTTGCAGCTCGGTGTCGGTGATGCGGTAGCGCATCGCCCGCCAGGCGAGCCAGCCGACGAAGATGACCACCGGCACGGCAGCGCCGAGCACCCCGAGCACCACCCGGACCGGGGCGTCGCGCAAGCCCTGCTGGCCGACCACTGCCAGCACCACGAGCAGCAGCCGCCCGCCTCGCAGCAGGGGGGTCAGCGGGTGCAGCCGGGCCCAGCCGTCGCCTTCGGGCGGGCTCACACCCCCGCCTGGCGGGCCTCACCCAAGGCGGCCAACCGGTCCCGCAGTCTCGTGGCCTCGTCCGCGAGCAGTCCGGGCACCGAAGCGTCGGTCGCTGCGGCGGCGGTGTGCATGGTCACCGTCGCCAGGCCCAGCCGCCGGTCCAGCGGCCCGGCGGTGACATCGACGTACTGCATCCGGCCGTAGGGCACCACCGAGGTCCGCCGGACGAGCACCCCGCGCCGCACCAGCAGGTCGTCGTCGCGCTCGAGATAGCCCCAGGCTGCCCAGCGGCGGCGGACAGCGACCAACACCAGGACGCTCAGCACCGCGGTCACGCCGAGCACGGCGAGCGCCGGAGCCGGTCCGAACAGGACCGCGGCCGCGATCGCTCCCACCAGGCCCGGGACGGTGACCAGGACGACGGTGAGTCCACGGCGCAGGCGGAGCAGCCCGCGGTCGGGTCGGCGCCAACTGCCCTCGTCCTGCTCGCTCACCTGCTGGAGCGTACGTGCGGGCGCCGTCGCGAGCAGGCAGCCGGACGGGCGGCCACCGATACTGAATTGGTGGACGACCAGGCAGAAGAACCGGTTGCGCAGCCGTGGTGGCGCTATGCCGCCAAGCGCAACCGGGCCGTTCTGATCACCTTCGCCACGTTGGCCTTCGGCGGGATCCTGTTCCCGGCGTTCAGCAACTATCTGTTCGCCGGTGACCAGCGGGTGATGGTCGTGACGCTGGAGGAGAACGCCGGTCAGGACAAGCGCGACGGCCTCAAGCAGACCTGCGGCGACCTTCCGGGCATTTCGGTCGTCGCCGACCGCGGCAACCCTGACCCGCGCATCCAGGGCCGGTTCCCGGTGCGCTTCGACATCGCCGACACCACCACCCAACAGGAGGCGGCCCTGCTGCGCTGCTTGAACGAAAACCGGGTGCGGTTCGCCGTGCGGGGATATTTGCCAGAGAAGGACGGCAACTAAGGCGGGGCCGCTCCCGGCCCGCCGATCCATCGCTGCTCGCGATCAGCGGACCTCGACGGTCGGCCCTGGTTGTCCAGTCCGCGGGCGCGGTAGTAGCCGGACACCATGGCCCGCAGACGTTCCGGCGTCAGCGCGGCGGTACGGCCGGAGCCGACCGTCAGGGTCGAGCTCAGGAAGCGCTCGGGCAGCCAGTCGTCCTCGGGCTGCCACCCCTCGCGCAGGTTGTACGAACGCTTGGCCAGCACGATCCGCTGAGCGGTGGCCCGCAGCTCGTCGGCGTCGATGTCCCAGCCGGTGACCAGCGACAGCAGCGCGGCCCATTCGGCGAAGGGGTCCTCGAACACGTTGCGCAGGAACGAGCACAGGATCATCGAGTCCATCACCGCCGCACGGTCCTCGGACTCGACCGCGCCGCGGACGTGGGCTTGCCCGCCGGCGAGGCGGTCCAGGTCGCCGGACAGGTCCGCGTCGTACGCGCCGCTGCGGTTGTGGTCGGCGCCGCGGGCGTTCACCGCCATGCCCAGTGCCATCGCCTGCATGGTGCGCGGCTCGTAGCCGGGCAGCTCGAGCCCCTTCACCTGCGCGGCAAAAGCGAGTGAGCCTTGTCCGACGACGGCCGCGGCGGCCCGGGAGCCACGAGCGAGCAACGGGCCGATCCCCTCGCCAGAGCCGATCTCGTCCAGTGCCCGCAGCAGCGCGGCGCCGTCGCCGAAGCGCAGCCAGGGCGCGTCGAGCAGGCCGCGCTCGGCGCATTCCATCGCCCACGCGATCGTCCCCCCGGCGGAGATGGTGTCGATCCCGAGGTCGTCACACTGCGCGGTGGCCGCGAGCACCGCGTCGGGGTCGGACACCCCGCACATCGGCCCGAGCGCGGAGACGTTCTGGTGCTCCATGCGCACTTTCCGCCCGCCCTTGTCGCGGTAGAGGTGCTCGCAGCCGATCGAGCACGACGCGCACGACGAGCGGGTGACGCCGCGGGCCTGAGCCAGCTCCTGGGCGCCGAGTTGCGCGGCGCCCTCGAAGGTGGCTTCCTGGAAGTTGCGGGTCGGCAGGGTCGACAACGCGTTGAACGCCAGCACGTTCGCCATGGTCCCGAGTTCGCGGTACTTCGCCGTGGCCTGGCCGAGCGAGCGGGTGCGCAGGTCCTTCGCCGCGGCGAGAACGCCGGCGACGTCGGCCGGGGCCACCTTGGTGGTGGCGTGTACGGTGAGCGCTTTGAGGTTCTTGCTCCCCATGACGGCTCCGAGCCCGCCGCGACCGGCGTGCCTTCCGTCGTGAGAGATCGTGGCGTACGCGATCCCGCGCTCGCCGGCGCTGCCGATGGAGGCGACCTGCCACCCCGGGCCGAGCCGCCGTTTCACCGCTGCCTCGGCGTCGGCGGCCGAGCTGCCCCACTCGGCGGCGGCGTCGGACAGCCTGACCTCGCTGCCGCGTACGGCCAGGACCGACGGGTACGGCGCGCGGCCGACGAGCACGATCGCATCGTGGCCGGTGAGCTTGCCGCTGATCGCGAAGTGGCTGGACGCGAGCGCGTCGGTGAGCAGCCCGGTCAGCGGTGACTTCGCGACCACGGCGAACTTCGCGCTGGTCGTCAGCGGGGTGCCCACCAGCGGGGAGAACACGAAGGCCAGCGGCGCCTCGGGGGCGAGCGGGCCGACACCGGCCGGGCCGAGCTCGGTGAGCAGCCAGGTGCCCAGGCCCACCCCGCCGAGGTGGTCGCGCAGGACCTGTTCCGGCAGCGGTAGGACGCGGCTCGAGCCGTCGCTCACGTCGATGACCAGCGCCCGGCCGAAGTATCCACCTGGTGCGTCAGCCACCGGCGTCCGCCGACAAGAATGCGACGACGTCGCCGGCGACCAGGGGCAGTTCGGGGTCGCGGGTCATCTGGTCGCCGTTCAGCGCGGCGAGGATGTGTCGGGACAGGGTCAGTCCGACCGCGTGGGCTGCGGCGGCCAAGGTGGCTGCCTGGACGTTGCTCCCGACGCTGCCCCCCGCCCGGGCCAGCACACCGAAGCGCTGGACGGTCACGGTCGGCGCCGGCCGCTGCCGAGCATGGTCGTACTCCTGTGGGGAGTTCACCCCGGCGACCGAGTCCAGGTCCGGGTCGCCGCGGCGCAGGACCGGGTCGGCCAGCAGGGCTGCGTCGTCGAGTTCCTCGACCTGCGACTGCTCGAACAGGAAGGCCGGGCGGAGCCGGTCCGCCGCCACGAGCTCGGCCGCGACCGCGCCCAAGGCGGTGCGGTAGCAGGCGGCCAGTGGTTGGCGGTGCCCCCCGACTGTCGGCAGCACGATGTCGACGCCCGCGAGCTCGCGCGTCACCCGGCGGACGAACGCGGGGTGCAGCAGCGGCAGGTCGGTCGAGCAGACGAACGCTGTCTCGGCGCGCTCCGCCAGCGCGCTGAGGCCAACCGCGATGCCCTGCAGCGGCCCGCGGCCTTCGGCCGGGTCGTCGAAGATCTCGATGTCGGCGGGCAGTCGGGGCAGGCATTGGCCGGGGGCCCGGACGACGACGACGGGGCCGTCCACGCCGCGGCCGACGATCCCGACGACTCGGCGCAGCAACGTCGAACCGTGCCACTCCAGCCCCGCCTTGGACGTCCCCATCCGCGACGAGCGACCGCCGGCGAGCACCACCCCGGCTGTCGTGGCCATGGCGTCGAGCCTACGGTGCGGGGGTGCGAGGATTCCCGCATGACC